>DASTGR010000191.1:0-8524 GCA_035718885.1 Pseudolabrys sp. | reverse complement strand
CGTTCGGACAGAAGCTTGACCCGCACCGGCGGGCAGTCGTTTTCCGGCAGCTCGCGTGCGAGCAGGGCGGGGATCCAGTAGCTGCGGAACAGCCGGCCGCCGGGCGTGTCCGGACCGGTCTGCGTCAGCAGATCGTTCTGTTCCTTCCTGAGCATCGAAACGTCTCCCGTGTTCTTGTTTGCGCGGCGCCGTCTGAAGCGGCGTTATCTTGTCATCTCGGGTTCGAGTGCTTAGACATCCTGCTCTTGTTCTAACGCTCAGTATACCGGCTGACACCGCATCAATGACAAGCCTTCCGAACGCCACGACGCCGGTCCGGGTCACCTTGTGCCGCACCACGGAAGTTGCCGCGGGAACCGCGATTCGCGTCGAGCACGGCGATCTTGTGCTGGCTGTCTACAATGTCGACGGAGAGTACTTCGTCACCGACGACATGTGCACGCACGGGCCGGGCTCGCTGTCGGAGGGTTATCTCGAAGACGACGAGATCGAATGCAATTTCCACGGCGGCCGGTTCAACGTCCGGACCGGCGAAGTGGCCGGTCCGCCCTGCATGGTGCCGATCAAGACCTACAAGGTCATCCTCGACGGGGATACCGTCGCCATCGAGATCTAGCGGGCGGCTTCCATCTTTCACGGCAAGAAAACGCGTGGCTCAGGCCGATTTCGCCCGCGGCGCTTTTGCCAGCCTCGTGATCGCTTCGATCATCGCTTTCGGGCTCGCCTGGCCCTTGCCGACGATATCGTGGCCGCTGCCATGCGCGACGGACGAGAACAGGATCGGGCTGCCGATCGCAAGGCCGGCGGTCGCGTTGCGGGCGAGGAGCTTGGCAGTGATGTGGCCCTGGTCGTGCAGCATGACGATGAAGGCGTCGATTTCGGTCTTGTGAAACATGGTATCGGCGCCGAACGGGCCCGACGCTTGAATTCCATTGGCGACCGCGTCGTCGATGGCTGGCTTGATGATCTCGGCGTCCTCGCTGCCGAACAGTCCGCCTTCGCCGGCATGCGGATTGAGCCCGCCGACGCAGATCTTCGGCGAAGCAATGCCGAGCCGTTTCAGCGTCGCATCGGCGACCGCGATGACGTGGCCGACACGCTCGCGCGTGATGAGCGACAGCGCCTCCCGGACGCTGACGTGCAGCGTGCAGTGCACGATCTTCACCGTGTCGAAGCACAGCATCAGGTAGACGTCGCGCGGATCGAGGCCCGTCTGGCGGGCAACGAAGGACGGATAACCGTCGAATTCGATGCCGGCGAGCGAAATAGACGTCTGGTTCTGCGGCGCAGCGACGACGGCATCCACCTTGCCGGTGCGCGCCGCCTGGATCGCCTGGCCGGCGGCAAACAGCGACGCACGCCCGCTCGCCGCGCTGGTCGAGCCGAAGCCGATCTCGGCGACCTCATTGCTCGGGCAGGCGATCAGCGAGATCGCACTCGCGCCACCGTCGACGTCGCCGGGGCGCTCGACCGTCCGGATCGTCGCATCGATGCCGCAAGCCTCGGCGTGACGTGCGACGATGTTCGGATCGCCGAACAAGACCGGCCGGCACAGTGCGCGCACCGCCGGATCGAGTGCGGTCTTCATGCTGATCTCGGGACCGATCCCGGCCGGATCGCCCGTCGCGAGAGCAATGATCGGAAGTGCTTCAGTCATGCGCAACCATATCAGGCTCCGGAGCGCGCTTGAAACGCTTTTGCCGAGTCCCGCCTTTCAGCATCCCGCCCAATCTGCAAGAGTGCGGCCTGAATTCGAGACGGTTGCGAGGACATGATGGACGATCTCACGCCGGTCCTGGAGGACCTGATTACTGCCAACCGGATTCTCGCGCACGAGAAGGTACTCGACTCGTTCGGCCACGTCAGCATCCGGCATCCGGCGAAGCCCGACCGCTTCCTCCTGTCGCGCGCAAGGGCGCCGCAGATGGTGCAGGTCGAGGACATCATGGAGTTTACGCTCGACGGTACGAGCGTCGGGGCTGAGCCCGGCAAGCCGTATTCCGAGCGGTTCATCCACGCGGCGCTCTACGAGGCGAGACCCGAGGTGAACGCCGTTGTGCACAATCATAGTCCGAGCGTGATCCCCTTCAGCGTCACGAAGCGGTGCCGCATGCGTCCGATCATGCATATGTGCGCGCCGATCGGCAGCGACATACCGACCTGGGATATTCGTGACAAGTTCGGCGACCGCACGAATCTCCTCGTCACCGACCTCGCCATGGCGCGGGACCTGGCGAAGTGCCTCGGCCAGAACACCGTCGCGCTGATGCGCGGGCATGGCAGCACCGTGGTCGCACGCGATTTGCGCGAGGTGGTCTTCACGTCCGTTTACATGGAGGTGAACGCCAACCTGCTGATGCAGAGCCTGACGCTCGGCGAGGGCGAGGTGACCTATCTCTCCGACGGCGAGATCGCGGCAATCACCAAGGGCCGCGCCGGCTTCACCTTTGAGCGCGGCTGGGAGAACTGGTGCAACCGGGTGGGGCGCCCTTACGTCGCCCGCGAATGGGTCGCCGGCGAAGGATTCTCGCGCACCGACGGAAGTTTCCGCTGACGATGAACGCCGCAGAAGTCATCATCGTCGGCGCGGGCCCCGTCGGTCTGACGCTCGCCATCGATCTCGGGCGCCGCGGCATCCGCTGCACGCTTCTGGAGCGCAAGGACGCGCCGGCCTTCCTGCCGAAGATGGAGCGCTGCAACGCGCGCACCATGGAGATGTATCGCCGCATCGGTCTCTCCGAGCCGATCCGCGCCGCGGGCTTGCGCGCCGACGTGCCGATGGACGTCTTCATCGTCCTGTCGATGACCGAGCCGCCGCTGCTGCATACGCCTTATCCGTCGGTCGAGGCGGCGCGGCGCGCGATCGCGGCCTCGACCGACGGCGCGATGCCGCTCGAGCCGTACCAGCTGATCTCGCAATACACCCTCGAGCCATTGTTGAAGTCGGTCGCGGAAAGATTCCCGAGTGTCGCGGTTCGCTTCGGTTGCGAGTTCGAATCCTTTTCGCAGGATGCGACCGGCGTCTCGGTCATCGCGCGCACCAGCGACGGCAAAACCGAAACGTTCCGCGGCAGCTATCTGGTCGGCTGTGACGGCGGCGCCAGCGCGGTACGCAAGCAGCTCGGCATTGCGCTCCGCGGCGAGAACCTGACGCAGTTGCGTCAGGCGCTTTATCGCTGCGACGACCTTTTCGACATGATCCCGATCGGCAACGGCCCCGGCCACGGCCGGCATTACCACGTCGCCGACGCGCAATCGTCGTTCCTGATCATGCAGGACTCGACCAAGCACTTCACGCTGCACGCCACGGTCGACACAGACGAGGGCATGAAGCGGCAATTCGAGCAGGTCGTCGGCGTGCCGGTCAAATACGAGATGCTGTCGTGTCAGCAATGGCGGCAGAATCTCCTGCTCGCCGACCGCTACCGCGAGGGCCGTGTCTTCCTCGCCGGCGACGCGGTGCACCTCGTCATCCCGACCGGCGGCCTCGGCATGAACACCGGCGTCGGCGACGCGTTCGACCTGTCGTGGAAGCTTGCGGCGACGTTGCGCGGCTGGGGCGGCGCACGGCTCCTCGATTCATACGAGATCGAGCGGCGTCAGGTGGGCGAGCGCAATGTCGGCGCCTCACGCTTCGCTTCGCTCGGCCGCCGCAAGTGGCGCGCGCAATATCGTCCCGAGATTCGCGATGCGACACCGGAAGGCCAGGCGGCGCGCGACAATCTGGTGCGGGTCGCGACCGTTGAACAGCGCAAAGGCAACGAAATGATCGGCGCCGAGCTCGGCTATCGCTATGTCGACTCGCCCATCATCGACAACATGCCCGGCGGTCCGGAGCATCTGTTCCGCGAATATCACCCGACAACATGGCCCGGCGCGCGTCTGCCGCATGTCTGGCTCGCCGACGGGTCGGCTATGCAGGACCGCATCCCGACCGATGGCTTCACGCTGCTGCGGCTCGGCGCGAGGCAAGCCGACACGTCGGATCTCGAACGCGCCCTGAAGTCGCGCGGCGCACCCGTCTCCTTGGTCGACAACGCCGACGCGGCGCCGCGCGATATTTACGGATTCGATCTCATATTGCTGCGGCCGGACATGCACGTCGTCTGGCGCGGGAATACGGCGCCGCCGGACGCGGCGGCGCTGGCGGCGACAGTGACCGGCCACTGAACAGATTAGAGCGCTCGCAGGGCGGCGAGGATGGCCGCCGGGTCCATGCGTTGGCGGAATTCGACGTTGACCTCGCGGGCGCGGATCGTTCCGTCGACGTCGACGATGAACTTGGCCGCGATCGGCAGGAAAAAGCTCGTGTTGCGCTGGAAGCTCGCGAGATCGACACCGAGTTCCTCGTAGAGCCGCCTGACCTCCGGTCCAACCCAGAAGACCAGTCCGAGCAGAAGCGAATAGCCGAGATCGACGTCGCTGAGAATTGGGAATGGCAGGTTCTGCTCGGCGCGAAAGCGGCGTGTGAACTCGGCGACGTCCGGCATGATCGAGACCAGCCTTGCGCCGCTCCGCCGGATATCGCCGAATTGCGCGGCAAGCGCGTGCAATTCGAGCCGGCAATAGGGGCACCAGTGGCCGCGATTGATGCTGATGACCGCCGGTCCTGCTCTCAGCAGCGATGACAGCGTGACGATGGCGCCGTTTTCGTCGGGTAATGCAAATTCAGGCATCGGATCGCCGACCTGGGGGCCGACCGCGCCTTGCTCGAGCACGTCGAGCCTGGCGACCAGGGCATCGTAGGCGCTGGCGACGTCGGGCCGCAGCCTGGCACTGTGATGGCGATAATTCATCAGTCGTTGCGACAGCGACGCGTCGAGCAGCCGCGCGTCTCTGAAGGCCTGGGCCAGGGTCTCTGGAATGCGTTGCGGTGGTGGCAAGCGCGTCGTCCAATGTGGAGGCGGATGTCGCCGGAGTCGTACCGTATGTCCCGACCGTTCGGGAAGGGGAGGAGACGCTCGCCGGGCGAGATCTCCTCCGCCGTGCTTCCCGGGGATCAGTACTTCGAGTCGGGGACGTAGTTCGGATTGCCCGGCGACAGGATGTCGTAGAGCATGTGGCCGCCCGCCATCTTGACGTTCTGGACCGTGTAGAGCTTGCCTGCGCTCGCGTAGATGGCGCCGGTGAAGGGCGTGGCGTGCTCCATGATCATCTTGTGGGTCTTGGAGCCGACCGCGATCGACGTCATGGTGCCGTTCTGGAAGAGCAGCATGCCGGGATTGCCGATCTCGGTCGAGTCGGAAGCGAGCGCGGCGCCGCCGAGCGAAAGCGCGATGGCGGAAGCGGTGAAAAGGGTCTTCAGGCTGTTCATGTCGTCTCTCCTGGGGGTTCAATATGTGGTTGCGTGAGGTTCGTCGTCTCCGCCGTGAGCGGATGACGGCAAACTAGGCGTGAGGAGAGGCGGCGTATAATATCGATCGGGTGCAGCTTCGATAGCGTTGCGCTATCGGCGGGGAAGGGGCGCTTCGGGCCGCCATAGCCGCCGGGTATGGTGGTGATAGCCGCTCCCGCGTTGTCCGGCCGCTGGCATCCCGCCAGACTGCCGATTCAAGAACAATGGCGTGAGCGAGGATTGCGCTTCCGGCGCCAGCCGGTACCAATTGGCGCTGACCAATTGCGCGGACCGATCGGCTCAATGTGTCCTCCGGGGGAGGAGGATCGAATGGAAATGCACCAGGTCCGATATTTTCTCGCCGTCGCGCGCACGACGAACTTCACGCGCGCGGCCGAGGAATGCAACGTCGCCCAGCCGTCGCTGACCCGCGCGATCAAGCTGCTCGAGGGCGAACTCGGCGGCGATCTGTTCCGCCGCGAGCGCCCGGCGGCGGTGCTGACGCCCCTCGGGGAGAAGATGTATCCGCTGCTCAAGCAGTGTTACGACAGCGCGCAGAGCGCGCGTGCGCTGGCCGTGCAGGTCAATGACGGCGAGATCGGCACTCTCAAGCTCGCCGTCTCGAGCAGCATCGAACTCGGTTTGATTCTGCCGCACGTGAACGCCCTTCGCGACCACCTCCCGGACCTCGAGCTCAGGGTGCTGCGCGGCACCGGCCCGCAGCTCGTCGAGCTCCTGAAGTCGGGAGAGGCCGAGCTGGCGGTCGCTGCGGCACTCGCTCCGAGCTGGGACAGGCTCGACAGCTGGAAACTCTACGAAGAGCCGTTCGATCTCGTCTTCAGCCGCAGCCATCGCCTGGCAAACAAGGATCAGGTCGAGGTCGGCGATCTGATCACCGAGCGGTTTCTCTTGCGCACTCATTGCGAGAGCTGCGGCGACGTCACGGAACGCCTCCGGCTCAAGGGCGTCGCGATCGATCGCCGGCACGAAGTCTCGTCGGACCAGGACCTGATTTCGCTGCTTGAATTGCAGGTCGGCGTGGGTGTGTTGCCGCAGACCGTGGGCGCACCGCAGACGCTGCTGCGGACCTCGATCAACGGCGTGGATCTCACTCGCGCGGTTCACCTCTACGGCGTTGCCGGGCGGCAGCGCTCGCCGATTGCCGGCACGTTCATGAAGATGCTGCGCGCCGCCGTGTGGCCGAAGCCGCATTAGGTGGCATGCTCAGGACGCCAGCGCCGCGATGAGATCGTCGATCGCCATGCGCTTGCGATAGTCCGGATCGACAAAGCGCGCCGCGATGCGGCCGTCGCGGCCGACCACGAAAGTCGCCGGAATTGGCAGCATCCAGCCGTCATTGCCCTGGTAGTCCGGCAGCGAGCGGCCCAGCCCCGTCATCATGTCCTTCATTTCGCCATCGATCCACACGGCGAGGTTCAGCGACATGGCATAGCCATTGTCGATGTCGAGGAGGACGGGGAAGCGGGCGCTCGACTGCTCTTTCATCGCCCTCGCATAGCGCGCCGTCTCGGGTACGATCGCCACCATGCGCGCCCCGCGCTGCTGGATTTCCGGTTGCGCTTGCGCGAGCGCAGCCATGCTGATGCGACAGTACGGACACCAATGGCCGCGGTGGAAGGTCACGATCGCGGGGCCGGATCGCAACAGCTCGGCGAGACTCACGATCTGCCCGGTTTCGTCAGGCAGGGCGAACGGCGGCATCGCGTCGCCCGGCTTCGGCGCGGCGGCGCCGGCGTCGTGCATGCTGAGGCGCTCGACAAATCGGTCGACGATTGCGGTCGAGGCCGGATGCTGCCGCCGCATCGTGTCGCCGAACAGATCGAGCCGATCCTGCATCGAGCCGTCCAGATCGCATGCTTGCTGGAACGCGCTCCGTAGATCGTCGGTCGGCGTTTGCGGTGGCATAGCGGGGCCTGTCTTGCTCAAGAGCTTTCCACGTGACCGAACGGCGAAGACCGTCGGCAAATGCAAGCTTAAGCTTCGACGCGATAGCAGTGTGCTATTGATGCAATCTGCGACCAGGCAGATTCACGTCCGCTTGTACACGTCGTCGAGCCGTACGATGTCGTCCTCGCCGAGATAGCTGCCGGTCTGCACCTCGATCAATTCCAGCGGGATGCGGCCCTGATTGGCGAGGCGATGGACGCTGCCGATCGGGATGAAGATCGACTCGTTCTCGTGCACGGTGTTGATCGTGTCGCCGATCGTCACTTCCGCCGTGCCGCGCACGACCACCCAGTGTTCCGCGCGGTGCCGGTGTTTTTGCAATGACAGCATGCCGCCCGGCGTCACGACGATGCGCTTGACCTGGAATCGGTCGCCCATGTCGATCGACTCGTAGTAGCCCCAAGGCCGGTGCACGCGCGGATGCACGACCGCCTCCGGACGATTGGCCGCCTTGAGCTTGGCGACGAGCTCCTTGACGTCCTGCGCGCGCTCGCGGGGCATCACCAGCACCGCATCCGGTGTCGACACCACGACCATGTCGCGGACGCCGATCAGCGCCGTCAGTTGCTGTTCGGAGTGCACGACGCAATTCTGCGCGTCGATGGTGACGACGTCGCCCTGCAGCACGTTGCCGGCGCCATCGCTGGGGCGGATCTCGAACAGTGCATCCCAGCTGCCGATGTCGGACCAGCGGAAGGTGCTTTCGACGACGGCGGCGCGGTTGGTGCGCTCCATCACGGCATAGTCGATCGATTTCTGCGGCGCGCGGCCGAAGGCGGCCTCGTCGAGCCTGAGGAAGCCGAGGTCGGTGGTGGCGCCGGTGACTGCGGCGTCAATGGCGTCCGCCATGTCCGGCTCGAACCGGGCGAGTTCGCCGAGCAGCACGTCGGCCCGGAACAGGAAGTTGCCGGAATTCCACAGGAAGCCGTCGAGGACATAACGGGCCGCGGTCGCCGCGTCCGGCTTCTCGACGAAGCGCTCGACCGCCTTGACCTTGGTCGCCCCCACCGGCGTCCCCGGCAGAATGTAGCCGTAGCTGGTCTTGGGCTCGGTCGGCTTGATGCCGAAGGTGACGATCGAGCCCGCCTCGGCGGCCGCGCGGCCGGCCAGGCAGGTGTCCTGGAAGCCTTTCGGATCGAGGATGATGTGGTCGGCGGCCAATGCCAGCACGACCGCTTCAGGGTTCTGCCGCCGGGCGACCTCGGTCGCGGCGGCGATGGC
>DASTGR010000190.1:0-4477 GCA_035718885.1 Pseudolabrys sp. | reverse complement strand
GGCGCGGTGACCGCGACCGCCTCGTTCCGCTTCGGCAAATACATCGAGCGCTGGTTCGAAATGTCGAAGTGCAATCTCATCATCGGCAAAGGCGGGATGAGCAGCGACATCTACAAGAAATATTTCGTTCCGAACGAGGCGATCTATCTGACCACGGTCGGCTACGGCACGGGCGCGCTGCTTGGCCGCGGCATCAGGAAGGTCGCCGGGGTTTACTGGCGCGAGGAGCTCGGCCTCGCCCAGGCCATCTGGGTGCTGGACGTCGAGAACTTCGGGCCGTTCCTCGTCGACAGCGACCTCGCGGGCAATTCGCTGTTCGAGCGGGAGAACGCCAAGATCGCGCCCGGGCTCGACGCGCTCTATGCCGGTACGCGTCCCGCCACGCTCCGCCGCTTCGGTGAGACCAGCGACAAGAGCGACGAGTTGATCTGAAACTCGCGCGGTGCCACGGGCGCTCACGGCACGACCGCCAGGGCGATCATCGCGACGCAGGTCGCCAGTCCGGCCGCAGGCACCCAGAGCGGCACGTGCGCATGCGGGTGCGGCGAATGCTCGCGACGCGCGCGCAGACGCAGCAGCGACAGGTTGACCGTCGCGAACACGGCGAGTGTCGCCAGCGACGTGCCCTCGGCCAGACGCTCGAACGGCACGGTGAGCGCGAGGACGAGCGTCGCCGCGACGACAAGCGCGGTGGCGATGAGCGGCGTGCCGGTGCGTCCATGCACGGCGCCGAGCGCCGCCGGCAGATCGTTCTGGCGCGCCAGACCGTAAATGACGCGCGCGGCCATGCTCAACTGCGCCAGGATCGTGTTGAGCGTGGCGACGATGGCGATCAGCGACACCACGAGCGGGCTCGCGCCGGTCAGGGTCCTCATGACGAGCGCGAGCGGCGCCGGCGAGGCGGCAAGCGCCGCCGGCGGCACCGCGGCGACCGCGATCGCCGCGACCAGAAGATAGAGCAGCGTCGAGACGATCAGCGTCCCGACCATGGCGCGCGGGATGTCGCGATGCGGCATCTTCGCTTCCTCGACGACATTGGCGAGATCCTCGAAGCCGATGAAGGCGAAGAAGGCGAGCAGCGAGGCGGTGCCGATGCCGGACAGCACGGCGGGCTCGAGCGGCGGCGGCGTCGTGAGTACCGCGACGGCCGGCACGCCGGCGCTCACGCCGGCGGCGATGACGATGACGAGCCCGCCGACCTCGATCAGCGTGAAGAGGCTGGCGATCAGCACCGATTCCAGGATGCCCCAGGCGGCGACCGCGCCGAGCGCGATCAGCACGGCGGCCGCGATGACGCCGCGCGGCAGCGCGACGTATTCGCCGATATAGCCGGCGGCGCCGAGCGCCACGGTGGCCGAGGCGACGATGCCGATCGCGAGCGTGACGAGGCCGACCGCGGTAGAGGCCGCGCGCGACTTCATCGCCGCGCGCACGTAAGCGGCTTCGCCGGCGCTGACGGGAAAGCGCGTCGCGAGTTCCGCATAGGAGCCGACGGTGAGCGCCATCGCCGCCGCGGCGAGCGCGAACGCCCACGGCGCGGAACGCCCGGCATGGCCGGCGACCGCGCCGATCAGCACGTAGATGCCGGCGCCGACCGTGATGCCGACGCCGTAGAGCAGCAGCAGCGGCAGGCCGAGCCGGCGGCGCAGCGTGGGCGTGAGAGCGGGGGCGTTCATCGAAATATTTTCGGGCCGCGCGCGTCCGGCGGCGTTGCGGCGGGTCAAATCGGCGATTTTCCCTCGCCTGTCCGCCGCTATATCGCTAAGCTTCTGAAATGGGTCGCGCTTTTTTGATTCCTGTGCTCGTTCTGGCGGCTCTCGCCGTGTCCGGCTGCACCAAATGCGGCTGGATCTGGAACGACGGAACGCACGCCTGCCATTCCGATCAGACGCGCTAAGCCGCGGGCGGGATGCGGCTTTTCGGCGCCGCCGCGGTGCGGCGGACTGTTGTCCGAAAATTGTTTGAAAAAATCCTAGGAAAGTAATTGACGAGCGTGACGCTCCTCAGGTACAAACTCCTCACGCTGCGGAGCTGCGCCCGGATGGTTGGGGCGGCGCGGCGAGGCGAGGCGAGGCGAGGGGCGCGGTCGCGAACGACCATCGTTGTGCCCTCTCCCCCTGTGGGAGAGGGCATTGAGCGCTTCTCAACGAATGTTGTCGGGTGAGGGGGTGACCCCCTCACCCATTTATTGTGATTGATCCGCTGCGGCTGCCCTCTCCCACAGGGGGAGAGGGCACAGCAACAAGCGCCCGCACGCGCCCGCGAGATCGCGGAACACCCCGGCCGCCCCTGGCGTTGCCCTCCGACATGCCGCGTGACGCGCGCGGCCGTCGAAGAAGGAAGCACGCCATGCCGACCGTCGAGAACAACCGCGTCGTCGAGACGCCGACCGAAGCGCGCGCCGGCGCGACCGGGCACAATGTGCGGTACGTGCTCGGCGTCAGCCTCGTCGTACTGATCGTCGCCTTCGCGATCGTCTATCTGATCTATTTCGGCTGACGCCGGAACGCCGAGCATCGAATTCTGGAACGCGCCGGTCAAAAGCCGGCGCGTTTTGCTATTGGGGGAGGAGCATGAACACGAAGATCGAGCTGGCGCAGCCGCTCATCGATGAAGGCCGCCGTCTCTACGAAGAGACGCTGACGCCGGTCCTCGAGGTCTGCAAGCGGATGGGCCTGTCGCGCGCGGCGTTCTATGCGCGCGTTCACGCATGGCAGTGGAAGCGGCGCCGATACATTGCCGGCGATCTGGCCGCCGAGAGCGCGCCGCCACAAGCAGCCGAGCCCGCGCCGCCCGAGCCGGACGACGAACCTTTCACTCCCGAACGGCGTGCGCTGCTTCACGAGCGCGCGCTGCGCGCGGCCGAGCTGAGGATGGCGAAGATCGAGCGCATCCTTCTCATGCTGAACCCGCAGAATGAAGCGCAGGCCGAACGGGCGGCGCGTGTCATCAGTTCGACCGATCGGCCGCTGCGCCAGATCGTGTCTCTCACGGCCCCGGATGCCGCCGGTCCGAAAGATGATTCCGCACAAGACCAGGTTCCCCGCGATCTTGACACGCTCCGTGACGAGCTTGCGCGACGCATTAACGCGTTTGTCGATGCTCGACGAGACGAGCGCCGCGCAGGCGATCGCGGAGAACACAAACGATTGGAGACCGGCGGAGATTGAGAATTACCTCGCAAGCTTCACCGATCTTGCGCACCGGCATCAATTGCCCCCCGAACGCGCGGACAGCGGGGCGGACTGGAACGCCTGGCTCGTGCTCGGCGGGCGTGGCGCCGGCAAGACCCGCGCCGGCGCCGAGTGGGTCCGTCAATTCGCGAGCGAGCAACCCGGCGCACGAATCGCGCTTGTCGGCGAAAGCGAGCACGAAGTCCGCGCCGTGATGGTCGAGGGCGAGTCGGGGCTGCTCGCGGTGCATGGGCGCCGCGGCCGGCCGGAATGGCTGCCGACGCTGCGTCTTCTGCGCTGGCCCAACGGAGCCGTCGCGCAGGTCTTCGCCGCCGACAACTACGAATCCCTGCGCGGGCCGCAATTCTCCGCGGCCTGGCTCGACGAACTCGCCAAGTGGCGTCATGCCGAAGCAACCTTCGATATGCTGCAATTCGGGCTGCGCCTTGGCGGGCGGCCGCGGCAGGTCATCACGACCACGCCGCGGCCGATTCGTTTGCTGAAGAAGATCATCGACGATCCGCACACCGCGGTGACGCATGCCGGCACGTGCGCCAACGCCTTCAACCTGGCGCCGCGTTTTCTCGAGACGGTGCTCAAGCGTTATGGCGGCACCGAACTCGGACGGCAGGAGATCGAGGGCGAATTGATCGAGCAGCGGAACGACGCATTGTGGACGCGCGCGATGCTGGCCGCCTGCCGTGTCGCGGTGGAGCCGCCACTGTCGCGCATCGTCGTCGCGGTCGATCCGCCGGGCTCGGCGCGCGACCGGTCGGACGCCTGCGGCATCGTCGCCGCCGGCAAGGCTTCGGACGGCACGCTTTACGTGCTGGCCGACGAGAGCGAGGGCGGGCTGACGCCGCAGGCATGGGCGAGCCGGGCGATCGCGCTGTGGCGGCGGCTCAAGGCCGATGTGCTGGTGGCGGAGGCGAACTATGGCGGCGAGATGGTGCGTGCGGTGATCCGCGCCGCGGACGCATCGGTGCCGGTGACGATCGTGCACGCGACGCGCGGCAAGTTCGTGCGCGCCGAGCCGGTGGCGCAGCTCTATGAGCAGCGGCGGGTGCGGCACGTCGGCGCTTATCCCGAGCTGGAGGACGAGATGTGCGACTTCGGCCTCGACGGGCTCTCGTCCGGCCGCTCGCCGGACAGGCTCGATGCGCTGGTCTGGGCGCTGACAGCTTTGACATACGGGGTGCGGGGGGAGCCGCGGGTGAGGGGGATTTGATATTGGACTCTGGCGCAGCGGCGGCGCATCCTTCCGCCTTCGGGGGAGGCAAGGATGCTGATCGCGACCCGCATGC
>DASTGR010000189.1:0-18295 GCA_035718885.1 Pseudolabrys sp. | reverse complement strand
CCGGCCGTCTGCCGCAGGAGCTATGTGCACGCCGCCGTGGTCGACGCCTTCGAGAGCGGCACGCTCAAACGGCTCACCCGGGGCCGGCGCACCGCCGCCAGCCGCGAGCGATTGCTCGTGAAAGTTCTGGCGCGCGTCTCGCCGTAGCGCACGCGCTCAATGCTTCTTCTTGGAATCCCCGGCGCTGACCGCGTCCCGACCGACGATCTTCGAAAACATGCTGTCGGGATCGTAGACGAGCGCGAGTTTGCGCTTGTCGAATTCCTTGAAGAACTCGTCCCATGAGATCTGCACGAGGTTTTCGTGCTCGGACTTCGGGGCGTCGGGAAACATCACGCGGATGATACCGACATCGTTCTTGACGTGTGTCGTGTCGACGGCCGCGGGCTTTCCGCCGTGCGCTTCAGCCCATTTCTGGATGGTTTTGTGATCGGTCGTCACTTCGGCCATGGCGCTCTCCCTTGTCGATCCGCGCGGTTTCAGTCGTGGTTTCGGGCGTCAACCGGGGAACGCGAGGCCGTTACGCCATGTTCCGGACGTTCGCGCCGGCCCGATTATTTCCCGGAACCAAGCTCGAACGGCGTGGGTTAGCCCGGCGAGCCCTGGCTCCTCCCCTCCCCCTTCAGGGCTCACCAGACTTGAAGCCCCGGCCTCTGAGCCGGGGCTTTTCTTTGGGCCATTCCACGCCGTCCGCATGCGGCGATATGATCCGTCCTTGGGAAACAGGGTGCCGCGACGATGCCGGGCAAGCGCGTGACTTTCGACGACGAGACCTATGCCGCACTCGACATGCTGGCGCGCGACCGCATGATGGATTTTCAGGAGCTCGCCGACGAGGCGTTCCGCGATCTCTTGAAGAAGCACGGGCGGCCGTCGAGCCTGAAGGAGGCGCTTCGCCGCAGCGCCGGCCAGAGCGCCGAGATCGTGCCGTTCAAAGGCAGGAAGAGACCTGCGAAAAAGGCGGCGCGGAAGAAGCGCCGCTAGATCAGCTCGCCTTGCGATGGCGTGCGGTGGAGCGGGAAGCCTTCTTCGCCGTGCGCCGATGCGTCGTCGTGTGCCGTGACGAGCGCCGTGCCGGCGTATCCTTGCCGGCGCTTTTACGCAGGGCCTCCATCAGGTCGATGACCTTGGCCGGCTCGCGCTCCTTTGCCTTCTCGATCGGCTTGCCGTCCTGCTTGCGCTTGATCAGGTCGCGCAGCGCGCTCTCGTAATGGTCCTCGAACTTGTCGGGCTTGAAGTGCCCGGCCTTGCTCTGCACGATGTGCGTCGCAAGCTCGAGCATATCCTTCGGCACGGTCTCATTCGGGATGTCGTCGAAATAGTCCTTCTCGTCCCGCACCTCGTACGGATAACGCAGCGTCATGCCCATCAGCCCGTTGCCGCGCGGCTCGAGCGCGATGACGTGCTCGCGGTTCGTGAAGACGACGCGGCCGAGCGCCACCATGCCTTCCTTCTTGATCGCCTCTCGGATCACCGCGAAGGCCTGCGCGCCGACGTCGCCGTCCGGGACGAGGTAGTACGGATCCTTCATATAGAGTTCGTCGATCTCCTTGCGCGGCACGAATTGATCGATGTCGATCATGCGAGTCGACTCGATCTCGACCGCGTCGAGCTCGTCGGGCTCCATCTCGATGTAATTGCCCTTGGAGACTTCGTAGCCCTTGACGATGTCGTCGGCAGCGACCTCATCGCCGCTCTCGGCGTCCACCTTCATGTAGCGGATGCGGTTGCCGGTCTCGCGGTTGAGCTGATGGAAGCGCACCTTCTCGCGCTCGGACGCGGCAGGAAAAAGCTGGATCGGACACGACACCAGCGACAGGCGCAGGTATCCCTTCCAGTACGCACGCGGTGCCATGGACCAAGCCCTCCGACGCATAAACCGACCGGACTCAAACGACCGGCGGGGACGACGGTTCCAGCCGGCGACGCCAGTCTAGGGGCGCATCCGGCACCGTGGCTTGTCGCGTGTCAAAGCCGGATTTCCGGTCGGAAATCGAGGGATTCCGGCTGCGGGAGGCAAATCAATGCCGGTGGGGGCCGATCTCGTCCCGCAGAACCTCGTAGCACTGGCAGCTGCGCTTCAGGAGCCCCGGCCGGTCCACGATCGTGATCGTGCCGCGGCGATACTGGATCAGGCCGTCCTTCTGCAATTCGGAGGCCGCCACCGAGACGGTCGGCCTCCGCACGCCCAGCATGTAGGACAGGAATTCCTGCGTCAGGTCGATCTGCTTGCTCTCGACCAGATCCTCCGACTGGAGGAGCCAGCGGCACAGCCGCCCCTCGAGTGAGTGCAGGGCATGGCAGGCGGCGTTCTGCTGCGCCTGGCTGAGGATAAACGCCTGGTAACGGTCGACCGCGTCGCGCAACTCACGGTGTTCGAGGCACAAGGCGCGAAACTGCGGTGCTCCGATGCGGAGCGCGTCGCCCTCGATCTGCACGACCGCCTGCGCGAACGAGGTGAGGTCGCACACCGCGAGGCCGCCGACGATGCCCTCGCGGCCGACGATGCCGGCTTCGATCGATTCGCCCGAGGGCGTGACGGCCACGAGCGACACCATGCCCGACAGCGGGAAATAGACCTGAGAGACCGGCCGACCCGCTTCCTGGAGGATGAGCGACTGCGGCAGGTCGACCGACGTCAGGTGTGGTTGGAGGTCCGCTCTCACCGCTGCGGGGAGAGACTGCAAAATCAAATTGTCGGTCGGCAAGAGGTCCTCGGCACCCGGCGGGCCCAGTCGCGGCTGGGAGGGAAACGGAATGAAACCGCGGCCCGCATGCGTCAGACGTAAAAGAGATTCTGCGTATGTGTCGGTCAGCTAGCGTACCGATCCGCGCGCTTTTGCCGATCTACCCCCCGAAAGCACCGCAAAAGAGGATGTTTGCCGGCCAGACCGGCGCCAAGCTTCGGCGCGCGGCGCTATCAATTCGAATGCAAGAACTGCGCGTGCAGAAAATGTCTGCACTTGCTGCGGCGATGTGAAAAAGATCGAGAGCGGGGCCACGCCCGGCGGTATGTCTTTTTTTAATCGCCGCGCCAACCGGCGCTTTCAGTGTCCCTCGAACGCAATCAGCGTCCGCACCGGTACGCCGAGCGCACGCAGTTTCTTGGCGCCACCCAGCTCCGGCAGGTCGATGACGAAGCACGCCGCCAATACTTCGGCGCCGAGCTGGCGCAGGAGCTTGACCGCGGCCTCAGCCGTGCCGCCGGTCGCGATCAGGTCGTCGACCAGCACCACCCGCTCGCCCGAGACCAGCGCATCGGCGTGCATCTCGATGACGTCCTCGCCGTATTCCAGCGCGTAGGTCATGCTCACGCGCTTGTGCGGCAGCTTGCCCTTCTTGCGGATCGGCACGAAGCCGGCCGAGACCTGGTGCGCCACCGCGCCGCCGAGGATGAAGCCCCGCGCCTCGATGCCGGCGACCTTGTCGATCTTGGAGCCGGCCCAGGGCTGCACCAGCTCGTCGACCGTGCGGCGGAAGGCGCGCGCATTGCCGAGCAGCGTCGTGATGTCGCGAAACATGATGCCTGGCTTCGGATAGTCCGGAATGGTGCGGACCGCGTGGCGCAGGTCGAGTTCGAGGGCGGCTTCGTTCATCAGGGTCTCGCGGAAGGTTGCCGGCGGCGGGTCAGGGACATCCGGGCGCAGTCATAGCGGCGAACAGCCGTGATTTCCACCGGGGGCCGTCCGGTTCAGCCGCCGAGGACGCGGCCGGCGACCGCGTCGAGCTTCTTCAGAAGCTCGGGGTCGCGCGCCTCGGGCGCGGTGATCAGCGCCGTGTCGAGCGCGCGGTCCGAGCCGATCGGGCATGCCTCGTGCTCGCGCGGGAAATCGCGCGCCAGCCGCGCCACCAGGTTCTTGGCCCGCTCGGCATTGCTCGTGAGCACCTTGACGATGTCGGCGACAGTCACCGCGTCGTGCTCGGGATGCCAGCAGTCGAAGTCGGTGACCATGGCGACGGTCGCGTAGCAAATCTCGGCTTCGCGCGCGAGCTTGGCCTCCGGCAGGTTGGTCATGCCGATCACCGAATAGCCGAGGGTCTTGTACGTCATGCTCTCCGCGTAGCTCGAGAATTGCGGGCCTTCGATGCAGACGTATGTGCCCGCGCGGGCAAAGGCGATGCCCTCCGAACGCGCCGCTTCGGCGAGGCGGATGTGCAGCCGCGGCGCCACCGGATGCGCCATCGACACGTGCGCGACGCAGCCTTTGCCGAAGAACGAGGTCTGGCGCAGATGCGTGCGGTCGACGAACTGGTCGACCATGACGAACGTGCCGGGCGGCAGCTCTTCCTTGAACGAGCCGCAGGCCGACAGCGACACGAGGTCGGTTACGCCGGCGCGTTTCAAGACGTCGATGTTGGCGCGGTAGTTGATATCGGACGGCGACAGCCGGTGGCCCTTGTCGTGACGCGACAGGAACACGACCGGCAGGCCGCCAATGTCGCCGATACGCACAGCGCCCGACGGCTCGCCCCAAGGGCTCTTGATGCGCTCCTCGCGCACGTTCGCGAGCCCCGGCAGGTCGTAGATGCCGGAGCCGCCGATGATGCCGAGAACCGCCCGCGCCATTCGCCTTGCCTTCCCCTGGCCGCCGCACCGTCCCGCGACATACGGGCCAAACGGCGCCAACGGCAAGGCCCTCAGGCCAATATAGTTGTATTAATCTAGCTTACACGCTTAAGTAGTTTGCCGGGCGCCCAGCCCGGTCTGTTTGCACTCGGGGGAGACCACAATGACCAGGACCATGCTCGGATGCCTGACCGCCGTCGCACTCACCATCGGCGCCACCGCGGCGCAGGCCCAGACGCAGGCGCCCCGCTTCGGCTGTGGCGGCTCGCCACCGCAGCCGCCGCCGACACTGACGCCGACCTTTTCCACGTCGGCAGGCGACCGCACCAATCTCGGCTTCGAATGCATGATGTGGCAGAACTTCGTCTATCTGAACTGGCCGGCCACGCGCGGCCAGCGCGGCGTGCCGAACAAGAATGCGAAATTCGGCGCGCCTGGCCCGACCGTCTGGGAGAGCTACAAGACCGCCGACCAAACCTTCCTGCCCGGGGGCCGCGACCCTGGACCGTGGAATCGGTTGCTCGTCTCGTCGGCGCTCGGCGCGACGCTCGCCGAGAGGATCGGCAACGGCGAAGTCCGCAATCTGACCATGCGTTCGAAAATCTCGCGCGCGGTGCTCAATAACATCGCCGAGCATGCAGGCGTCATCCCGCCCGACATCCTGCGTTCGATCACCCAGGCCGGCGGCGGCACGCTCTACGACCTCAACGGCAAGCCGGTCTATTACGAAGTGTCGCTGAACCGCGACGAGTACGAGTACATCGCGCAGAACGGACTCTACAACGCGGACACGCAGGCGACGTACGGAGCGGCAAACGTGATCGTGCTGCCGGCCGGCCCATCCAAATATGGCCAGATCGGCGCGCTGGAGGTGAAGGCGGCGTGGAAGGTGCTGTCCGACGCCGAACGCAAGTCCGGCCGCTTCCACATGGTGCAGGCCATCCTGCCCGGATCGTTCGTGCCGGTGACGGTCGGGCTCGTCGGCTATCACGTCTTCCTGCCAGTGAGCGGCCAGGGCATCTGGGCGACCTTCGCGCAGATCGACAATGCACCGGTGCAGGGTCAGCCGGCGACCGGGAAGTACAATTTCTACAATCCCAACTGCACGCAGGACGGCAAGCCCTGCCCGGTCAACGTCAAGGATGCCGACCCCGGCCAGGTCGTGCAGGTCACGCCGGACGACGCGTCGACGCCGCAGCTCAACACGTACATGCAGAACCTGATCCGGCAGGCCGATCCGAAGTCGCCCTGGCAGTATTACAAGATCGTCAATGTCCAATGGCCGCTGAGCCCGGTCGACATCGCCAAGGAGACGGCGCCGGTGAATGTGCCGCTGCCGAACGGCAATCCGAACAGCGCGACCGTGGTGAACGCGGTGCTCGAAACGTTCAAGCAGCAGCCGGGCACAGGGTGCCTGACCTGTCACATCTACGGTTCGGTCGCCTCGTCCGGGAGCCAAGGCCCGAACTACGCGACCGACTACAGCTTCGTGTTCGGCCGCGCCACCGCCCCGCCGAAATGACGCGCCGCGCCACCTCAAAACGACGAAGGGCCCCTCGCGGGGCCCTTCGCATTTCGAATTTGCCGGTCTCGGCTCAGAGCGTCGTCTTCGCCGGATCCTGACCGCTCGCTGCCTCGCGCGGCGCCTCGACCTCGTGCCACACCTTCTTCTTGGTGAAGTACAGGAGGCCCGAGAGCACGATCAGGAAGATCATGACCTGGAAGCCGATGCGGTGGCGCTGCTCGAGCTTCGGCTCGGCCGCCCACATCAGGAAGGCCGCAACGTCCTTGGCGTACTGGTCGAGCGTCTGCGGCGTGCCGTCCTCATACGTCACCTGCCCGTCCTGCAAGGGCTGCGGCATGGCGATGTTGTGGCCCGGGAAATACTTGTTGTAGTGGCCGCCCTCGGGAAGCTTGAAGCCCTTCGGCGGCTGCTCGTAGCCCGTCAGGATCCCGTGGATGTAGTCCGGGCCCAGCTCCTGGTACTGCGTGAAGGCATCGAAGATGAACCAGGGGAAGCCGCGCAGATAGACACGCGCCTTGGCCAGCGTCGACATGTCCGGCGGTGCGACCCCGTTTGCAGCGGCAGCTGCCGCCGCGTTCGGGAACGGCGACGGGAAGTAATCTGCCGGACGGCCGGCGCGCTCGATCGGCTGGCCCTTGTCGTCGACGTCCTTGATCTTGTACTCGGCCGCGACCGCCGCGGCCTGCGCTTCCGAGAAGCCCAACCCGCCCGGATCGGCGAGGTTGCGGAACGCCACCAGGTCGAGCGAGTGGCAGTTCGAACAGACCTCGCGGTAGATCTTGAAGCCGCGCTGGAGCTGCGCCTGGTCGTATTGGCCGAACGGGCCGGAGAACGACCAGGTCTGCCGCGGCGGCGGCGGCGAAGCGGCTTCCTGCGCGGCGGCCGGCAGCACCGAGATTGCGACGCCGGCGGCGAGCGAGAGGGCGATGAGAGTGCGCGTCATGGTCATGGCCGTGGTCCCGCTCACGCTTTCTTCAGCACCGAATCCGAGATCGAATTCGGCAGCGGTTTGGTCTTCTCGAAGATACCGAGCAGCGGCAGGATGATGATGAAGAAGCAGAAATAGTACGCCGTGAAGATGCGCGAGATCAGGACGTACGCGCCCTCCGGCGGTTTCGAGCCGAGATAGCCGAGCCCGACGCAGGCGATCACCCACAGCCAGAAGAACTGCTTGAACAGCGGGCGGTAGCGCGCCGAGCGCACCCGCGACGTGTCGAGCCACGGCAGGAAGGCGAGAATGCCGATCGACGAGAACAGCGCGATGACGCCGAGCAGCTTGTTCGGGATCGAGCGCAGGATCGCGTAGAACGGCAGGTAGTACCACTCAGGCACGATCTCCGCCGGGGTCACCGCCGGGTTGGCCGGGATGAAGTTGTCGCCGTTGAGCAGATAGCCCGGGATGTAGAACACGAACCAGGCGAACAGGATGCAGAACACCGCGATGGCGAACGAGTCCTTCACGGTCGCATAGGGCGTGAACGGCACCGTGTCCTTGTCCGACTTCGGCTCGATGCCGGCCGGGTTGTTCTGGCCGACGACGTGCAGCGCCCAGACGTGCAGCACCACGACGCCTGCGATCGCGAACGGCAGGAGGTAGTGCAGCGAGAAGAAGCGGTTCAGCGTCGGGTTGCCGACGGCATACCCGCCCCACAGCCAGGTGACGAGCGACTCGCCGATGCCGGGCAGCGCCGAAAACAGGTTGGTGATGACGGTGGCGGCCCAGAAGCTCATCTGGCCCCAGACCAGCACGTAGCCCATGAAGCCCGTCGCCATCATCAACAGGTAGATGATGACGCCGAGGATCCAGAGCACCTCGCGCGGCGCCTTGTACGACCCGTAATAGATGCCACGGAACATGTGGATGTAGACGGCGAAGAAGAACATCGACGCGCCATAGGCGTGGATGTAGCGCAGCAGCCAACCGTAGTTGACGTCGCGCATGATCAGTTCGACCGACTTGAAGGCGAGATCGACGTGCGCGGTGTAGTGCATCGCCAGCACGACGCCGGTGACGATCTGCACGCCGAGCATGAACGAGAGGATGCCGCCGAAGGTCCACCAGTAGTTCAGGTTACGCGGCGTCGGATAGGTGACGAAGGACGAATGCACCAGCCCGCCGATCGGCAGCCGCGCCTCGAGCCACCGCATGAACCCGTTCTGTGGCTGATACGTCGAATGTCCGCTCATGATCGAACCTTTTTAGAGCAATCCCGCGGATCAGCCGATCCGGATCTTGGTGTCGGAAAGGAAGGCGTAAGGAGGCAAAGCGAGATTCTTCGGCGCGGGCCCCTGACGGATGCGGCCGGCGCTGTCGTACTGCGAGCCGTGGCACGGGCAGAACCAGCCGTCGTAATTGCCTTCGTGCGGCAGCGGGATGCAGCCGAGATGCGTGCAGATGCCGATGACGACGAGCCACTGCTCGTGGCCGGCCTTCACGCGCTCCGCGTCGGGCTCCGGATCGGGCAGCGAAGCGACCGGGACCTTCTTGGCGAGGTCGATGTCCTTCGGGGTGCGGTGGAAAATGAAGATCGGCTTCGAGCGCCAGAAGACCTTGACGATCTGCCCTTCCGCGATCGGCGCGAGGTCGATCTCGACCGGGGCGCCGGCGGCGATCGTCGAGGCGTCCGGATTCATCTGATTGATGAGCGGCACCAAGGTCGCGGCCGCGCCAACCGTCGCGACCGCGCCGGTCGCGATGTACAGGAAGTCGCGTCGGGTGTGCTCCGCCGAAGACACGGTCGTCACGTCTTGTCCCTCTCCCCCGGCTGGCTAATGTCATCCGCCCGCGGCGAGAAACCTCGGGAGTATTCCCTCGGCGGCGGGGGCGGCGCCGGATGCGGCAGCCCTTCCCGAAAAGGCAGGGACGGCGCGTCGGCGGGTGTCTATTGGCACCCTTGCGGAGCGAGTGCAAGCCCGCTATCGGGCGAGACCCGCCGGGCTGCACAAGTCATTGGCGGACATGCCCTTCGCTGCACCCGCGAGGGCCGTTTTCATGACCGGACGTCATCTGTGCGGATCACCCTCTACGAGCCGGACATTCCCCAAAACGCCGGTACCATCCTGCGGCTGTGCGCGTGCCTGGGGATCGAGGCGCACATCGTCGAGCCGGCCGGCTTCCCGGTTACCGACCGCGCCTTCCGCCGCGCCGGAATGGACTATCTCGACCAGGTCACGATCGTCCGCCACGCCTCGTTCGGCGCCTTCGACGCGTGGCGGCGGGAGCAAAGCTTGCGCCTCGTCCTGCTGACCACCGCCGCCGAGCATTCCTACCTCGACCATGTGTTCACGCCGCAGGATATCGTGTTGCTGGGGCGTGAAAGCGCCGGCGTGCCCGAATCCGTGCACGATGCCGCGGACGTCCGCCTGCGCATTCCGATGCGCGAGGGCCTGCGCTCGCTCAACGTGGCCATGGCCGCCGCCATGGTCGCCGGCGAGGCGCTGCGGCAAAATGTCAGGACAAGCGGGAACCGCCCATGACTGCCCTGCCGGAGCCCTCGATCCTCGATGCCCGCAAAGCACGCGCCCGCGCGTGGTTCGAGGCCCTGCGCGACGACATCTGCGCCGCCTTCGAGGCGCTGGAAGACGCCCTGCCCGCCTCTGCGCCAATGGGCAGCAACGAGCCGGGCCGATTCGTGCGCACGCCGTGGCAGCGTACCGACCACACCGGCAATCCCGGCGGCGGCGGCGTCATGAGCATGATGCACGGCCGCGTCTTCGAAAAAGTCGGCGTGCACTGCTCGACCGTGTTCGGCGAATTCGCTCCGGAATTTCGCGGTCAGATCCCCGGCGCAGCGGAGGACCCGCGCTTCTGGGCATCCGGCATCTCGCTGATCGCGCACTTGCATAACCCGCACGTCCCGGCCGTGCACATGAACACGCGCTTCGTCGTCACCTCGAAGGCGTGGTTCGGCGGCGGCGCCGATCTCACGCCTGTGCTCGATCGCCGTCGCACGCAGGACGATCCCGACACGCTCGCCTTCCACGCGGCCATGAAAGCCGCCTGCGACGCGCACGCCGCGGTCGCACCGTACGAGAAATACAAGGCGTGGTGCGACGACTACTTCTTCCTCAAGCACCGCAACGAGATGCGCGGCGTCGGCGGCATCTTCTACGATTACCTCGAGAGCGACTGGGAACCGTCCTTCGTCTTCACGCAGGACGTCGGCCGCGCCTTCCTCAACGTCTATCCCGAGCTTGTGCGCCGCAACTTCACCACGCCGTGGAGCGAAGCCGAGCGCGACGAGCAGCTCGTGCGCCGCGGTCGCTATGTCGAGTTCAACCTGCTCTATGATCGCGGCACGATCTTCGGCCTGAAGACCGGCGGCAATGTCGATTCGATACTGTCGTCGATGCCGCCAGTCGTGAAGTGGCCATGACGACTCAGCCGGTGAAGGCGCGATAGATCAAGAACACGCCGCCGACGATCACCACCGCGTCGAGGATCGCCGTGTGCACGTGGATCGGCATGCGCTCGACGAAGGCGCGGGCGAGGAACGCGCCCGGCAGCGCGACGATGCCGATCAGCAATGCGAGTGCGACGACCTGCGCGTCGATCACCCCGGCGATACCGAACACCGAAACCTTGACGACGCCGATGACGATCGAGATCGCAGCGTCGGTGGCGATGACGCCGGCGCTGCCGACGCCGGCCGCGAGCAGCAGCGACAGCAGGATCACGCCCGAACCGGACGTACCGCCGACCACGACGCCGTAACCGACCGAGGCGAGCGCGAGCCCGCCGTCGTTGAAGGTCACCGCGCGGCGCTTGAGCACACGCCGCAGCGGCACGCTGGCGATCAGCATCGCGCCGATGACGAAGGCCGCACCCGCGCCGGAGAGATGCGCGTAGCCCCAGGCGCCGACGACGCAGGTCGGCGCCGCGCAGACGATGACGATCGCGCTGCGGCGCCAGTCGACGTAGCGCAGGAAGGCGGTCATGCGGCTCGTATTGTTGAACAGCGCGGAGATGGCGATCATCGGCACGATCGGCGCCGCGCCCACGATCGGCACCAGCACGAGCGGCATCAGCGCACCGGTGCCGTATCCGGCGACACCGCCGATCAGCGAGGCAATGAACGCGACGCTCGCGACGAGCACGAGCTGCGCCAGCGAGATGTCATGAAAGCCGGAAAGGATATCCACTGCTTAACCGCCGACCCGGCCGGACCGTCCGGCCCCGGGTGGCGCACTTTCAGCGCGCGGGCATACCGCCGCAAGGGAGGCGTTGACGTTTATCAACCTCAATCGGCGGTCGGCAGCCGCCGCATGGTGAACTCGATCTCGTCACCCGGCAGGACGCGCCAGCTTTCGATCTCGGTCATGTAGGCGGCCTTCGGATAGCGGGTGAAGAACTCCCGCGCTTTGGCCCGCGCCGCCTCGCGCGGCAGCGCGAACGTCTCGCGGCGGAACCCGTCGGACGCCTTGCGCCGCGCACCGGCGTCGGCCATGCGGCGGGCGAGATCCTGCGGTGTGTCGCGGCGCGGCATGGCGTGGCCCGTGTTGACGATTATCAATAGTAAGATCGGACGTCTCGCGCCGGGTTTCAAGTCCCGATTCGCCGGTCGCCCCCCCGAGAAGGGGTAACGAATGATACTTGCCGTCTCAGTGCAACAATTGACAGTCGTCAATCTAAACAACTCATCCGCATGTAAATTGACAATCGTCACTGGAATCCGTGTTTCTGATGCAACATTGCGTGGGATTTATGATCCTTTTTGCACATTACGCATCTTCACGGATTGTGCCCGCCCTCCGCATGCCCGTACCGTTTCGGTCGAACGTAAAGTGGCGAATTTACAGTCGCTTGCAGTCGATCATTCGGAGCGCGTCGCGTACGCGTTCGTTCGTCGAGGAGGGGAATATGCGTCGTTTCGTGGTTGCGCTGTTGGCGACGAGCGCGTTGAGCGTCGCCGCTCAGGCCGCCGACATGCCGGCCAAGGCGCCGGTTCTGAAAGCCGCCCCCATCGCCACGTATAATTGGACCGGCATCTACGCCGGCTTGAATGCCGGAGGCGGATGGGGCAAGGGCCATTTCTGCACCGATGCCTTCGCGGGCGGCGGCAGCTGCGCCAACGGCGACGTCGCCGACCACAATCTCTCCGGCTGGCTTGGTGGCGGTCAATTGGGCTATCGCTATCAGTGGACCAGCTGGGTGTTCGGCGTCGAAGGCATGTGGGACGCCGCCCGGATCAAGGGTGACAATCCAAGTCCGCTGACCGCCGCGCCCAATCGCGTGCGCGGCACCAAGATCAAATCGCTCTACTCAGCCACCGGTTCCGTCGGCTATGCTTGGGATCGCTGGCTGGTCTATGCAAAGGGCGGCTGGGCCGGTGCGAGAGCCGATCTGAACGCCGACAATTTGAACGCCGGCGGCTTCACGCTTCAGACGTCGACGAACTACAATGGCTACACCGTCGGCGGCGGTGTCGAAGCGTTCATCTGGCAAAATCTCAGCCTCGCGATCGAGTACGACTATTACAGCCTGAGGCGCGGCGACATCCTGAACCTCGCCAACTCCGGTGGCGTGGTCAATCCGTGCTCGTTCTGCGACGTCAACGCCCGCGTCCACGCGGTGACCGCGCGCCTGAACTATAAATTCGGCTGGCCCTGAGCGGGTATCGAGCCGTCGACGGAGAGCCCCGAACCGGGGCTCTCTTTCTTTTACGGGTGATGGCGTGAAAGCAGCGCCTCGAGCGCGGACACGTCGGATGGAAACCCCTGCTCCACCCACGCCGCTTCCGCCGCGCGCATCGCCGCGCCGAGCGCGGGCCCCTTCTCCACGCCGCGGCCGACGAAGTCCGCCGCCTTGAGCGGAAATGCGGGCGCAGTCCAGCGCCGCGGCAAAGTCGCGAGGCCGCGCCACGCCTCGTCGTGCGCCGACGCCTGCGACCGCGCCCACGCAAGCAGCGCGCCATCGACATAGTGCTCGGGCTTCAGCCGATAGAGCGCAACGCGCGCCGCGTTCTCGCCGTGTGCAGGTGACAGGCCTCGCCACGCGGCGCCCATCGCCGAAAGCCGCGCATGCTCGGCATTGGTCAGCCGCAGCCGCTGCCACAGCCGCTCGGCGTCTTCCGCAACGGCGACGCCGAGCGCACCGAGCCGGCGTGCGGCGTCCGGTTCAACGCCCGCTGCGGCTTCCACCTTGGTCATCATCTCGAACGCCGCCAGATAGGCCACGCCGCCGAGCACCTGCATGAGCAGCCCGGCCTCGCTCATCACCACGAGCGTCGGCGTCGCCCGCGCCGCGACGAGCAGCTTCATCATCTCCATGCGGACGCGCTCGCGCGACAACTGATCGAGCCCCGCCCGCCCTTCGATGCATGCGTGAAGCCCGGCGCGGTCAGGATCGCCGTGGCCGTAAGCGGCGTGGAAGCGGAAGAAGCGCAGGATGCGCAAATAGTCTTCCTCGATGCGGGTCCGCGCCTCGCCGATGAAACGCACGCGCCTCGCGGCAAGGTCGGCGAGCCCGCCGGTGTAATCGTGGATCGTGCCGTCGGCGGTCACCGACAGCGCATTGATGGTGAAGTCGCGCCGGTGCGCGTCGCCGGCCCAGTCGCGGCCGAACGCCACCTTGGCGTGGCGGCCATAGGTCTCGACGTCCTGCCGCAGCGTCGTCACCTCGAAGGGCTGGCCGGCGATCACGACGGTGACGGTGCCGTGCGCGATGCCGGTCGGCACCGCCTTGAAGCCGGCGGCCGTCACGCGCTTCACCACCTCGTCCGGCACCGCCGTGGTGGCGACGTCGTGCTCGTGCACGGGCTCGCCAAGCAGCGCATTGCGCACCGCGCCGCCGACGACGCGCGCTTCCTCGCCGTCACGGTCGAGCACGGCGAGCAGCTTCGGCAGCGCGCCCGCTTCGAGCCACGCGGCGTCGAGCCTGCGGTCCGTGCGACCGCTCATTTGCAAATCTTCACTCACTTGTAAGTCCCCGGCACCAGCTTGCCGCCTTCCAGGTGCGCGGGCACGTAAGTCGTGCCGACCGGCGCGCCGGAGAAGTGCGCGAGGTAGACGAAGCTGCCGATCACCAACAGCAGCGCGACGATGGCGAGACCCATGACGTGGCGCATCGGCCAGGATTTCGGGTCGAGCACCCCGGCGCGCGTCGCGAACAGGAAGGCGGCATAGATCGCGAATGGCGCCAGGAACAGCAGGAGTTCGGTGAAGCCGGTGCGGATCATCGCGTTCAGTCCCGATAGATCCGGTCGTAGAGATTGCGCAGGATGCCGGCGGTGACGCCCCAGATGTAACGCTCGCCGAAGGTGATGGCGTAGAAGTGCCGCGTCATGCCGTTCCAGTCGCGCGAATGGCGCTGCATGTTGGCGAGGTCCATGACGTAGGCGAGCGGCACCTCGAACGTGTTGTCCACCTCCGACGTGTTCAGCGTCAGCGAGAAGCCGGGCTTCACCCGCGCGATCAGCGGCACGATGCGATAACCGAGCGTCGTCATGTAGACGTCGAGATAGCCGAGCGGCTCGATATGCGCGCGGTCGAGGCCGATCTCTTCGTCCGCCTCGCGCATCGCCGCGTGCTGCGGGTCCTTGTCGGTCTTGTCGATCTTGCCGCCGGGGAACGACACCTGCCCCGGATGATCCGGCAGATGCTGCGCGCGCTGCGTCAGCAGCACGGTCGGCTCGCCGCCGTGATCGACCACCGGCACGAGCACCGCCGCCGGGCGGATGGGGCGTATCGTGGCGATCTTCTCCATCACCGGGTCGACGTCGTGGTCGCCGCGCCGCGGGATCACGTTGGGGTCGTTCAGGCCATGCGGCGTCTCGAGCGTCAGCCGCTCGCGCACGCGCGCGAAGAAATCCTGCGCGGACAAGAGCGACGCGGGCTTCACCTCCTGCTGCATCAGGCGAACTCCCGCAGGCTGTCGGCTTCGGCCATGGCGAAGAATTCGCCGCCGGAAGCGACGCCGAACATGCGCTTGCCGCCGATGTCGCGCTCCTCGCCGAGCGCGACCAGATCGTAGAACAGCGCCCGCGTCACCTTGGCCCACAGGTCGCGGCGGACGTGGACGTAAGGCTTGAGGCCGCCCGTTACCTCCGGCTCGAAGCGCAGCGCGTGGCCGGGTCCGGCCGTGACCTCGTCGTCGACATTGGTGCGGAAGGTGAGCATCTGGCGGTCCTGGTCGTCCCTTGCAGCCGTCATCTCGACGGCCAGAAAGGGCGCGTCGTCCACCGTCAGCCCGACCTTCTCGACCGGCGTGACGAGGAAGTACTTGTCGCCCTCCTTCTTGAGCACGGAGGCGAACAGCTTGACCAGCGGCAGGCGGCCGATCGGCGTCTTCTGGTAATACCACGTGCCGTCGGCGGCGATACGCATGTCGAGATCGCCGCAAAAGGGCGGATTCCAGCGTTCGACCGGCGGCGGCCCCTTGGCGCGGGGCAGAGCTGCCGCGATTCCTTCCAGTCCGCCCTGCCCTGCCTTCGCCATTGTTTCCCTGAACCGTGCTCGAGGCCACCCGGCCTGTTCGCATCTTCGTGATTCAACGTCCGAAAGGCGGAAGATAGCGTAAGCTTGGCGGAAGCGAGAATGAGGCGGATTCGACCCCTCGGGTCGCATCGAAAACGCCGCTGGTGTGTTTGTTGCATTGACCCGACCGGGATGGGCGACTCCCGGCAAGGGCTCACGATGACGGGTGCCGGCAAAGGCCCCTCATGCCCGGACAAGGATACGGATTCCATGGCAGTGGCAGGCGGCGAAAGCATCGAAAAGCTCGAAGACATGATCGTGCGCACGGCGGAGGCGACGGCCGCCAATGTGCGCGCGGCGAAGGACGCGATCGGCGCGGTCATCTTCGGTCAGGACCTGGTGGTCGAGCGCGCGCTCGTCACCGTCTTGTCCGGCGGACATGCCCTGCTCGTCGGCGTGCCGGGCCTCGCCAAGACCAAGCTGGTCGAGACCATGGGCATCGCGCTCGGCCTCGACGCGCGGCGCGTGCAGTTCACGCCCGACCTGATGCCCTCCGACATTCTCGGCACCGAGGTGCTGGAAGAAGGCCAGGGCGGCAAACGCTCCTTCCGCTTCATCCAGGGCCCGGTCTTCGCCCAGCTCCTGATGGCCGACGAGATCAACCGCGCCTCGCCGCGCACGCAGTCGGCGCTTCTCCAGGCGATGCAGGAGCAGCACGTCACGGTGGCCGGCGCCCGCCACGATTTGCCCAAGCCGTTCCACGTGCTGGCCACGCAGAACCCGCTCGAGCAGGAGGGCACCTACCCACTGCCCGAGGCGCAGCTCGACCGCTTCCTGATGGAGATCGACGTCGACTATCCCGACCTCGAAGCCGAGCGCCGCATCCTGTTCGACACCACCGGCTCCGAGGAAGGCCGCGCCAAGGCGGCCATGACCGCCGAGGAGCTCCTGTCGGCGCAGCGGCTGGTGCGCCGCGTGCCGGTCGGCGAATCCGTGGTCGAGGCCATCCTCAAGCTGGTGCGCTCGGCGCGCCCCGGTCCCGACGGCGGCGACATCGGCAAGTTGATCGCCTGGGGCCCCGGCCCGCGCGCGAGCCAGGCGCTCATGCTCGCCGTTCGCGCCCGCGCCCTGCTCGACGGCCGCTTCGCGCCCTCGATCGACGACGTTCTCGAACTCGCCGAGCCCGTGCTCAAACACCGCATGGCGCTGACCTTCGCCGCGCGCGCCGAAGGCGAGACCGTGGCGGGCGTGGTGCGCCGGCTGACGGCGCGTTTCGGATAAATTGATGGCCGAGGCCACGCACAGGGACATCGAAGCCGGCGCCGTGCGCCAGGCGAGCGGCGGCGCGCACGCGCTCGCGGCGCAGATGCCGCGTCTGGTGCTCGAAGCGCGACGCGTCGCATCGACCGTGATCCACGGCCTGCACGGACGCCGCCGCGCCGGCTCCGGCGAGAATTTCTGGCAGTACCGGCGCTTCGTCTCCGGCGAGCCGGCGCAGAACGTCGACTGGCGGCGCTCGGCGCGCGACGATCATCTTTACGTGCGCGAGCGCGAATGGGAGGCCTCGCACACGATCTGGATCTGGCCCGACCGCTCGCCGTCGATGGCGTTCGCCTCGACATTGGCCGCCGACACCAAGCTCGACCGCGCTCTCGTCGTCGCGTTCGCGCTCGCAGAAGTGCTGGTGCAGGGCGGCGAGCGCGTCGGCATGCCGGGCCTGTTGCGGCCGACGGCGAGCCGCAACGTCATCGAGAAGATGGCCGAGGCTGTCCTGCACGATACCGGCGGGCGAGCGAGCCTGCCGCCCTCCTTCGCGCCATCTCCTCTGTCGGAGATTGTCGTTCTCTCCGACTTGTGGGCGCCGATCGCCGAGGTCGAGACGACCGTCGCGCAATTATCGGCGACCGGCGCATCCGGCCATGTGGTGCAGATCGTCGATCCGGCCGAAGAGAGCTTCCCTTATTCGGGCCGCGTCGAGTTCATCGAGCCGGAAGGCGCCGGCAGCGTCACGGCCGGCCGCGCCGAGACCTGGCGCAACGATTATCAGGGCCTGATCGCCCGCCACCGCGACGCGATCCGCGCCGCGACGGACCTGCGCTCGTGGAGCTTCGCTATCCATCGCACCGACCGCCCGGCGACCGAACTTCTGCTCGCTCTGCACGCACGGATGGGCGCGCTGGCCCGCGCGCCGCGCATGGCCGAGACAGGGAGCGCCGCGTGATCGGCTCCCTGCCGCTCGCTTTCGCCCAGCCGCTGGTCCTCCTCGGACTTCTGGCGCTGCCGATGCTGTGGTGGCTTCTGCGCCTGGTTCCGCCGCGGCCCCGCCGCATCAACTTCCCGCCGACGCGCATCCTGTTCGAAATCGCGCCGAAGGAGGAGACGCCGTCGCGCACGCCGTGGTGGCTGATCCTGCTGCGGCTGCTGCTCGCGGCGCTGATCATCATCGCCGCCGCCGGCCCGTTGTGGAATCCGCCGCTCGCCGCCAATGACCGCTCGGCGCCGCTGCTCGTGCTCATCGATGACGGCTGGGCTGCCGCCTCGACCTGGGACGAGCGGATCCGCACCGCCGACGAACTGATTGCGCGCGCCGAGGCCGACGACCGCGGCGTTGCCCTGCTGCCTTTGTCGGAGACGACGCGCGATCTGTCGCTCCAGGTCGCCGGCGCCGCGCGCGTCGCGCTCAAGCAGGTGAAGCCGAAGCCGCACGCCGTCGACCGCGCCGCCGCGCTGCCGCTGATCGAGCGCTTCCTGAAGGCCTCGCCCAAGGTCGAACTGCTGTGGCTCACCGA
>DASTGR010000188.1:0-5571 GCA_035718885.1 Pseudolabrys sp. | reverse complement strand
GACCGCACATCTCGTCGAGGCCGCAGGCCGCGACGCGCAAATGGGCGGCAATATCGGCGTGCCGGTGCTGGCGCTCGCGCCCTTCGCCGACAACCGCGTCTACGTGCTCGAGGTCTCGTCCTATCAGATCGATCTTGCGCCTTCGCTGCGCGCCACCGTCGGCGTGCTGCTCAATGTCAGCGAGGATCACCTCGACCGCCACGGCACGATGGAGAATTACGCGGCGCTCAAAGTCTTGCTGCCGGCAAGCGTCGAGCAGGGCGGCACGGCGGTGATCGACGTCGATGACCGCTGGACGCGCTCGGGGGCTGACCGCATCGAACGTGCGGGCCGCAAGGTCGTGCGCGTCTCGGTCGAAGCGCCGCTGCGCGACGGCTATTACGCGGAAGGCACGCGCATTCTGCGCAGCGTCAGCGGTAAAGCGCATGCGGTCGCCGAACTCGCCGGCATCGGTTCGCTGCGCGGCAAGCACAATGCGCAGAATGCCGCCTGCGCCATCGCCGCCTGCGTCGCAATTGGCATCGACCTGCCGTCGATCCAGAAGGGGCTCGTCACCTTCCCCGGCCTTGCGCACCGCATGCAGCAGGTCGGCCGCAAGAAAACCGCGACGGGATCGATCCTCTATGTCAACGACTCGAAGGCGACCAATGCCGACTCGACGGCGAAGGCGCTAGGCAGTTTCCACGACATCTACTGGATCGCCGGCGGCAGGCCGAAGACGGGCGGCATTACGAGCCTCAGCGAGTTCTTCCCGCGCATCCGCAAGGCCTATTTGATCGGCGAGGCGGCCGCCGAATTCGCGCAAACGCTCGACGGCAAGGTCGAGTACGAGATCGTCGAGGTGATGTCGGCGGCGGTCGACGCCGCGACGCGCGATGCGGAAGCCACCGGTTTGAAAGAGCCGGTGGTGCTCCTATCGCCGGCCTGCGCCTCGTTCGACCAGTACCCGAACTTCGAAGTGCGCGGCACGGCGTTCACCGATTTCGTCCGCGCCGTGCCCGGCCTCACGGCGGCGTAGCGACCGCGTCGTTGATCGCGCGAAGGAGCGCCAGAAACACGCGGTTGAGCGGCGTCGCGATGGCGTAGCGTTCGCCGGCCGCGACCACCGCGCCGGTCAGCGCCCCGACCTCGAACGAACGCCCGGCCAGCCGATCGAAATACATCGACGTGCCGAGCTCGGGCGCAAACTTCATCAGCCGTTCCATCACGAGCTTCGGCTCGTCGTCGGCCAGGGTCGCGCCGTCGGCGCGTGCGACTTTCACCGTCTCGGCGAGCACGTCGAGACAGAGCGCGTATATGTCGGGCCGGCGCAGCACCGCTTGGCGCTGCATGGTCAGCGCGGTGATCGGGTTGGCGACAGAGTTGAGCAGCAGCTTGCGCCATTTCAACGTGGTGAAGTCCGGTTCGACCAGCACGCGCAGCGGCGTGCCCTGTGTCAAGGCGGCGAAGGCGCGGCCGCCTTCGTCGTCCGGCACGGCAAGGTCGTGCTCGCCCGCGACCCGCATGCGCACGCGGTCGGGCCCGAGCCGCTCGCCATTGTAATAGACGATGACCGGGACAACCGTGGCGCCGTTCGTCATCGGGGCGACACGCTCGATATGATCGATGCCGTTCTGGAGCACCGCGACGTGCGTCGCAGATGTGCACAGGCGGGCGAGCCACGGCGCCGCGGCGGCGGTGTCCTGCGTCTTGGTGACGACGAGCGCCCAGTCGACCGGCTTGGCCTGCGTCGGGTCGGTGAGCACCGGCAGCGGCAGGGTCACGGTCCGCCCCGGCCGCTCGAGCGTCAGGGCGTCGAACGGCTTGCGCGCGCAGCCGATGATGTCGTGGCGGCCGGTTTCGGCGAGGCAGCCGGCGGCGATGCCGCCGATGCTGCCGAGGCCGACCACGGCTACCGATTGGCGCTGTCCGTTCCCTGTCATGCGGCGATGGTCGGCGAGATCGCCCGAAAATGCCACCGTTAATGCTTCGTAAACCCTGACGCGTCACCACTAGTGCGTCCCCGCCGGTCCGAGGAACGCCCATGGTTTCGCGCACGCAACGCACCCCCTTCGCGGAGTGGTGGTGGACCGTCGACAAGCTCTCGCTGGCCGCGATTGGCGCCTTGATGCTCGCGGGGATCGTGCTGTCGCTTGCCGCCAGCCCGCCGGTGGCGAGCCGCCTCGGTCTCGACCCGTTCTATTTCGTCAACCGGCACATCCTGTTCCTGATCCCGACGATCGTCGTGCTGATCAGCGTGTCATTCCTCAATCCGCACCAGATCCGCCGGCTGTCGCTTCTCGTCTTCATCGTCAGCCTCGTGCTGGTGGCGCTGACGCCGATATTCGGCGCCGAGATCAAGGGCGCGCGGCGTTGGCTCATCATCCTCGGCGTCAACATCCAGCCGTCCGAGTTCCTCAAGCCCGCCTTCGTCATCCTGGTCGCCTGGCTGTTCGGCGAATCCTCCAAGCGCCCCGACATGCCGGCCAACTTCTTCTCGCTCGTTCTGCTTCTGATGGTGGTGACGCTGCTCGTCATCCAGCCGGATTTCGGCCAGACCATGCTCGTCGTGCTGGTGTGGAGCGCGCTGTTCTTCATGGCCGGCATGCGCATCGTCTGGGTGTTCGGCATTGCCGGCATCGCGGCCGCGGGCCTCACCGTCGCATATTACACCGTGCCGCACGTCGCCGCGCGCATTCAGAAGTTCGCCAATCCGGCGTCGGGCGACACCTACAACATCGACATCGCGACCGAGAGCTTCATGCGCGGGCGCTGGTTCGGGATGGGCCCTGGCGAGGGCACAGTGAAGCGCCTGCTGCCGGAGAGCCACACCGACTTCGTCTTCGCCGTCGCCGGCGAGGAGTTCGGCGTTGCATTGTGCCTGGCGCTCGCGGCGCTGTTCGCCTTCATCGTCATCCGCTCGCTCCTGCGCGCCATGCGCAACGAGGACGCCTTCACCCGCTTCGCCGCGGCCGGGCTCACCATGCTGTTTGCGACGCAGTCGGCGATCAACATGGCCGTGAACCTCAGGCTCATCCCGGCCAAAGGCATGACCCTGCCGTTCATCTCCTATGGCGGCTCGTCGATGATCTCGCTCGCCTACGCCATGGGCATGCTGCTGGCGCTGACGCGGGAGCAGCCGCGCGCGGCCATGCTGTCGGCGCCCGTGCACGAGCATGAGCCCGAACCGGCCGGGCAGCGGGCGTGATTTTTCCGATGCGCACGACGCTTCGCTTCTGCGGCATGGCCGGGCTTGTCCCGGCCATCGACGTCTTATAAGCGACGCAGCTAGGAAGACGTGGATGCCCGGCACAAGGCCGGGCATGACGGTGGAGAGGCAATGCCCACGCCCGACGAAAGCAAACTCATCCTCCTTTGCGCCGGCGGCACCGGCGGCCACCTGTTCCCGGCCGAGTCGCTCGCCGTCGTGCTGGCCAAGCGCGGGCTGACCGTCGACCTCGCCACCGACCACCGCGCCGCGCATTTCAAATTCCCGGCGCGGAACGTGCATCTCATCCCGAGCGCGACCTTGCGCGGACGCGACCCCTTGAGCATCGCCAAGACCGCCGCGCTCCTGACCTACGGCACGTGGAAGGCGGGCAGGGTGCTTAAGCGAATCCGCCCGGCGGCCGTTGTCGGCTTCGGCGGCTATCCGACCGTGCCGCCGATGATGGCGGCGACCATGAAGAACATTCCGACCGTGCTGCACGAGCAGAACGGCGTGATGGGCCGCGCCAACCGCATGCTCGCGGCGCGGGTTTCGGCGATCGCAACCGGCTTCCGCACGCTCAAGAATGCCGACGCGTTCCAAGACAAGATCACCTTCACTGGCAATCCGGTGCGGCCGGCGGTGCTTGCCGCCGCGGCGGCAGCTTATGACTCTCCGCAACCGGGTGGCACGCTCAAGCTCCTGGTGTTCGGGGGTAGCCAGGGCGCGCGGGTGATGTCCGAGACCGTGCCGGAGGCTGTGGAGCTTCTCGACCCACCCTTGCGCGCGCGCCTCTCCTTGGTCCAGCAGGCGCGGCCGGAGGATTTGGACGAGGTACGCGCCACCTATGCGCGCCTCGGCGTCAGCGCGACGTGCGAGCCCTTCTTCTCCGACCTGCCGGCGCGCATGGCGGCGGCGCACCTGATCGTCTCGCGATCCGGTGCGTCCACCGTGGCCGAACTCTCGGCAATCGGCCGGCCTGCCATATTGGTGCCGCTGCCGCATGCGCTGGATCAGGACCAGCTCGCCAATGCCGGCGCGCTGGAAAGCGTGGGGGGCGCCATCACGATCGTGCAGCCCGATTTCACGCCGGAGCGGCTCGCGGCTGACATTGCGCGGCTCGCCGCCGCGTCGGATCAACTCGCTACCATGGCGGCGGCGGCTAGGTCGGCCGGAACGCTCGACGCCGCCGAGCATTTGGCCGATTTAGTGATGAAAACAGCCGGTATTTGACTTTTCCCGCCATGGCCGCGACAAGCGCCGGCCATAAGCATTCAGGGGCGTGAACCAGCATGAAACTGCCGCGCGACATCGGGCCCGTGCACTTCGTCGGCATTGGCGGCATCGGCATGAGCGGCATAGCCGAGGTGCTGTGCAACCTCGGCTACACCGTCACCGGATCCGACGTCTCCGACTCCGCGAACGTCAAGCGCCTGCGCGAGAAGGGCATCAAGGTGTCGGTCGGCCACAAGGCCGAGAACATCGACGGCGCCGACGTCATCGTCGTCTCGACCGCGATCAAGCGCGACAATCCCGAGCTCATCGCGGCGCGCGCCAAGCGGCTGCCGGTCGTGCGCCGCGCCGAGATGCTGGCCGAGCTGATGCGGCTGAAGTCTTGCGTCGCCATCGCCGGCACGCATGGCAAGACGACAACCACCTCGATGGTCGCCTCGCTGCTCGACGCCGGCGGGCTCGACCCGACCGTCATCAATGGCGGCATCATCAATGCCTACGGCACCAATGCCCGCCTCGGCGGCGGCGACTGGATGGTGGTCGAGGCCGACGAATCGGACGGCACCTTCCTCAAATTGCCGGCCGACGTCGCCATCGTCACGAATGTCGACCCCGAGCATCTCGACCACTTCCACACCTTCGAGGCCGTGCAGGAGGCGTTCCGGGCCTTCGTCATGAACGTGCCGTTCTACGGCTTCGCCGTGATGTGCACCGACCATCCCGTGGTGCAGAGCCTTGTTGGTAAATTGGAAGACCGCCGCATCCTCACCTACGGCACCAACCCGCAGGCCGACGTGCGCCTCGTCGATCACGATCACCACGACGGCCAGTCGCGCTTCTCGGTGCAGTTCCGTGATCGCAACGGTGCGGTCACGCACACGATCGACAAGATCGTGCTGCCGATGCCGGGCGGGCACAACGCGCTCAACGCCACGTCGGCGATCGCAGTGGCGCACACGCTCGGCATCAAGGACGATGTCATCCGCGCCGCGCTCTCGCGCTTCGGCGGCGTCAAGCGCCGGTTCACCCGCGTTGGCCAGTGGAACGGCGTCACCATCATCGACGATTACGGCCACCATCCGGTCGAGATCGTCGCGACCTTGCGCGCGGCGCGCGAGAGCGTGAAGGGCAAGGTCATCGCCGTCGTGCAG
>DASTGR010000187.1:0-20109 GCA_035718885.1 Pseudolabrys sp. | reverse complement strand
CACGCCGCGCTTGTCCAATTGCACGGCATCGGGCCTTGGACCGCGGACATCTATCTGCTGTTCTGCCTCGGACATGCCGACGCCTTTCCGGCCGGCGATCTCGCCGTGCAGGAGGCGGTGCGCATCGCTTTCAATCTACGCAAGCGGCCGGACGCCAAGGCGCTGACGAAGATCGCGGAAGCCTGGCGGCCGTGGCGGGGCGTGGCGGCGCATCTGTTCTGGGCCTACTATCACGTCGTCAAGCGCCGCGAGGGCATCTCGCTTCAGGCGAAGAAGCCCGCCGCGAAGCCGCGCAAGAAATCCGCGAAGAAGACGGCGAAGAAGACCAAGGCAAGGAAACGAAAGAATGGCTGACCTCGACGGACCGCGTCTCGAGCCGCGCTCGGGGACGCCCAAGCAGCTCGTCGTTTTCCTGCACGGCTACGGCGCCGACGGCAACGACCTGATCGACATCGGCCGCGCCTGGCAGCAGCTCCTGCCCGACGCCGCCTTCGTGTCGCCCCATGCACCAAACCCGTGCGGGCAAGCCCCTATGGGCCGCGAATGGTTTCCGCTGACGATGCGCGATCCGAACGAACGCTGGACCGGCGTCAACGCCGCCGCGCCCGTGCTCAACGCCTTCATCGACGCCGAGCTCAAGCGCCGCAACCTGCCGGATTCGGCGCTGGCGCTGGTCGGCTTCAGCCAAGGCACCATGATGTCGCTGCACGTGGGCCTGCGCCGCGCGGCCGCGCCGGCCGCGATCGTCGGCTATTCCGGCATGCTCGTGGTTCCCGAGGACATCGACCCCGACCAGTTCGCGGGCGAGATCCGCAGCCGGCCGCCGGTGTTGCTGGTGCACGGCGACCAGGACCAGCTCATTCCGGTGCAGGCGCTCATGCACGCCGCGCAGGGGCTCGCGGCGCTGGAAGTCCCGGTCGAGTGGCACATCTCGCCCGGAGTCGGCCACGGCATCGATCAGGAAGGCTTGCGCCAGGGCGGCGAATTTCTTGTGCGCAGGTTCACGCGGCGCTGACGCGCGCCGCTTTCGGCCCCTTGCCCGGCGCCCCACATCTGCTTCACAATCCCGTCACGGTGCCCTACTACTAGGGGCATGTTCGCTGCGTGGCGGCAGCCTTGAAGGAGGCCGGAGAGCTCGCTTGAACGTGCACGTTTCGCCCAGTGGTTTTCCATCCCTGGTGCTCAACGCAGACTTTCGACCGTTGAGCTATTACCCGCTCTCGCTCTGGTCCTGGCAGGACACGATCAAGGCGGTGTTCCTCGAACGCGTGAACATCGTCGCCAATTACGACCACGCGGTCCGCAGCCCGTCCTTCGAGATGAAGCTGCCGAGCGTCGTCTCGCTCAAGACCTTCGTCAAACCGTCCACGCATCCGGCCTTCACGCGGTTCAACGTCTTCCTGCGCGACCGCTTCTCCTGCCAGTATTGCGGCACGCGCGACGACCTCACCTTCGATCATCTCGTCCCGCGCTCGCGCGGCGGCCTGACCACGTGGGACAACGTCGTCGCCGCGTGCAGCCCGTGCAACCTGCGCAAGGGCAGCCTGACGATGGACGAGGCCAGGATGTGGCCCTCGCAACTGCCGTTCCAGCCGACAGTGCACCACCTGCACAGGAACGGCCGGCTGTTCCCGCCGAACTATCTGCACGATAGCTGGCTCGACTATTTGTACTGGGACACCGAGCTCGAGCCGTAAGGTCGTCGGGCGCTTCATTGCATGCGCCTGACCGATCGCCCCCTCGTCGCGGCCATGTGCGTCGGCCAGCTCGGCAATCTCCTGCCGCATGTTGCCGTGCCCGCGGTGATGCCGCAGCACCTGATGCCGGCGTGGCAGCTCAGCGCCACCGAAGCCGGCATGATGGCGAGCGCCTTCGCGTTCGGGTACATGCTGGCCGTCCCATTCCTGACCACGCTGACCGACCGCATCGACGCGCGTCTCATCCTGCTCATCGGCTCCGCCGCGACATCGGCGGCGACGCTCGCCTTCGGCGTCTTCGCGCACGGCCTGTGGTCGGCGACGATCATCTGGGCGCTGACCGGCATCGGCTTTGCCGGCGCCTATATGCCGGGCCTGAAGGCGCTGACCGACCGTCTCTCCCCCGGCGACGTGTCGCGCAGCGTGACGCTCTACACGTCGAGCTTCTCCTTCGGCGTCGGCCTGTCCTTCCTGATCGCGCAGGTCGCGGCCGATCAGCTTGGGTGGCGCGCGGCGTTCCTCATCACCGGCGTCGGCCCGTTGATCATGGTAGCGGTCTGCCTCGCCATGGGGCCGGTCAAGCCGGCCGGGACGAAGCGGCCGCTGCTCGACTTCGGCCCGGTCGTGCGCAACCGGCCGGCACTCGGCTTCATCCTCGGCTACGGAGCGCATTGCTTCGAACTCTACGGCGTGCGCACCTGGATCGTCGCCTTCTGGACCTTCGTCGTCGCGCGGCAATCGGACGGCGCGCTGTTCAGTCCGCTGACGGTGAGCGTCGTGTTCTCGCTGCTGGCGATGCCGTCCAGCATCCTCGGCAACGAGGTGGCGATGCGCTTCGGCCGCTATCGCGCTCTGACGATCCTCATGCTCGCCTCGGCGCTGGTCGCGACCGGCATCGCCTTCTCGGTGACCGCGCCGCCCTTCGTGTTGCTGGCGCTGCTGCTCCTCTACGCCTTCACCGTGCCATCCGACTCCGGCGCGCTCACGTCGGGCATGACGATGGCGGCCACGCCCTCGCACAAGGGCGCGACCATGGGGCTGCACACCACACTCGGCTTCGGGCTGTCCGCGGCCGGCGCATGGGGCGCCGGATTCGTGCTCGATCTGGCCGGCGGCCCCTCGACGTCATCCGGCTGGAGCGCGCTGTTCGCGTTGCTTGCCGCCTCAATCCTGCTCGGACCGCTGGCGCTGAGATGGTCGCAACGCGAGCGCGGCGAGAGCGCCTAGGCGCCCGGCAGCATCCGCTGCAAGACGCCGTCGCGGCGGACGAAGTAGTGATAGAGCGCCGCGAGCACGTGCAGGCCGACGAGGCCGAGCAAGGCGTAATCGGCGAGCAAGCCGTGCACGTCGCCGGTCCACTGCCAGCCGGGCGCGCGCGTCGCGATCAGCGCAGGAATCTTGAGGCCGAACATCACGATCGGCATGCCGCGCCACGACGCGTTGATCCAGCCGAGGATAGGCACCACGAAGATCAGGAGATAGAGCAGCCAGTGCACGATCCGCGCCGAGCTGGTCTGCCAGGGCGGCACGCCGTCTTCCGGCGGCGGCTCGGGATGAGTCAGCCGCCAAAGCAGCCGCACCACCGCCACTGCGAGGATGATCATGCCGAAGGTAAAATGCAGGCTGATCAGCGTCGTGACCGGCGTGTCACGTTTGATGTCCGGCATTGTCCAGGCGAAGATGAACTGCGCAATAAGCAGCAAAACGATCAGCCAATGCAGCGCCTTTGCCGTGCCGTTGTATCCGGCACCAACCCGTTCAACCATTCCAACCCTCCAGCCTGAATGCCCCACTCTGGAACTATTCTAATCCGGCACTTGCGACGGAACTAGGGCGCCCCCATATTCGTTCCAACGATGGTGTCGAGCCTCACGGGGCTCCACCACGGCGCATTGTCTGAAAGGGCGAGTTCCGAAAGGACAATGTCCGAAAGGGCAATGCGCGGACGGCCACGGGATCAGCAGGCGACGCCGGATGAACGCGCGCCACTCGGTCTTCGTGGTCGTTATCGTTTCAGGGGTCAGTCGGCCGGGCGGGCCAGCGCGGCGCGGAAGCCGACCGCAGCGGCGATCACAAGCGCTAGCGACACTAGCACGTCATAACCGGCGAGCGATATGCCGAACAGCCGCCACGCCGCCTCGTCGCAGCGGACGATGCGGATGTCCTGGAGGCTCTTCAGAAGGTTTGCCGTGGAGCCGATGCTGTTGACCGGTCCGCTGCAATCGGTCGGCCCCGCCCAGAACTTCCATTCGACGCCGGCATGGAAGGCTGACAGCCCCGTATTCCACAGCATCACCAGCGCAATCGCCAGGAAGCCGAGCATCAGCGCCTTGCGCGAGGCGCCGCTGGATGCGCCGACGATCAGAAGTGCCGCGAGCGGCACGGCGACATAGAAGGCCTTGCGCTGGTCGAGGCAGAGCGGGCACGGCGGATAGCCAAGCACGTACTGGAAGAAGAAAAAGCCGCCGATCGTCAGGAGGCCCACCACCGCGACGAACAGGGCGGCGGTCATCGCGCAATTGGCTTTGGGGTCGAAGGTCATGCGCAAAGCGCTCCGTGGAAGGCGAGGCGGCATAGGAGATTTCACTGCCGCCGTCCAGCCAGCGCCACGAACCTGGCCTTCACAATCGCTTGCGGAAAACGGTGTCCGGCTCTTCGACGCCGGGCATCAGCCGGTTGTCCGGCCCGAAGACCGGCGTCTTCTTTTCGCCGCGCAGCGGCACGGACAACAGCGTCTCGAAGCCCGCACCGGCCGGCGTGTCGCGCAGGCGGAAATTGCTGTGGCGAAGGATCAGCAATCCGCCGGGCTTGAGGCAGCGATGGAAGTCGCCGAGAGCGCGGGCGACGTCCTCGAAGCGCAGAAGGTGGTCGCAGCGTTCGACACTTGGCTCGCCGAGGCTGCCGTGACGCAGCACGGCCATGCAGAAGATCGCGTCATAGCGGGACGTCTGCTCGTCCGCCGTCGACGCGGCGACCGCGAAGGACAGGTCCTCGTCGGGCGCACGGGTAAGCCGGGACCGCGCGGTGGCGACGTTGCCCGGATTGATGTCGACGCCCTTGATCCGCGCACGCGGAAAATAGCGCCGCAGCGAGAACACCTCCTCGCCGGTGGCGCAGCCGAACGAGAGGATGTCGAGCGGCCGATCCGCGCCGAGCTCGGCCTGCGCAAATCTGAAAATGGCCGGATAGCGATCCGGCTGCGTATCGTTGAACGGCTGGAAGGCGCCGCGCTTCGGCCACCAGTAGAGCCGCATCATGTGCCGGAAAGGCGGATCGGTGAGGAGCCGCCACACGAGCCGCACCGCACGCAGCGGCTTGGGCGCGCGCGGATCGTCGCTTGGCTCGAGAGCGGTCATCGCTCGTCCCGCAAGAGGCGCCGGCTCCGGCGCTGAAGTGACACTCAGCCGCTATCGAGGATCTTACGATAGACGGTGACGATCGTGTAATCCTTGCGCGGGCCGCGCACGCGATGCCGGACCCGGAACCGGGTTGGCGAATCGAATTGATAGCGCGTCAGGTATAGGTCGGCGGCGCAGATGTGCTCGGCGTCGCCATGAAGCCAGCCGCCGGCATCGCGGACGAGCGTGACCTTGTGGAACAGGGATTGCGGATGCTCGTCGAAGAAGACCGCAAGGCCATCCGAGCATTGCCGATAGACATAAGCGCGCTCGGCCGCGACTTCTTGGCCGGTACTCAGCCGCAATGTCCCCGTCTCGTGATAGATCGCCTCGTCATCTCCCGAGCGCGTGAACCGCGCGACGCCCGAGAGCGTCGCGCCGTCGTCCACGCGCCGCTCGATCTCCCACGAGCCCAGCAGGCCGCTCAGGATTGCGGCGGGGCTGAACGGAGGGTTGGTGCTGCCGCGCGTCATTCCTACTCCGGATATCCGAGCGCATCGTCCTGCGCGCGCCTCGCCTCGTGGCGCCGGATGTCGCCGAGGTCAACGACGCAGACGCGGTGCTGTTCGGTACCCGCCGGAAATCCCCACTTCTGGCAGTAGGCTCGGCTTTCGTCGGCAATTTGAATGCTCTGCCGGCGGAAGAGCTCATCTTGAGCGGCATGCAGATTGAGCCCGAGAGCGTAGATCGCGGCCGACGCGAGCAACGCGGCGGCGGCGCCAGTCAGGGTTCGAAATGACATTCTATTTGTCTTCCAACTTTGCCACGGATTTCACCGGCTTCATGCCTTGGACAGCGTCGCGGCGATCATCAGGGACAGCCCGCCAAGCCCTGCTCCAAGACGCAACACGTGCCAACGCCACCAGGCGTCACGCAACTGCGTCCAGTTCTCCGCCTGCCACGCCGTCGTCCACTCCGACACGATGGCGTTGATCGGCTGATTGAGAAACCGGGTGATCAAGCCGGCCGCGAGCAGGCAGACCGCAGCGGCTGCGATGAGCGCAAGCCGCATGTGATCGCCGCGGGCGAGCATTGCGGACGCGATCGTCGCCAGCAATGTCACCAACCCCAGCAGCGGCATGACGACGTTGAGCGTCCGGATCGCGTGCTGCTGCTGCGTCACATAGGTGGCGGCGTCGAGGCCGGACGGATTGAAGATGAGCCAGACTGCGAACATCGCCCCCACCACGAGAGACATCAGGAGCAGGCTCGCAAAATCGGCGATCGTACTGAGCATCGGGAAAACCTCTGTCGGTGACTTGATTGATATTGGTCCGACTGCTATTAGGATCAATATGAAACGTCAATGGTGAAAATGGCCAGGCGACCGAAAAAACCGCGCCGCTACGATTCGACCGCGCGTCGGGCGGCGGCGGCGGAAACGCGCCGCGCGATCCTGCACGCGGCACGAAGCCTGTTCCTCGCGCGCGGCTATCCGGCGACGACGATGCCGGCCATCGCCGAGCGCGCCGGCGTGGCGCTCGACACTGTCTATGCGGCGGTGGGCGGCAAGCCGAAGCTGTTCAGGCTGCTGGTGGAGACGGCGATCTCCGGCGGCAGCGACGCCGTGCCCGTCGAAGAGCGCGATTACGTGCAGGCGATCCGCGCCGCGCCCGACGCGGCGGGCAAGCTGCGCATCTACGCCGCGGCGCTTCGGTCGATTCAGCCTCGCCTCGCGCCACTGTTTCTGGTGTTGCAGGCGGCGGCGCCTCTGGACAAGGACCTGAAGGCGCTCTGGCAGGAGATCTCAGAGCGCCGCGCCGCGAACATGCATCTGCTGGCTCAGGATCTCGCGGCGACGGGGCAATTGCGCCGTGGCCTCACGGTGGAGATGGCCGCCGATATCATCTGGACGATGAACGCGCCGGAGTTCTACCTGCTGCTCGCCGAGCAGCGCGCATGGCCGCCGGACAAGATCGAGCACTGGCTCGCCGACGCCTGGATCAGGCTGCTGCTCGATCGCTGAGGAAGCGTGGTGCCCCTGGCCGGACTCGAACCAGCACGATGTTGCCACCACCTGATTTTGAGTCAGGCGCGTCTACCAATTCCGCCACAGGGGCATCGCAAAGGCGCCGGTCGCAGGGAGCGGGTCCTGCCGCGCGGCGCGGATCATAGCGGCGGAACGCCCCGGGTCAACGGGAACCCCGACCTGTCCGCAGCGGTTGTGGCGCCGCTTCCGGGGCCGCAGCGGCGACCCTATGATGCGCCGGCCAACCCCATCCGCCAGGAGAGCGCCATGAACGAAGAGGCCCTCAATACCTCGCTGCGCAAGTTTCTCAAGGTCGTCGGCGTGACTTCGCAGGGCGAGATCGAGAAGGCGGTGCGCAAGGCCGCCGCCGACGGCAAGCTCAAGGGCAAGTCCAGCCTCAAGGCCGAGATGGTGCTCACCATCGGCGACGTCGGGCTGACCCACAAAATCGACGGCACCATCGATCTCGCATGATCGATGCGGCATCGCACCGCACCGGCCGCGGTTCCGATGCTGAAACCATGCGCGCGTTCGATCGCTTATCTCCTCTCACAGGAAGAAGAGGAGAGCGACGATGATACGAGCGACGATCTGCGCGGCCGCGGCGGCCGGTCTTCTCGCGATCGCGGCGCCCGGCGCCGCGCAGGCCGCGATGCCGGTGAATGCCGGGATCAACGGCGCGGCGGACGGCGGCATGGTGCAGACTGTGCGCTGGCACTATGGCCATCATTGGCGTCGCTGGCACCGCCGCCACCGCACCTGCTGGGTCACCCGCCGCGTGCATTGGCGCCACGGCCACAAGGTGGTCACGCGCGTGCGTCACTGCGGCTGGCGCTGGTAACCGGACCGCGACTTTGACCGGCGGACGTCAGGACACTGGCGTCCGCCGTTGTCGTTTAGCGGGCGTTCGGGCGGGCGAACGCGGCTTCCATCTCGCGCCGGACCTTGACCGCGATGTCGCTCGTGTCGACCTCGACGTCGGTCCATGACAGCGCCCCGCCTTCGGGAATGTCGCGCTTGAGCTTGACGTCGTGCGCCAGCCCGAGCGGCAACAGGCCGCGCGCGAGCGACACGTCCGCCGGCGTCTGCCTGCCCCAGACGCAGAAGCCGCCCTCGCCGTCGAGGATCTCGCCGGCCTTGAGCGCGCGCTTGGCCGTCGCAACGACGTCGGAGCGGAAGCCTGTTGGCGCGCCGGTCGGCTCGCCACGCAGCGCGGCGCTGGCGACCGAAATCCCGAGTTCGAGCCCGATCATGTGGATCGGCCGGTACAGCGCGGCGTATTTGCCGCTCTTGTCGGGCAGCATCGCGTATTCCCTGAAGCAGCGCCGCGCATAGTCCGTCTCGCCCTCGAACACGACGTAAGTGCCGAGCGCGAGATGATGCGGCACGTCGCGGCCGTCGCGATAGACCGACGACGTCACCTCCGTAACGCCCTCTTTCTCCAGCGTACCGCCCTCCGCCTTCGGCTTGCACACGTCGGCGAGTTCGAAGCGCGTCGCCGGCGGGAAGTTGAGGCCGTCCGATTGCGGCAGAAGGCCGGTGGCGTTGCACACCGCCGTCATCTCGATGCCGGACTTGGTGCCGTCGACGAAGGAATTGAACATCTTCGGATTGATCGACTTGCGGTCGGTGATGTTGAGGTACTTGTCCAGGATGTCCCAGACATTGTCGGGATTGGACTGGTGATAGTGCGGCTCGTAGCGCGTGCCCTTGCCCGCGCAGATCACCTTGAAGCCGGCGGCGCGCGCCCAGTCGACCTGCTCGCAGATCAGCGCCGGCTGGTCGCCCCATGCGAGCGAATAGACGACGCCCGCCGCCTTCGCCCTGCGGGCGAGCAAGGGCCCTGCGACCGCGTCGGCTTCGACATTGACCATGACGATGTGCTTGCCGTTCTCGATCGCCTTGAGGCAATGCGTGATGCCAGCGCCCGGAATGCCGGTCGCTTCGACGATCACCTCGATGCGCGGATCGGCGATCATCGCCATGGCATCGGCGGTGATGATGGTCGCACGCGTCTTGTGCGCGTCGTCGAACGATGAGGCCTCATAGGAGGCGCTGGGCCATCCCGCCGTCGCGAGCTGACTGCGGGCGCGGGCGACGTCGAGATCGGCGACGGCGACGATGTGCAGGCCTTTGGTGAGCCGCGCCTGCGACAGGAACATGGTGCCGAACTTGCCGGCGCCGATGACGCCGACAGTGACAGGCTTGCCCGCCGCTTCACGCTCGAGGAGCTTGGCGTAGAGGTTCACGGCTCGCATCTCCCGCTTGTTCTGGCGGGAAACGGAAACACGGCCCGCATGCGCGCACAAGGCGCGCGGGCGCTACTGGCAGATGGCGCTGGAAACGAAGGTTTCGGTCTTGCACTCGGGGCCGCTCGAGCGGCCGGCCAGGTAGACCTTGGCGGGGCAGTTCTCGGCCGTCGTCATGTCGACGCTCTTGCCTCCCTTGAAGCCCTTGCCCTTGCAGATCGTGCTGGCCGCCGTGTCGCAGTCGGGCGCGCCGTTCGGCGCAATCCGGCAGACCTCGTGGCCGGAAACGACGTTCGTCGCCGGCAGCTTGCTGGTGATCGTGTCGGCGGCACCCTTGGCCGCGTCCTTGGCGGTGTCCGCCGTGGTCCGCGCGGCGACGCCGGCTTCGCGGCCGAGATTGCCGAACATGTCCTTGGCGCCGTTGACCTGCTGGTCGAACCACCGTCCCACCGAGCCGAAGAAGCCGGGATCGTCCGTCTTGGCCGGAGCAGGCGCGGGCTGCGCCAGCGCCATGCCGGACATGGTCACGAGCAGAACGGCGCCGGCCAAGGCCCGCGCGCGGTGGGAAATGTGAGTTGCTATGCCCATGGCCGTCACGCTGACGTCCCCTGTCAGCCGCCCCGCGGCGATCAACGGCATTTGCGCCGACGGTTACCCGCTACGGACCGCGGATGGCGAAATTGAGGAGCCGCCGATTCGTCAGATCAAGTATACCGCCGCGACGATGCCGATGACGACCACGGCCGCGCCCAGGGTGACCCAGAGGCCGAGCCGCTTCTCGATGATGTGACGGGCCTGCTCCCCGTAACGGTGGAGCAGAAACGCCAGCAGAAAGAACCGCGTGGCGCGGGCGATGATCGAAAAGACGATGAAAAGGCCGAGGTTGTAGTTGGCGAATCCCGACGTGATCGTGACGATCTTGTAGGGGATCGGCGTCAGCCCCTTCAGCAGGATGATCCAGGCGCCCCACTGGGCATAGGCGGCGCGAAAGGCCTCGACCTTGTTGCCGTAGCCGTAGAGCTGGATCAGCCAGTGCCCGACCGAGTCGTAGAGCAAGGCGCCGATGGCATAGCCGAGCAGCCCGCCGGAGACCGAAGCGATGGTGCACCACAGCGCCATCACATAGGCGCGCTGCGGCCGAGCCAGCGACATCGGGATCAGCATCACGTCCGGCGGCACGGGGAAGAAGGAACTTTCGGCGAAAGCGATCGCGCCCATCGTCCACATGGCGTGCGGCTTGTGCGCGGCCTCGATGCACCAGTCGTACATGCGGCGCAGCGGCGAGCGCGGGGCGGCGGCCTCCAAAGTCATGAATGAACGTCTCTCGGAGAAGGGCGGATCAGCGGCGCCTGCGAACGTGCCCGCTTTCAATCGCCACGACCTTGCGCGGCGAGGCAGCTTGTACCAGCTTTTTGGGCAGTTTTTCGGCGATGCCGAACAAGAGCTCGCGCCTGCGCATTTCGGCCCAGACGTCGTCCGGCCGCACGCCCGCATGCGCCCAGAGCACGACCAGATTATACAGGAGATCGGCGCTTTCGCGGACCACCGCTTCCGGCTGGCCCTGCATGGCGTCGATTACGACCTCGACCGCCTCTTCGGCGAGCTTTTTGGCCATTTTGGCGCGCCCGGCGCGCATCAGCTTGGCCGTCCGCGATTTCGCGGAATCGGCCAGTTGCGCCGCGATCACGGCGTCGTAGAGACGGGCGACCGAATCAGTCATGCGGGGACAATATCCTATTCGCAGACAAAGTTCGGTTAACGCCCGAATAAATTGCGCGAATTCAACTCAGTAAGGGTAATAGGGGCCGTAGCCGTAATAGCCCGGCGGCGGATAGCCGTAACCGTCGCGGCGTTCCTGCTCGGCGGCGATGCCGGCGATCGTGCCGGCCACCATCCCGAACATGCGGAGCGCCGCCCGGCTATCGCCATGGTGACGATGGGCATGATGGTGACGATGGGCGCGAGCGCTCAGCGACAGGCTGTCTGACGCCGATGCGGGCGCAGCGATGGGCAGCGCAAGCAGCGCTGCGATCGCGCCAGCCGTCAGGATACGGGCGGACATGGTTGCCTCCATCTTTCCCGGAGGCCGCCTCAGGGCCTCCGTTCCGATGGAACAACGCCAGCAAAAGGCGATCGTTGCCTGCGCGGCGATGCGTCGCGACCGGCCTCAGGCCGCGGAACTCGCATTGCGCAGGCCGGCAGGGGCCCGAAAGGCACGAGCCTGGCGGTCATAGGGACCGTGAATGACCGCCGCGATCTGGTCGGCGAGTTGCTCGTAGATCTCGCGCGACCCACCCTCCCGGACATACACCGCGCTATGCAGCGACGCCGGTTTCGGCAGCGGCGCGTCCGTCCATTCATGGAGCCCCAGAACGCTGACGCGGCGGCGGCTGCATAGCGTCGTCCCGAGGCCGGCGGAAACCGCATTGTTGAGGCACTGCATGCTGCTGGCGATGAAGACCTGCTCGTATTCGAGCCCGGCAGCGCGCAACGTCTTCACGGCATGCCGGTGGTAGGTGCAAGGCTCGCCGCAGGAGACCAGCGGCACCGGCCGCGCCGGATCGATGTCGAGCGGCACCTCGCCGCGCACCCAGAGCATCTCCAGCGTCTGGGAATGGCGCGCATCCGGCGGCCGCGTCGGCGACAAGGCCGCCAGGAGATCGATCTCCCCCATGTGCAACTGTCGCAACAGCGGCTCGTAGAAGTCCGAACGGATCACGAAGCGGACGTCCGGATGCTGGGTGCGAAATTGCGCGAGGATCCCGGGCAGCACCGTGGCGACAAAGTCGCTGGGCGTGCCGATCCGGACAGTGAGGTCGGTGCGTACTGTAGCTGCGCCAAGACCGACGATCTCGTCATTGAGCGACAATAGCCGCCGCGCACGCGCAACCACCCGCTCGCCGCGCGAGGTCAGCGCGACGCCCTGCCCGCCGCGCTCGAAAAGATCGGCGCCGATGAGTTGCGTCAGACGCTTGATCTGAGCGCTGACTGCCGGTTGCGTGACCCCGAGCGAATTGGCGGCCTTTGTGTAGCTCCGGAGATCGACCACTGCGACCAATGTCCGAAGCAGGTCCGTCGGTATGTTGGTCATGCAGACTCGTCCCCCACGTGCTGCGACCCGGCCCAAAACCATGCGATTTGATCGCACGCATACGAATTCGCCCCGGGGGACAGTAGCAGGTATCTGATGATGTTCAATTTTAAATTGATAATTGCGGGTAATACATCTTCATTTCGACGAGTTTTGATTAATTCGCTCGCCGCCGCGAACCCAGTTCTGTCAATTCATAAACATCCGTTATGGTGTTCCATTATGAAACTTAACTATCGACGTTGATTCAGTGTGTTATTTTATCCTCTCGAGGATGCTGACGTAATTGGCTACCGAAGTTCCACCCATGTTGAAGATCCCGCCGACAGTCGCATCTGCGACCTGGAGGTCGCCGGCGGTGCCTGTGAGTTGCATGGCGGTCAGGGCGTGCATGGAAACCCCGGTCGCGCCAATTGGATGACCCTTTGCCTTGAGCCCGCCGGACGGATTGACCGGGAGCTTGCCGTCCTTCTGCGTCCAGCCTTCCTTGATCGCGATGGCGCCCTGCCCCTCCTTGGTCAGGCCCATCGCCTCGTATTCTATGAGTTCCGCGACCGTGAAGCAGTCGTGCGTCTCGACGAAGGACAGGTCCTCGAGGCTCAAGCCTGCGTTCGCCAGCGAACGTTGCCAGGCGACGGCGCAACCCTCGAATTTGAGAATGTCGCGCTTCGACATCGGCAGGAAGTCCTGCACATGCTCGGCGGCGCGGAAGGCGACGGCCTTCTCGAGCCGTAGCGCCGTCTCGATGTCAGCGAGCACCACCGCCGCCGCGCCATCCGAGACCAGCGAGCAGTCGGTGCGCTTGAGCGGGCCGGCGACGAAGGGATTCTTCTCGCTCTCGGTGCGGCAGAAGTCGTAGCCTAGGTCCTTGCGCATCTGCGCGAACGGGTTACCGACGCCGTTCTTGTGGTTCTTGGCGGCGATCATGGCCAGCGCGTCGGACTGGTCGCCCCACTTCTGGAAATACAGGCCCGCGATCTTGCCGAATATGCCGGCGAAGCCGCCATCGATGTCCGCCTCCTCGCTCACATAGGACGCCTTGAGGAGGTTGCGGCCGATCTCGGGGGCGGGCGTCGCCGTCATTTGCTCGGCGCCGACCACGAGCACGATCCGAGCGTCGCGGGCGGAGATCGACTTCAGGCCCTGATGCACGGCGGCCGAACCCGTGGCGCAGGCGTTCTCGACGCGGATTGCGCGCTTGAATCGCAGATCGGGCGAAGCTTGCAGCACCAGGGAAGCGGTAAAATCCTGCGGCGAAAATCCGGCGTTGAAATGCCCGAGCACGATCTCGTCGACGTCGGCGGCGGCAATGCCCGCATCCGCCAAGGCATCCGTCGCCACGCGCACGATCAAGCTTTCGACGCTCTCCCCGGCCAGTTTACCGAAAGGGGTGTGGGCCCAACCGACGATCGCCGCACTCATCTGACGCACTCCTCTGCCGAATTTTCGGCGCAATAGCCGGTGACCTTGCCGCGATCACCATATATGCAGACGGGCGATGGCCTGCTTTGCCTCGCCGCCGAAGCTCCTTTACCCTAGCATTTCCGCACGCGGAACTCACCCGCCCGGAAGCCCGCACCGGACTGCCAAAGGATGAGCCTGTTGCCGTTCAACCGCTTCCGCGTCCCGACTCTCGCGCTCGCGGCCCTGTCCGTCGCCCTGTTCGCCGCGGCGCCCCGCGCCCATGCCGAAGCCAAACTGCTGATCGACGCGGCGAGCGGAAAGGTGCTCTACGCCGATAACGCCACCTACCCGTGGTATCCCGCCTCGGTCACCAAGCTGATGACGCTCTACACGACCTTGAGCGAAATCAAGGCTGGACGGGTGACGCCGAACACGCTGCTGACGGTGTCGCGCAACGCGGCCGCGCAGCAGCCGACCAAGATGGGGTTCAAGGTCGGCACCACCGTCACGATCGACAACGCCATCAAGATGCTGATGGTGAAATCGGCGAACGACATGGCGGTCGCAATCGCCGAAGGTGTCGGCGGTTCGATCGAAGGCTTCGCCGACTTGATGAATGCGAATGCCCGGAAGCTCGGCATGACGCAGTCAAACTTCGTCAATCCGAATGGCCTGCCGGCCGACAACCACGTCACCTCGGCACGCGACCTCGGCATATTGGCGCGCGCCCTGATCAACGATTTTCCGCAGTACGACGCCTACTGGCACATTCATTCGATCCGCTACGGCAACCGCGTCATCCACAATTACAACAAGTTGCTCGACCGTTATCCCGGCGCCGACGGCATGAAAACCGGCTTCATCTGCGCCTCCGGCTACAACCTCGTGGCCACGGCGACGCGCAACGGCCACAGGCTGATTGCCGTTATCCTGGGCGCCTGGTCCGGCGCCGTCCGGACGCAGCAGGCGGCGCAGCTCCTCGAGCGCGGTTTCAACAGCACGCAATTGTCCTGGCTCACGCCGTCGCTCGGTACGGTCAACGAGCTCGCGCCCGTCGACGCGCAGCCGCCCAACCTCCGCGACGAGATGTGCGGCGGCCACCGCCGCAAGCCGCCGTCCGAGGATAATGATGAAGAGGCGGAGGGAGGCGAGACCGCCGCCTCCGGCGACACGCCGGGCAATGGGCAAGGCTTCATGTTGTCGAGCCTGGCCAAAGGCAAGTTCGTGCTCGGGCCGCCTGTCGATTCCGAGCCGCCGGTCGTGGTCTTCACCGGGCCCGCCGATCATCCGGACGCCGCACCCGTCGAGGTCGCCAAGAAGAAGCGCGGCAAGGTCAAGCACGCGGCCAAGGCAAAGACGGGCGGCGAGACCGAACAGGCAGCCAAGGCCAAAACCGAAAAGGCCGAGCCCGCCAAGCCGGCGAAAACCAGGACCGCGGCCGTCAAGAAGAAGACCAAGCCGAAGGCCGGCACGGCCGCACAATGACCGACGCCGACGCCGTGCGCGCCTCCCGGCGCGGGCCGGCGGAGCCGATCCCGCTCACCGTCCTCACCGGCTTCCTCGGCGCCGGCAAGACCACGCTTCTCAACCGGCTCCTGAAGGACCCGGCGCTCGCCGACACTGCGGTGATCATCAACGAGTTCGGCGAGGTCTCGCTCGACCACCTGCTGGTCGAGCACATCGGCGACAACATGGTGCTGCTCAAGTCGGGCTGCCTGTGCTGCACGATGCGCGGCGACCTCGTCGACGCGCTCGAGCGGCTGCTGCGCGATCTGGACAATGGCCGCGTCCGCTTCAAACGCGTGCTGCTGGAGACGACCGGGCTGGCCGACCCGGCCCCGGTGCTGCATACCATGATGGCGCACCCTTATCTCTTGCTGCGCTACCGGCTGAACGGCGTCGTCACCGTGGTCGATGCAATCAACGGTGAGGCGACGCTCGATGCGCATGCCGAGGCGGTGAAGCAGGCCGCCGTCGCCGACCGCATCGTGCTGAGCAAGACCGACCTCGCGACGCCGGCGCAGCGCGGCGGCATCCTCGCACGTCTCAAGGCGCTCAATCCGGCCGCGCCGGTGCTCGATGCGGCCAAGGGCGAGGCAGCGCCCGAGCAACTCCTCAATGCCGCCCTCTACGATCCCGAACGAAGAATCCCCGACGTGAAGCGGTGGCTCGCGGCGGAAGCCTATGCCGACGCGCGCGCGCACCATCCGCACGATCATGGTCACGGGCACGCCCATCACGGCCACGACCACGCGCATCTCGACCGCAACCGGCACGACGATCACATCGGTTCTTTCGTCATCGTCAGCGAGCAGCCGATGCCCGCCGGCACGTTGGAGATGTTCCTGGAGTTGCTGCGCGCCAGCCACGGCAGCAATCTCCTGCGCGTGAAGGGCATTGTGAACGTCGCCGAAATGCCGGACACGCCGGTGGTGGTTCATGGCGTCCAGCACGTCTTCCACCCAACCGCACGGCTCGAGCGTTGGCCGGACGACGACCGTCGCACCCGCATCGTCTTCATCACCCGCGACCTGTCCGAGGGTACCGTGCGCGAGTTGTTCGACGCCTTCATGGGCCGCGTCGCGCCCGACCGGCCGGACAAAGCCGCGCTCGCCGACAACCCGCTGGTGCCGTTCGGGGGGCGCTAGGCGGCCTTGCGCCGCCTGCCGACTCGAACGATCCTGCCGCATGGACCGGATCTGGCTGCGGCACTATCCCACCGGCGTTCCCGCCGACATCGACGTGTCGCGCTACGCCTCGCTCGTCGCCATGTTCGAGGAGAGCTTCGCGCAGCATGCCGCGCGCGAAGCCTGCGTCTGCATGGGCCGGTCGCTCACTTACGCCGAACTCGACGAGGCCTCGCGTGCCTTCGGCGCCTTCCTGCAATCGCGCGGTATCGCCCGCGGCGCCCGCGTCGCGCTGATGATGCCGAACGTGCTGCAATACCCGGTCGCCATTGCCGGCACGCTGCGCGCGGGTTGCACGGTGGTGAACGTCAATCCGCTCTACAAGCCGCGCGAGCTCGAATTCCAGCTCCTGGATTCCGGTGCGGAAGCGATCGTCGTGCTTGAGAATTTCGCTGCGGTGCTTCAGGAGGCGCTGCCGAAGACCAACGTGAAGCACGTCGTCATCGCCAGCCTTGGCGACATGCTCGGCAATCTCAAGGGCGCGCTCGTCAACGGCGTCGTCCGCCACGTCAAGAAGATGGTGCCGCGATGGGATATCCCGCAGGCGATCCGCTTCAACGACGCACTCGCCGCCGGACGCCGCGCCGGATTCACCCGCGTCGAGATCGGCGCCGACGACATCGCTTTCCTGCAATATACCGGTGGGACCACCGGCGTTGCGAAAGGCGCGGTCCTGCTGCACCGAAACCTGATCGCCAACGTGCTTCAGATCGACGCCTGGGAGCAGCCGCTCGTCGCGCTGCCGCCGCAGGTCGACCGCATGGTGATTGTCACGGCATTGCCACTTTATCATATCTTCGCGCTGACCGCGTGCCTGCTGTTCGCAGTCAGCAATGGCGGCATGTGCATCCTCATCACCAATCCGCGCGACATCCCCGGTTTGATCAAGGAGCTTTCGCGCTACAAGGTGAACTCCTTCCCGGCCGTGAACACGCTGTACAATGCGCTTTTGCATCATCCCGGTCTCAAGACGCTCGACTGGAGCGGATTGAAATGCGCGGTTGCCGGCGGCATGGCCGTGCAGAAATCGGTTGCCGAAGCGTGGATGAAGGCGACCGGAAAGCCGATCATCGAGGGCTACGGCCTGTCCGAGACCTCGCCGGTGCTCACCTGCAATCGCGGCGACATACACGAATGGACCGGCACGATCGGCCTGCCTTTGCCGTCGACGGAATTGTCGATCCGCGACGATGACGGCCACGAAGTGGCGCGCGGCGCGGAAGGGGAGATCTGCGCGCGCGGGCCGCAGGTGATGGCCGGTTATTGGCAGCGGCCGGACGAAACCGCGAAGGTGATGACGGCGGATGGCTTTTTCCGCACCGGCGACGTCGGCGTCATGGACGAGACCGGCCGCGTGAAGATCGTCGACCGCAAGAAGGACATGATCAGCGTCTCCGGCTTCAAGGTCTTCCCCAACGAGGTCGAGGACGTCGCCATGAGCCAGGGCGGCTTGCTCGAATGCGCGGTGGTCGGCGTGCCCGACCCGCATTCCGGCGAGGCGCCCAAGCTGTTCGCGGTCAAGAAGGACGCGACGCTGACGAGCGCACAGCTGCACGACTTCATGAAGGCGCGCCTCGCCGGCTACAAGGTGCCGCGGCACATCGAATTCCGCAGCGAATTGCCGAAGACGAATGTCGGGAAGATCCTGCGCCGCGCGCTGCGTGACGCGGACCCGCACAAGGACAATGCATGAGCGAGGTCGTGTCGATCGCCACAGCGGCAGAGGTCATCCGGTTTTGGAGCGAGGCGGGACCGGATCGTTGGTTTACCAAGGACGAGGCATTCGATGCCGACATCCGCCGCCGCTTCCTCGCGACGCATGAGGCAGCAGCAGAAGGCAAGCTCGCGACGTGGGAGCAGAGCGCCGAGGGCGCGCTGGCGCTCATGATCCTGCTCGACCAGTTTCCGCGCAACATGTTCCGCGGCTCCGCCCGCGCCTTTGCCACCGACCCGCAGGCGCGCGCCATCACGGCTGCGGCGCTGCTGCGCGGCTTCGACGGACAGGTGCCTTCCGACCTGCGCGCGTTCTTCTATCTGCCGTTCGAGCACTCCGAGGACATGGCGGACCAGGACCGGGGCATCGCGCTCTATACGGCCGCGGGCGACACCGACGGCCTGAAGTGGGCGAAGGTGCATCACGACATCATCGCACGCTTCGGCCGCTTCCCGCATCGCAACGCCGTGCTCGGCCGCGTCACGACGGTCGAGGAGCAGGCGTTCCTCGACGAAGGCGGGTTTGCCGGATAAGACTCGCGCCATGAGCAACCACGATTTCCACGGCGTGTTTCCGTATCTCGTGTCGCCGATCGACGCGAAGGGCCGCATCAAAACCGATGTGCTCGGGCGGCTCGCATCCGACCTGATCGGCGACGGCGTGCACGGTCTGACGCCGCTCGGCTCGACCGGCGAGTTCGCCTATCTCGACGCGGCACAGCGCGAGACGGTCGTGCGCGCGACGATCGAGGCCGCGGGCAAGCGCGTGCCGGTGATCGCCGGCGTGGCCTCGACCGCGACCGCCGACGCGGTCAAACAGGCGCAGGCGTACCAGAAGCTCGGCGCCGACGGCATTCTCGCCATCTGCGAGGCGTACTTCCCGCTCAAGGACGCGCAGGTCGAGCACTACTTCCATGCGATCGCCGACGCGGTCGACATTCCGGTCGTGCTCTACACCAATCCCAATTTCCAGCGCAGCGATCTGACGCTCGACGTCATCGGCCGTCTCGCGCAGCATCCGCGCATCGGCTACATCAAGGACGCGTCGTCCAACACCGGGCGTCTCTTGTCGATCATGCACCGCGCGCCGAGCATGAAGGTGTTCTCGGCGTCGGCGCATATCCCGGCAGCGGTGATGCTGATCGGCGGTGTCGGCTGGATGGCCGGCCCGGCCTGCATCGTGCCGAAGCAGAGCGTGAAGCTCTACGAATTGTGCCACGCTCAGAAATGGGACGAGGCGATGAAGCTCCAGCGCCAGCTCTGGCAAATCAACGAGGCCTTCGCGCGCTTCAATCTCGCGGCATGCATCAAGGCCGGCTTGCAGATCCAGGGCTACGACGTCGGCGATCCGGTCCCGCCGCAGGCCGCGCTCACCGCCGCCGAACGCGAGGCGGTGGAGCGGATTCTGGGGGAACTGTGACTTCGTCGTCACCCTGAGGAGGCCGCGAAGCGGCCCTCGAAGGGTCTCTGACTCAGAGGTCCTTCGAGGCCGTCGCTTCGCGACGGCACCTCAGGACGACGGAAAAGCCAATCTTAACGAATCCTTGCTAGGGCCTTTGTCATGGCCCTGTCCTCGTCCGCCCACCGGCTCACGCCGGAACCGGAGCCATCCGTCACGACCGATGCAGACCCTGCGCCGGCCTCGACGGCCGCGCGCGTCATTGCCAAGGTCCGGGCCATCCTCGCCGACCGCAGCGAGAACCGGCTGGCGCAGCTCGTTGCCGGCAAGGTCTTCCTCGTTCGCGTCTTCTCGGCGCTGTTGGCGCTCGGCTCGCAGGTCCTGCTCGCGCGATGGATGGGCAGCTTCGACTACGGCGTTTTCATCTATGTCTGGACCTGGGTGCTGATGATCGGCGCGCTGTCCGATCTCGGCCTGTCGTCGGCCGCGCGGCGCTTCATCC
>DASTGR010000186.1:0-2796 GCA_035718885.1 Pseudolabrys sp. | reverse complement strand
AAGGCGACGCCGGCGACGAATGAGACCGCGCCATAGGCGATCATCAGAATCATGAACCCGGTCGAGTGCAGCGAGCGGTGCGGCGTCAGCACGGCCGAAAAGATCGTGGGTTCGAGATCGTCGGCGTTGTCGGCGGTCATGGGCAACACTATACCGGGAACATGGCCAGAAAAACGAGCCGCAAGCCTTCAAAGAAGCCCGCGAAAAAATCCGCGCGCAAGACGATAGCTAAGCCGATCGCGAAAGCGCGCAAGGGCAAGGCCGCGAGGGTGAAGAGCCCTGCCAAGCGCGCCAAGGCCGACATATGTGCGGCCGCCGGCGCGGTTCCGCAATGGACACCGGCCGAGGTCGAGGAGGCGTTCCGCCGCTTTCAGGCGGCCGAGCCCGAGCCGAAGACCGAGCTGCAATACGTCAATCCGTTCACGCTGCTGGTCGCCGTCGTGCTGTCGGCGCAGGCGACAGACGCCGGCGTCAACAAGGCGACGCCGGCTTTGTTCGCCGCCGCCGACACGCCGGAGAAGATGGCCGCGCTCGGCGAGGACCGCGTGCGCGAGCTGATCAAGACGATCGGCCTCTTCCGCACCAAGGCGAAGAACGTGGTGGCCTTGTCACAGCGGCTCGTCGCCGAGCATGGCGGCGCGGTGCCGCGCTCGCGCGAGGCGCTCGAAGCCTTGCCGGGCGTCGGCCGGAAGACGGCGAACGTCGTGCTCAACTCGGCGTTCGGCGAGCACACGATCGCGGTCGACACGCACATCTTCCGCGTCGGCAACCGCACAGGGCTGGCGCCGGGCAAGACGCCGCTCGAGGTGGAAGAGAAGCTCGAGCAGGCGATCCCGACGCATTACAAGCACCATGCGCATCACTGGCTGATCCTGCACGGGCGCTATACGTGCATCGCGCGCAAGCCGCTGTGCGAGAAATGCGTGATCGCCGATCTGTGCAAGTGGCCGGGAAAGACGACGGTGTCCTAGCTTGTCGCCACCGGGCTTGTCCCGGTGGCCCCGGCCGGGACAAGCCCGGCCATGACGACGATTGAGTTCTCGCCTCGCTACGATTTCGGCCTCGGCTCGATCAGCTCCGCGCGCTTGCCCGCCACGCGCTTATGGATGTGCACCATGAACGCCATCGCGAAGACTGGCGTTGCGAGGTTGACGATCGGGATCGACACGAACGCAGCGATGAACATGCCGGCAAAGAACACATAGCCGGCATTGCGCTTGCGCAGGAGCTTGGCTTCCCACGGCGGATAGAACCGCATCGCCGCGAGCTCGAAGAAATTGCGGCCGAGCAGATAGCTGTTGGCGACGAACAGGATCAGCACGCCGAAGCCGGCGAACAGAACGAACGGCAAGGCGACGACGTAGACGAGCACCGACAGGAGCGCGAACTTGAGGCCCTCGACGACCGCCGTGAAGATCGGCAGCGCCAGGCCGGTCAGGTCGACGGGGTAGTGCGCGCGCTCGACCGCGTCGGCGACGTCGTCGACGAAGAAGCTGCCGACGACGTTGGTCACCGCCGGCATCAGGAACACCGCGCCGGTGACGATGCCAAGCGTCGCCATGATGGACAGAAACCAGGCGAGCGTCGCCCAGGCCGCGTGCGGCGCGAAGCCGGAGGTTTGCTCCGCCCAGGTCGCGCCGCTGTCGGCGAGCGAGGCCAGCACGCGTTGCAGCACGATGCCGATGACGACGATCAGTGCGAGCGCCAGCAGGATGGATTTGATCAGCACCGACCGCAGCGGCGGCCGAAGCATATCGGTGAGAGCCTTGATGGCGGCGTCGAGCATGGGGGAGAAGTAGGCGGGGAAGCGCGGGAACACAAGCGGCGCGCGCTGCCGCGGCCGCAACGTCAGTCGTTGTGCCCTCTCCCCTCTGTGGGAGAGGGCGTCCGCAGCGCCTCAAATGAAAAGGACGGGTGAGGGGGCTGCCCCCTCACCCGTCATCACTCGCGGAGAGCCACTCAATGCCCTCTCCCACAGAGGGGAGAGGGCACATCGACGGGCGCTGTGCGTCCGAGTTCTCGATTCAAATGCTCGAACTAGATTGCCGGCGAGAGTTCTTTCGCGTCGACCTCAGGCGCTAGCGGGGGCGCCTCGGCGAGGTCCGCCCAGGCCATCGCCTTATAGTCGAAGCCGTTACGCACGGTCGGCTTCACCACCTCGAAATAAGGCGAGATGTCGAAGTCGCGCGGCGCGTAGAGCGACGAGTGGCGGATCTCGAGCAACTCCTCGGCCGCGGCCTGGCTTTCCGCGCGCGTCACCTTCGGCAGGATCGGGAAGCGCACGTTCTCGAAGGCCTGCGCGATCAGCGCCGAGCAGATGATGCGCGTCGGATGTCCGGAGCCGAGCGCCATCATGCGCCGGCGCCAGCGCTGCGGCACCGGGAGCGGCAAGAGGTAGCGCATGAGATCGATGATGTTCTTGAGATCGTAGTCGAAGCCGATGCGTTCGGCGGCATAGGCGCAGACGCGCGCGCGATCGTCTTCGGTCAGTCCGACGGGCCGGCAGATGCGCGTGTGGAAGCGCGTATATTTCGACAACGGCGCGGCGACGACGCCGTGGCCGATGTTCGCTTCGACCAGCACCAGCGGTTCGCCGTCCGCGGTGGTACGGTCGCCGATCGCGCCGACATAGAGCGCAGCGTGCGACCAAGTCGACTGGGTCAGGTATTTGATGACGCCCGAAATATGGTTGTTGCCTTCGACGAGCAGCACGTCGCCGGGCATCAGCGCGGTCCGCAGCGCGGCTGGGTCGCTCGGCGTGAAGGGCTCGTAGCCCAGCGCCGGCTTCTCCAGATA
>DASTGR010000185.1:0-2682 GCA_035718885.1 Pseudolabrys sp. | reverse complement strand
AACACCACCTTGGGCTGGTCGCCACCGGGCAGGCGGCGCATGTGGCCCATGAACTCGAAGCCGTCCATGACGGGCATGTTCCAGTCGAGCAGCACCGCATCGGGCAGCTGCCGCTGGCAGATCTCGAGCGCCTTCGAGCCGTCCTCGGCCTCGGTCACTTCGAACTCGAGGCCCTCCAGGATCCGGCGCGCAACCTTGCGGATGACGCTGGAATCATCAACGACGAGACAAGTCCGCATGTGAACCTCTGCTTCCCTCCCCCTTGTGCGGGGGACGCTTCCAATTGCAAGTCCGTCGGCAGCGATGCCGCCGTATCAGGCCGCCATCATCTCGGGCGCGAGCTCGAGGACGCGATCGACGTCGAGGACGACCATGAGCTGGCCGTCGAGGCGATGCACGCCGCCGGCAAGCTTGGCCATGCGCGGGTCGAGGTTGACGGGGTTTTCCTCCATGCCGGCCTCGGGCAGGCGCAGCACTTCGCCGATCTGGTCGATCAGCAGGCCGTAGGACTCGCCGCGCAGATCGACGCCGACCGCCATCGGCACCTTGCCGTCCTCGGGCTGCGGCAGGCCGAGGCGGGCGCGCATGTCGACCACGGTGACGATGCGGCCGCGCAGGTTCAGCACGCCCGCGATCTCGCGCGAGGACAGGGGAACGCGCGTGACGCGTTCGGGCATGAACACGTCCTGGACGCGGGAGATCGGCAGGCCGAACAGCTGGCCGCCGATCATCGCGGTGACGTATTCGACCATGGCGCCTTCGGCGGACTGGGTCTTGCTCTTGCTGGTCATGTTGGCTCTCCTGATCCTGTCCGTTACGCCGCCGCCCGGCTCAGATCGGAGGCGCCGGCGGCGCTCGCGGTCTGTTCCTTCAGCGCCGCGATCAGACCGGGACGGTCGAACTTGGCGACATAGTCGTGGAAGCCGGCCTGACGGCCGCGCTCGATCGCCGCCGGCGACACCAGGGCGGAGAGGCCGATGATCGGCATCGCACCGAGATTGTTGTCCGAGCGGATGGTCTCGGCGAACTCGAACCCGTTCATGTCGGGCATCTCGATGTCGGTCAGCACCACGTCGAAGGTCTGCGCGCGCAGAGCGGCGAGGCCCTCCTGCGCGGTCGGCGCGGTGCGAACGCGATAACCGGCCGCCTTGAGCACGGGTGCCAGCATGTTGCGGAAGAACGCGCTGTCGTCGACCAGCAGCACCGACTGCGAGTGCAGCGACGGCTTCATCTCCTTGCGGGTGAACCAGTCGGAGAACGCCATCGGCAGGAAGTGGCCGACGTCGATCACCTCGGTGGCCTGGCCCTTGATCACGGCCGAGCCGAGGATGCCGCTCGCCGAGCCGCCGACCTCGATGTTGAGCCGTTCCTCGACGATGTCGATGATCTCGTCGACGACGAGGCCCATGGAGCGGCCGTCGTCGGCGAACACCAGGATCGGCTGGGCGCCCTGGCTGGCGATGGTGACGCCGTCCATGGCGACGAGCGGCATCAGCTGCTCGCGGTACTGCACCATGTAGCGGCCGTTGGAGAACTCGATCTTGTCGGCGGGCAGCTCTTCCAGGCGCGTGACGAGGCCGAGCGGGACCGCCTTGGGCTGCGACGAGCCGGCGCGGAACACCAGCAGCGACGTGGTCTGCTCGCCCGAGCCGATGTGATGGGCGCCGTTCTCGTCACCCATGTCGTGGGCCGAGGAGCCGGCGGCGCCGAGTGCCTTGGCGATGCCGTTGGGATCGATGATCATGATGACCGCGCCATCGCCCAGGATGGTGTTGCCGGAGAACATGTCGATGTGACGCAGCTTGGTCGACATCGGCTTGACCACGATTTCTTCGGTGTGGAACACGCCGTCGACGACGATGCCGAAGGTCTGGCTGCCGACCTGGGTCACCACGATGAAGCCGTTCTCGGGATCGGAGGCCGCGCCGTCGTCGATCTTGAGCAGCTTCTTGAGGTGGATCAGCGGCAACAGCTTGTTGCGCAGGCGCAGCACCGCGGTGTCCTTGATGCGCTCGATGCGGTGCTCGCTGTTGGCGCGGGCACGCACCAGCTCGACCACCGAGAGCTGCGGGATCGCAAAGCGGTCACCGGCGGCTTCGACGATCAGGGCCGAGACGATGGCCAGCGTCAGCGGGATCTTGATGGTGACGGAGCTTCCCTCGCCGGCCACCGACTTGATGTCGATGGTGCCGCCGATCTGGTCGATATTGGTGCGCACCACGTCCATGCCGACGCCGCGGCCCGAGACCGAGGTGATGGCGGCCGCGGTCGAGAAGCCCGGCGCGAAGATGAACTTGTGGATCTGGGCTTCGCTCATCTTCTCGAGCTCGGCCTCGGTGACGAGGCCTGAGGAGATCGCCTTGGCCTTGATCTTCTCGGTGTTGAGGCCGCGGCCGTTGTCGGCGATGCAGATGATGATGTGGCCGCCCTCGTGATAGGCGGACAGGCGAATGGTGCCCTGCTCGCCCTTGCCTGAGGCGAGGCGCTCGGCGGGGGTCTCAAGACCATGATCGGCGGAGTTGCGCACCATGTGGGTGAGCGGGTCCTTGATCAGATCGAGCACCTGGCGGTCGAGCTCGGTGTCGGCGCCGTGCATCTCCAGTTCGATCTGCTTGCCGAGTTCGCTCGAGAGGTCGCGCACGATGCGCGGCAGCTTCTGCCAGGCATTGCCGATCGGCTGCA
>DASTGR010000184.1:0-7442 GCA_035718885.1 Pseudolabrys sp. | reverse complement strand
GACGCATGTGTCGCTGGTGCACGCCGACCGCAACACGCCCGGATTCATGCGCTCGCCGCCGGTCGTGCCCTACATCTACGCGCTCGAGAGCGCGATGGACGAGCTCGCCGTCAAGCTCGAGATGGATCCGGTCGAATTGCGGCGCAAGAACGACTCGATGACCGATACGACCGGCAAGGAATGGTCGTCGCGTTCGCTGATGAAATGCTATGACCAGGCCGGCGAGAAGTTCGGCTGGGGCAAGCGCGAGGCCAAGGCCGGCAGCATGACAGACGGCGACTGGCTGGTCGGCTGGGGCTGCGCCACCGCCATCTACCCGACCCATGTCGGCGCCTCGGCGGTGCGCGTGCGCCTCGAAGCCGACGGCCGCGTGCGCGTGCAGATCGCCGCACATGACCTTGGCACAGGGGCCTACACCGTCATCGGCCAGATGGCCGCAGAGCAATTGGGTGTGCCGCTGTCGCAGGTGCAGGTCGAGCTCGGCGACAGCCGCTTTCCGCCGGCGCCAGTGGCGGGCGGTTCCAACACGACGGCGAGCACATGCAATGCGGTGATGAAGGCCTGCGAGGCGATCCTCGCCAAGCTTTCGCCGCCGAACGCCACCACCGGCAGCAACACCGGCACGCGCCGCAATTTCGAAGAAGGCTTCAAGCGGCTCGGCGTCGGCGCCATCGAGGAATATGCCGAGTACCTGCCGCCCGGCGCCAAGCCCGAGGCGATGGCCCAGCTCTATCACGGCAAACCGTTCCTCGGCGGCGGCTCCAAGGGCAAGAAGCTGATGTACGCGCTCGGCGCCGAATTCGTCGAGGTGCGCGTGCACAAGCTGACGCGCGAGATTCGTGTGCCGCGCATCGTCGGCGCCTTCGCCGCCGGCCGCATCATGAACACGCGCACCGCCCGCAGCCAACTCATGGGCGGCATGATCTGGGGCATCTCCTCGGCGCTGCACGAGGCGACCGAGATCGACGAGCGCAATGCGCGTTACGTCAACGACAACCTCGCCGACTACCTGATCCCGGTGAACGCCGACATCAAGGACGTCGAGGTCATCCTCGTCCCGGAGCGCGACGATTTCGTCAATCCGGCCGGCATCAAGGGCCTGGGCGAGCTCGGCAATGTCGGCACGGCCGCGGCCGTCGCCAACGCCGTCTACCACGCCACCGGCATCCGGGTGCGGGACCTGCCTATCCGCCTCGAAAAGGTCATGGCCTGAAGCCGCGACCCCTGCGTCGGCGGAACATCGGACCGGCCTCCCCGTTGGTGTTCCTGAGGGGGAACTCGCAGTATTATCGCCGCGGGGCCTGAACGGAACGACGGCTGAATGCTCGGACGCACCCTGCTCGGCTTGGCGATCGCGCTCATACTCGCCTTCGGCGCGTTCTTCGCCTGGCAATGGCGCGGCGAACTGGCCCCGACAAGCACCAGCGCCCACGCCTTCGATCCGGGCATCGTGACAAAAGGCGCGCAGCTTGCCGCAATCGGCGAATGTGCGGTTTGCCACACACGCGCCGGCGGCAAATCCTTTGCCGGCGGCTTCCCGGTCCAAACGCCGTTTGGCGTCGTCTACGGCACGAACATCACCCCCGACCGCGATACCGGCATCGGCGCATGGTCCGAGGAGGCCTTCCGCCGCGCCATGCGCGAGGGCGTGGCGCGCGACGGCACGCATCTCTATCCGGCTTTCCCCTACGACCATTTCACAAAATTGACCGACGGCGACATCTCTGCCCTCTACGCCTTCCTCATGACTCGTGCGCCGGTCGCGCAGGCAAACCGTCAGCCGCAACTCGACTTCCCGCTGAACTTCCGCATCTTCGCCGCCGGCTGGCAGCTTCTGTTCCTGACCAAGGGACCCTATCGGAACGACCCATCGCAGAATGCGACGTGGAATCGCGGCGCCTATCTCGTCGAAGGCGTGGGTCATTGCGGCGCCTGCCACACACCACGCAATGCGCTCGGCGCCGAGCGGCCGAAGGAGGCTTTTGGCGGCGGCGTCAGCGAAGGCTGGAACGCACCGGCGCTGAACGCGTCGTCGCCCGCGCCCGTGCCATGGACCGCCGACCAATTAACCGCCTACCTCAAGACCGGCTTCGCCGACCAGCATGGCATTGCCTCCGGCCCGATGCATCCGGTCGTGGCCAATCTCGCCAAAGCGAGTGACGCCGACGTGCGCGCGATCGCGACCTATGTCGCCTCGTTCATCGGTCCTCGCAACGCGGCCGACCGGCAGCGCCAGACCGAGGCCTCGCTGGCCTTCGCGAAGCAGCGCGCGGTCTCGGTGAGCGATCTCGCCCGAACGACGACGGGCGTCGCACCCGCCGACGACCGGACGGCGGGCGGCGTGCTTTTCGCCGGCGCGTGCGCAAACTGCCATCGTTCCGGCGGGGGCTTGCCGGCTTCGCGGCCCATCGCGCTCGCATTGTCGACGCCGGTCAATTCGTCCGACCCGACCAATCTCCTGCGCATCATCGCCGACGGCATTCACCCCGCTCCGGGCAAATCGGGTCCGATCATGCCCGGCTTCTCCGGCGCGCTGACAGACCCGCAGATCGTCGCGCTGGCCGATTACGTGCGTGCGCATTACAGCCGCGGCCAGGCCTGGCCGAACATCGCGGCGACGCTGGCTGCGATCCGCAGCAACCCGACGCCGGCAATGGAGGCGCCATGACCGTCCTCAACGTCAACGGCAAGCAGCACGAGGTCGACGCCGATCCGCGCACCCCGCTCCTTTACGTGCTTCGCAACGACCTCGCGCTCAATGCCGCGAAATTCGGCTGCGGACTCGGCCAATGCGGCGCGTGCACGGTGCTGGTGGACCACAATCCCGTGTTTTCCTGCGTCACCCCGATTGCCGCGCTCGAAGGCCGCTATATCCGCACTGTCGAAGACCTCGGCTCGGCCGACAAGCCGGGGCCCGTGCAGCGCGCGTTCATCGAGGAACAGGCGGCGCAATGCGGCTACTGCATTCCCGGCATGATGATGCGGGCGCAGGCGCTGCTCGAGAAGAACGCGGCGCCGAGCGACGCGCAGATCCGCGAGGCGATGGCGCCCAATCTCTGCCGCTGCGGCACGCAGATGCGCATCCTGCGCGCGGTACATCGCGCGGCCAAGCTGATGACCGTCGAACTGAATGAGCCGCGGGAGGTGAAGGGATGAACGCGCCCCTCACCTCGCCGACGAGGCGCATGTTTCTGGCGACCGGCGGCGCGCTCGTCGTCAGCTTCGCGCTGCGACCGACCGCTTCGTACGCGCAAGGCGCAAAGCCGCCGCAGCCGAAACTGCCCGGCAGCCTCGGCAAGGCGCCCTATCTCGACGCCTGGATCGGCATCGGCGGCGACGGCACCGTCACCGTCTTCACGGGCAAGGCCGAACTCGGCCAAGGCATCAAGACCGCGCTGCTCCAGTGCGCGGCGGAGGAGCTCGACGTCGACCCCAAGACCGTCACCATCGTTACCGCCGATACCGAGCGCACCGCCAATGAGGGCTACACCGCCGGCAGCCATTCCATGCAGGACTCCGGCACAGCCATCCTCAACGCAGCGGCGCAGGTGCGCGGCATCCTCATCGAACTTGCTGCGACCCGGCTCAATCTTCCCGCGGAGCAGCTTCAGGCCAAAACCGGCGCGGTGATCGCCAATGACGGCCGCAGCGTCGCCTACAAGGACCTCGTGACGGGCGAGGCTCTGCACCGCGTGGCAAGCGCACAGTCGCCGCTGAAGAACGTCAAGGACTTCAAGATCATCGGCACGCCGATGCACCGTGTCGACATTCCCGGAAAGGTCACTGGCGCGCCGATGTACGTGCAGGACATGCGCCCCGAGGGCATGCTGCACGCCCGTGTCGTACGGCCGCCGAACTACGGCGCGGAACTCGTCGCCGTCGACATCGCGTCAGTCGAGAAGCTGCCCGGCGTCATCAAGGTCGTTCGCGACGGCAGCTTCCTCGCCGTCGCCGCGCAGGGCGAATTCCAGGCGATCGAGGCGATGAACATGCTCGCCTCGATCGCGCAATGGCGAAAAGTCGCGCAGCTTCCCGACCAGGGCACGATCCATCAATTCCTGACCCGTCTGCCGAGCCAGGATCAGGTCATCGCCAACAAGGGCGATCCCTCGCAGCAGGGCGCGCATCTCCTGCGCGCAAGCTACACACGGCCCTATCTCTCGCACGGCTCGATCGGACCGTCCTGCGCGCTGGCGCTCATGAAGGGCGACAAGCTCACTGTGTGGACGCACAGTCAGGGCGTCTATCCCTTACGCAACTCGCTCGCCGACATGCTGCACATGAAGCCCGAACAGGTGCACTGCATTCAGGTCGAGGGCTCCGGCTGTTACGGCCACAATGCAGCGGACGACGCGGCCGCCGACGCGGCGCTCATCGCCCGCGCCGTCCCGGGGCGGCCGATCAGGGTGCAGTGGATGCGCGAGCAGGAGCACGGCTGGGAGCCGTTCGGCTCGGCCATGATTTCCAACGTGTCCGGCGCGATCGACGATCAGGGCCGCATCGTCGCCTGGAATTACGAGGTCTGGAGCAACACGCACTCGACCCGGCCCGGCGGCCCGGCCGGCAACTTGCTGGCGGCGCAATATTTGGCGCAGCCGTTCCAGCCGCCGGAGCCGAAAGAGATCCCGATGCCCGAGGGCGGCGGCGACCGCAACGCGATTCCAATTTACGCGATTCCGAACGAGCGGGTCGTCGATCACTTCATCCCGCAGATGCCGCTGCGGGTCTCGGCGCTGCGCGCGCTCGGCGCCTACCTCAATATCTTCGCCATCGAGAGCTTCATGGACGAGCTCGCCGAGGCAGCGAAGGCCGACCCGGTCGACTTCCGCCTCAAGCATCTCGACGATCCGCGCGCCCGCGATGTCGTGACGAAAGCCGCGCGGGAGTTCGGCTGGAACAAGGACAAGCTGCCGCGCGGTCAGGGCCGCGGCTTCGCCTTCGCCCGCTACAAGAATCTCGCTGCGTACTGCGCCATCGCGGTCGAGGTGTCGGTCGAGCGCGAAACCGGCGTCGTGCGGCTCGGCCGCGTCGTCGCCGCAGTCGATAGCGGCCAGGCGGTCAATCCCGACGGCATCCGCAACCAGATCGAAGGCGCGATCGTGCAGTCCGCGAGCTGGACGCTCTACGAAGCGGTGACGTTCGACCGTAACGAGGTCACCAGCGTCGACTGGTCACGTTATCCGATCCTGCGCTTCCCGCAGGCACCCGAGAGCATCGCGGTGCACGTCATTAATAGACCCGGTGAGAAATTCCTCGGCACGGGTGAAGCCGGACAGGGCCCGGCCGCCGCGGCGATCGCCAACGCCATCGCGGACGCGACCGGGGCTCGTTTGCGCGACCTGCCCCTCTCGGCAGACCGCATCAAACAGGCGATTGGCGTCTGATCTGAATCTCGCGCCGCACCGAATTGCATATTGCAATGCGGAACGGTTCCATCGGGCTCACGTTGGTCTCGACGGGCTCGCGTGCAAAGTTCCATCGCGCCACGTTATGCACGCATTTCGGGCTTTTCCACTGGCCCGGGTTTGTCTAGAGCCGCCCCGCGAGTCATGTTGCGAACGTGCAGGCTCGCAGGCTGGAACCGGCTTAAGTCGCGCACCGCCATCGATCTTGCAGCAACGTTGAAATGCCCATGCCGCAATTGAGCCTGAGACAGCCGCCGCCGCAGAATACGTCCGAGGCCCTCGAAGCGCATCTGCGTGACGCGATCCTGTCGAAGCTCACCTACGAGCTCGGCAAGTCGCCCGACAATGCGAGCGACACCGACTGGTATCAAGCGACCGCCCTCGCCGTCCGCGACCGCATTGTCGATATCTGGATGACGTCGCGCGCCGAGGCCGAGAACAAAAAGAAGAAGCGGGTCTATTACCTGTCGATCGAATTCCTCATCGGCCGGCTTCTGCTCGATACGCTGACCAATCTGCGCCTCGTGACGCCGACGCGGCGCGCGCTCGAAAGCCTCGGCGTCGATTTCGACCGCATCCGCGCCGCCGAGCCGGACGCCGCGCTCGGCAATGGCGGGCTCGGGCGGCTGGCCGCCTGCTTCATGGATTCGATGTCGGCGCTCGGCATTCCGGCCTACGGCTACGGCATCCGCTACGAGAACGGCCTGTTCGAACAGCGGCTGCACGACGGCTGGCAGCAGGAATGGCCGGAGGACTGGCTCGCCCGCGGCAACCCCTGGGAGTTCAAGCGCACGGAGCCGCATTACTCGATCGGCTTCGGCGGCGCCGTCGAATATTTCGGCGGCGACGACAAGACGCCTGCGGCCGCCTGGTATCCGGCCGAGCGCGTCGACGCCGTCCCCTACGACACCCCGATCGCCGGCTGGCGCGGTCGCCACGTTAACGCGCTGCGGCTGTGGTCGGCGCGCGCCGCCTCGCCGATCCAGCTCGCGACCTTCAACAAAGGCGATTATGTCGGCGCGGTCGCGGCCCGCGCGCAGGCCGAGGCGATCTCGCGCGTCCTCTATCCGAACGACGCCACCATCGAAGGTCAGGAACTGCGGCTGCGACAGGAATACTTCTTCACGGCGGCGTCGCTCCAGGACATCGTGCGCCGTCATCTCGGCGAATTCGCCACGCTGGAGAGCCTGCCCGAACACGCCGCGATACAGCTCAACGACACGCATCCGGCCATCGCCGTCGCCGAACTGATGCGTATCCTCATCGACGACCATGCCTGCACCTGGAACGCGGCCTGGCGCATCACGAAGTCGACGCTCAACTACACCAATCACACGTTGCTCCCCGAGGCGCTGGAGACCTGGCCGGTCGACCTCATCGGCCGCCTGCTGCCGCGGCATCTCCAGATCATCTACCTGATCAACTGGAAGCACCTCCAGGAGACGACCGCGCGCGGCATGACCGACGCCGCCTTCGTCGCCGACGTGTCGCTGGTGCATGAGAACGGCGACAAGCGGGTGCGCATGGCGCATCTCGCCTTCCTCGGCTCGAACACCGTCAACGGCGTCTCGGCGCTGCACACCGAGCTCCTGCGCAAGACCGTGTTCCACGACCTCGCGGTGACGACGCCGACGCGCATCGTCAACAAGACCAACGGCATCACCTTCCGACGCTGGCTCTACGAGGCGAACGGCGCGCTGACCAAGCTCCTGACCGAGACGCTCGGTGAGCGCGTGCTCGACGATCCGTCGCTCATGCGCGGACTAGAAGCGCAGGCGGGCGACCCCATCTTCGTTGCGCGCTACCAGCACGCCCGCATGGTCAACAAGTCGCGGCTCGCCAGCACCATCCGCGCCGCGACCGGCGTGCAGGTCGATCCGCGCGCGCTGTTCGACGTGCACATCAAGCGCATCCACGAATACAAGCGCCAGCTTCTCAACCTGCTCGAGACCATTGCGCTCTACCAGGAGATGAAGGCGCGGCCCGACAAGGTGTTCGTGCCGCGGGTGAAGATCTTCGCCGGCAAGGCGGCGGCGA
>DASTGR010000183.1:0-18441 GCA_035718885.1 Pseudolabrys sp. | reverse complement strand
ATGTTGCGAATTGATCAACAGCACGAGGACGAGCCACACGATATAAGCGGTACCAAGGCTGCCGAGCAGCGAACGTCTCTGTGCCATCATCGTGTAGGTCGTCGCGAACAAGACGTTGACGGCGTTGATGGCGAGGCTCGCAACCGCACTCTGCGCGATGAAATGTGCATCGTGGTCGAGCGCCAGGAACACGTAGGCCGGGCCGGCAGCGATCGGCAGCGTCGCGACGAGGCCACCGACCAGCGGTCCCGCGCGCTCGGCCGTGATCGTCGCCGCCAGCACGAACGCTGCGGTGACGGCCATTTTGACGAGGAGGATGAGCGTGAAGGAGAGATCGGGGGACATTGCGCCGGCTTCTGTCATCGCCGGGCTTGTCCCGGCGATCCCGATCAGGCTGGCACCCTGCCCTCCTAAGCGAGATGGCCGGGACAAGCCCGGCCATGACGATTCCTATACCCGCGCCGGATTCACGTCCACCGCCTCACACCCTCGCCATCTTCACGTCCACCGGCGGGCCGCTTTTGATGGTCTGGAATACGACGCAATAGCGCTCGGTGAGCTTGAGCAACTGGTCGAGCTTGTCCTGAGGCGCGTCGGTCTCGACGTCGAACCGCAGCCGGATCTGGCGGAAACCGACCGGCGCGTCCTTCGCAACGCCGAGAGTGCCGCGGAAATCGAGGTCACCCTCCGCCGATACCGCGGCGGATTTGAGCGGGACGTCGAGCGCCGTCGCCACCGCCTTCAGCGTTACGCCGGCGCAGGCGACCAGCGCCTCGAGCAGCATGTCGCCGGAGCAAAGCTCCAGCCCGGAGCCCCCGGTCGCAGGATGCAGGCCGGCGACCTTGAGCGCCTGGCCGGTCTCGACCTTGCAGGCAATGCTCGCGTCATCCAGCGTGCCGCGGGCCTTGAGCGTGATCACAGCCGCCTTCGGATCGTCCTTGTAGCGCTGCTTGATCGGCGCCTGCATGGCGCGGAGATCATTGCCGTCCATAGTCAGTCCTCCGAATTTTACGCGACGAGCGCGGCCCAGGGCGACTCGACCGAAGCAGCGTGGAATACCAGCAGGCTGCCTAGAGCATCCCCGGCACCGACACAAACGACATGATCGTTATCGACAAGCGGGCGAAGAGCCGCCTTGGCAAGTACGTTCCGTATCGGGCTGAGGTCGGTACAGCGTAGTGCCTGCCCGCACATACAGGGAACATTCGGTAGCGTGAAATTTGAAATTGCCGATATGAAATTTGATTCCGCAAAAACGATGCGCCCGCGGTCGAGCGGTACGATGCTGAAGTGCGTCTCGTGGCGCGGCGCACGTCCCGCGAACCGGCCGAAACGTGCGGCCGCCTCGTAGCGGTCGCGCACGATCAGCAGAATGTCAGTGAGCGCATCGGCGCCGTTGGCAAGCGGCGGCGCTGCCTCGCTCCAGGTCAGCTCCGGCGTGTGGCAATAGGCGAACTGGAGGCGACCTTCCGGCATCGCTCCGGGCTGCGGCCGCAGCACCGACCAGCGCACCTCGCGGACGCCCTCGGGCGTCTCCTTGTGTCGCCGCAGATTGACGACCTCCTGCATGGCGAAGCCCACGCCGATCAGCCGCTCGCGCTCGGCCGGGATGTCAGCATGCGACAGCGCGATCAAATGCAGCCCAGCATAGCGGGCGAGCGCCGCCTTGAGCTGATCGCCGAGCGGCGTGTCGTGCGTCGCCGCCAGCACTTCGAGGAAACCGCGGCGCAGGACGGCCAGCCGGTTAGACGTACCGGACGGCTTCAAACGGCCGTCCGCGTCGGCGTTCTGCTGAAGATTGATGGGGGATACGACAAAGCCGAGGCGTTCGAGCTGTGCGCCGGCGACGCCGAGATCGGCGGTGAAGTAGCCGACGTGATCGAGGAAGACCTCGTTGCCGACCGGCAATTGCCGGTCGGCGAAGACATGACCCTCGGTCATGAATCTGCTCAGGCCGGCTCCGGCTGGAGCACGACGCGCCCGACAATCTTGCCGGCGCGCAGGTCGTCCATGGCGGCATTGACCTGCGACAGCGGCCGCGTCGCGACCGGCACGTCGGGCAAACCGGTGCGCTTGATCAGGTCCATCAGCTCGGCCATTTCCGGAACGCTGCCGACATAGGAGCCCTGGATCGTCAGCGCTCGCATTGCGATCGGCGGCAGCGACAGGGTGACGTCGCCGCCATAGAGACCGACAATGACGTACTTGCCGCCCTTGGCCAGGCTGTCATAGCCCATCCGCGCCGATTGCGACGAGCCGACGAGGTCCACGACGCCCCAGGCACCCCCATTGGTCAGCGCCTTGATCTGGTCGACGGCGTCGGCCGCCTTGCCGTCCACCACCGCCTTGGCGCCTGCCTTCTTCGCGGCATCGCGCTTGGCCGGATCGATGTCGACGACGATGGCCGAGTGTCCGCCCATCTTCTGGTGCAGCGCCAGGCACATCAGGCCGAGACCGCCGGCGCCGATGATGACGGTCGGCTCGCTCTTGAGCGTCGCAATCTTCTTCAATGCGCCGTAGGTCGTCACGCCCGAGCAGGCGAGCGGCGCCGCGCGTTCCGGCGCCATGTCGCCGATGTCGAACAGGTAGCGCGGATGCGGCACCATCATGTGCGTCGCATAGCCGCCATTGGAGAAAACGCCGAGGCTGCGCATGGCGGTGCAGAGATTGTCCTCGTTGCGCAGGCAGGCGGGGCATTTGCCGCAACCGATCCACGGATCGGCGAGCATCTTCTGCCCGACCTTGACGCCCTTGGCGTCGGGCCCGACCGCGACAACCTCGCCGACGTTTTCATGACCAAGGGTTACGGGCAGCTTCATGCCGCGGTCCTGCAAGCTCATGCGCTTGCCGCCGCCGAGGTCGAACCAGCCATCGGCCAGATGGATGTCGCTATGGCAGACACCCGCCGCCAGCACCTTGAGCAGAACTTCCGTGCCCTTGGGCTCGGGCGTCGGAGCCTCGTTGCATTGCAGGGGCTCGCCGCACACGCAGACCTGAAACATTCGCATCGCACTTCCTCTCCGCTCGGATTTCCGGCGCAGGGAACCATACTCCGCGCCACCCGTCACCTCGGCCGGGAATTGGCTGTATTTTAGGCACTTCCGGGCGCGCCGGATATCTTCGCCGTGGCCCGGTGACACCCTCGCCGCACTCCGCTATTCCGGATGCGCCATGGCCTCGCCTGCTCTCGACCAGACCCGTCCCGCGCCCGAAGACGCCGTCACATCGGCCGACCTGATCGACGCGCCGACCATCGCCGCCGAACTCGATGCGCTGGCCGCCGCTCGCACCGGCAGCGAGGCGGAGCTGCGCACGGCTGTGGCACAGCGTTTGAAGGCAGCGCTTCAGGACGGCCGCGCCAAAGCCGAGCAGATGCTGCTCCAGGACCGGCACGGCCGCGGCTGCGCCGAGCGCATCTGCCGGATGGAAGACGAGATCATCCGGCTGCTCTACGAGTTCACGCGCAAGCACCTCTACCCCTCGCAGAACCTGTCCGAGGCCGAGCGTATGGCCGTCGTCGCCACCGGCGGCTATGGCCGTGGCCTTCAAGCACCGGGCTCGGACATCGATCTCTTGTTCGTGCTGCCGTACAAACAGACCGCCTGGGGCGAGTCGGTGGCCGAGGCGATCCTCTACTGCCTCTGGGACCTGGGCCTGAAGGTCGGCCACGCGACCCGCTCGATCGACGAGTGCATTCGCCAATCCAAGGCGGACATGACCATCCGCACCGCGATCCTCGAAGCACGCTTCCTGCTCGGCGACCATGTGCTGTTCGACGAATTGATAAAGCGCTTCGATGAGGAAGTGGTGCGCGGCACGGCCGCCGAATTCGTCGCCGCCAAGCTCGGCGAGCGCGAAGAGCGCCACCGCCGCAGCGGCCAGTCGCGCTATCTGGTCGAGCCGAACGTCAAGGACGGGAAAGGCGGCCTGCGCGACCTGCACACATTGTTCTGGATCGCTAAGTACGTCTACCGCGTGCGCGAGCCGTCCGAATTGATCGCGCGCGACGTCTTCGATCACGGCGAGTACCAGGTGTTCCGCCATTGCGAGGATTTTCTCTGGTCGGTCCGCTGCCACATGCACTTCCTCATGGGCCGCGCCGAGGAGCGCCTGTCGTTCGACATCCAGCGCGAGATCGCGGTGCGGCTCGGCTACACCGAGCATCCCGGCCAGCAGGACGTCGAGCGATTCATGAAGCACTACTTCCTGGTCGCCAAGGACGTCGGCGACCTGACCGCGATCGTCTGCGCCGAACTCGAGGACAGCCACGCCAAGAGCGTGCCCGTCCTGAGCCGCGTGATGGCGCGCCTGCGTCCGGTCAAGCGCCGGTCATTGAACGAGAGCGACGACTTCATCGTCGAACACAATCGCATTCTGTGCGCGCGGCCGAACGTGTTCGAGCGGGACCCCGTCAACCTGATCCGCATCTTCCAACTGGCGCAGAAGCACAATCTCGCCTTCCACCCCGATGCGATGCGGATGTTGCGCCGCTCGCTCAAGCTCATCGACGCGAAATTGCGCGAAGACGAGGAGGCGAACCGCCTCTTCCTCGAAATCCTGACGTCTCAGAACGATCCCGAGACGGTGTTGCGGCGGATGAACGAGGCCGGCGTGCTCGGCCGGTTTGTACCGGCATTCGGCAAGATCGTCGCGATGATGCAGTTCAACATGTATCACCACTATACGGTCGACGAGCACCTGCTGCGCTGCATCGGCATCCTGGCGGAGATCGAAGGCGGCGGACACAACGACACGCCGCTTGCCAACGAGCTCATCCACAAATTGAAGCCCGGGAGCCGCGCGGTACTTTACGTTGCGCTATTCCTGCACGATATCGCCAAGGGACGGCCGGAAGACCATTCGACCGCAGGCGCGCGTATCGCCCGCCGGTACGGCGCGCGTCTCGGATTCTCGGCCGCCGACACCGAGCTGATCGCGTGGCTCATCGAAAACCATCTCGTCATGTCTAGCGTCGCGCAGTCGCGCGACCTCTCCGACCGCAAGACCGTCGAGAATTTCGCCGCGGTCGTGCAGTCCGTCGAGCAGCTGAAACTGCTCACGATCCTCACCACGGCCGACATCAAGGGCGTCGGCCCGGGAGTCTGGAACGGCTGGAAAGCCCAGCTCATCCGCACGCTCTACTACGAGACGGAGCCGGTGCTGACGGGCGGCTTCTCCGAGGTCAACCGTGCCCAGCGCGTGACCATGGCACAGCAGGAATTTCGTGAAGCGATGAAGGCGGTCCCGGCCGACTGGCTGGAGGGCTACATCGCCAAACATTACCCGGCCTACTGGCTGAAGGTCGACCTAGAGCACAAGATTGCGCACGCCAATTTCGTGCGCTCGATCGAGAACACCGAGAAGTCCCTGGCCACCATGACCCGCTTCGACGAGGGCCGCGCGGTGACAGAACTCACACTGCTCGCGCCAGACCATCCGTGGCTACTGTCGATCATCGCCGGCGCCTGCGCCATGGGCGGCGCCAACATCGTCGATGCCCAGATCTATACGACCACCGACGGCCGCGCGCTGGACACGATCTCGATCACGCGCGAGTTCGATCGCGACGAAGACGAGGAGCGCCGCGCCGCACGCATCGCCGACACGATCGAGAAGGCATTGCGGGGCCAGCTCCGACTGCCGGAGATGGTCGGCAAGCGCGCCGCGCCGAAAGGCCGCATCCGCGCCTTCGCGCTGGAGCCGTCCGTCACCATCAACAATCAATGGTCGCACCGCTATACGATGGTCGAGATCACCGGCCTCGACCGGCCCGGTTTGCTCTACGAGATGACGGCGACGATCTCGAAGCTCAATCTGAACATCGCCTCCGCCCACGTCGCGACATTTGGCGAGCGCGCGGTCGACGTGTTCTACGTGACCGATCTTCTTGGCGCGCAGATCACCTCGCCGACCCGCCAGGCGGCGATCAAGCGCGCCCTGGTCGGCCTGTTCACAGCGGACGATGGCAAGCGACCAGCGGCGAGGTAGCGACCGCGGCAGCGGCATACAATGTCTGCTCGCGGACCGATCACACTGATTTTATGTGGTAATTGCCGCCTCCCGCGAATGGAACTCTCCGGCTTTCTTCGGCGTTTTCGGTCCTGAACTAATCGCGGCCCCCGGCAATTCTCGCCGGATGGCCTTCCATTCTTGAACACGGATTCCAAACGGGACGTCACATGGACGCCACGACAGAATTCTTGCCACGCGCCTCAACCGGCGTTTCCGGCCTCGACGAAGTTCTCGGCGGCGGCTGGGCTCGCACCCGCATGCACCTGCTCGAGGGCAGCCCGGGTACGGGCAAGACCACCATCGCCCTCCAGTTCCTCCTCGCCGGCGCAAAGGCCGGAGAGACCGGTATTTACATATCGCTGGCCGAGACGGAGCAGGAACTCCGTGACGGCGCGCGCTCGCACGGCTGGGAGGTCGACCCGTCGATCGAGATCTTCGAGCTGGTGCCGCCGGATAGCGTGCTCAACCCCGACCAGCACCAGAGCTTGCTCTATTCTTCGGATCTCGAGCTTGGCGAGGCGATCACCCGCGTTTTCGAATCGATCGAGCGGGTGAAGCCGCAGCGCGTCGTCATCGACAGCCTGTCGGAGATCAGGCTGCTTGCGCAAAGCTCGCTTCGCTACCGGCGCCAGATTCTCGCTCTGAAGTATTATTTCGCCAAGCACAAATCGACCGTCGTGATGCTGGACGACCTCACCGGCGAAACCAACGACCGCGCCGTGCACTCGATCGCGCACAGCGTCACCCAGCTTGAACAGCTTGCGCCGGTCTATGGCGCCGAACGCCGACGGTTGAAAGTCGCCAAGTGCCGCGGCCAGACATTCCGCGGCGGCTACCACGATTTCGTCATCGGCGCCGGCGGCATCCAGGTATTTCCGCGCCTCGTCGCGGCCGACCTGCGCAAGGGCTTCAGTGGAGACCTGGTCAAGAGTGGTCTTCCCGCGCTCGACAAGCTTGTCGGCAACGGCCTCCCCGCCGGCTCGAGTACGCTCGCCATCGGCCCGGCCGGCACCGGCAAGACGCTGCTGGCGATGCAATACCTGCGCGAAGCGGTCAGGCGCGGCGAGCGCGCCGCAATGTTCGTCTTTGACGAGGAACTCGGGCTCCTGTTCGCGCGCGCCAAGGGCATGGGCTTCGACCTCGCCGGAATGCGCGAGGCGGGTAAGCTCGTCATCCACCAGATGGACGCCGCTGAGCTGTCGCCCGGCGAGTTCTCGCACCGCGTCTGCGGCGCGGTGGATCGCGAGGGAATCCGCGTCGTCGCAATCGACAGCCTCAACGGCTATCAGGCCTCGATGCCGGAAGAGCAATTCCTGACGCTGCACCTGCACGAGCTGTTGCAGTACCTCAACCGGCGGGGCGCAGCGACCTTCCTGACGCTGGCGCAATCAGGCATGGTCGGCGAGATGAAGTCGCCGGTCGATCTCACTTACCTTGCCGACAACGTCATCATGCTGCGCTACTTCGAGGCGCTCGGCCGCGTCCGACGCGCGATGTCCGTCATCAAGAAACGCGGCGGCGCGCACGAGGACACGATCCGCGAGTTCCGGATCGACGGCACCGGCATACATCTCGGCGATGCGCTGCATGAATTCCAGGGCGTTCTGCGCGGCGTGCCGACCTTCGTCGGCCGTTCGGAAGCCCTCATGGAGCGGTCTTGAACGGGCCGGCATCCCTTGCGCTCGAGCGTGCGCTGATTCTAGCACCGCGCGGCCGCGACGCGCTGGTCGCACGCGATATCCTGAACGACGCGCGGATATCGACCGTCGTGTGCCGCGACCTGGAGGATTTGCTGTTGCAATTGCGGCGCGGCGCCGATCTCGCCATCGTCACGGAGGAGGCGTTGCGCAGCGACACGCGGGCCCTCGCCGGCTGGGTTGGCGCGCAACCGCCGTGGTCGGACTTCCCGTTTATCGTGCTGACCAAGCACGGCGGCGGCGTCGAATGGAACCCGCAAGCCGCCAAGCTGAATGCGACGCTCGGAAACGCCAGCTTCCTTGAGCGGCCGTTTCATCCGACCACTCTCGTCAGCATGGTGCAAACCACGCTGCGCGGCCGCCGGCGTCAGTACGAATGCCGGCGCCTCAACGAAGAGCTCGAGGTCCGCGTCCAGGACCGCACCGGTCAGCTCGCCGCCGCCAACCGCCAGCTCCTGGCCCAGATCGAGGAGCGAGAGCGCGTCGAGTCGACGCTGCGACAGATGCAGCGGCTCGAGGCGGTCGGCCAGCTCACCTCGGGCGTGGCGCACGACTTCAACAACCTGCTCACCGTGGTGCTCGGTAATATCCGTTTTCTCGAGCGCGAGTTCGCCGCCGCCGGCATCGACGGCAAGCTAAGCCAGCGGCTCGGCCACATGCGGGCGGCGGCCGAGCGCGGCGCCAAGCTCACCGACCAGCTCCTGTCGTTCTCGCGGCGGCAGCGGCTCGAGCCGAAAGTGCTCGACCTCAACGGTACGATCGCCGGCATGCGCGACCTGTTGCAGAGCACGATCGGCGGCAGCGTGTCGATCGAGACCGCGCTCAACGACGACCTTTGGCCGGCCTTGGTCGACCCGACGCAGCTCGACATCGCCGTGTTGAACCTCGCCATCAACGCCCGGGACGCCATGGAGATCGGCGGCACGCTGAAAGTTTCGACCGCCAATGTGCGGCTCGGTCCACCGCGTGCGGCAGAAGAGCCGGCGGCGGGCGAGTATGTGGCGATCTGCGTCAGCGATACCGGCGCGGGCATGAGTGCGGAGGTGCGGGCAAAGGTGTTCGAGCCGTTCTTCACGACCAAGGAGATCGGCAAAGGCTCGGGTTTGGGCTTGAGCCAGGTGCTCGGCTTCGCCAAGCAATCCGGCGGCGGCGTTCGCATCGAATCAGAGCCGGCGCGCGGAACCGCCGTACACATATTCCTGCCGCGCGCCGATGCAGCGCCGCAGTCCCAGACGGCAGCTGCGGTCGAGGGCGCGGTGGTGTCGCGGCCGGGCGCCGTGATCTTGCTGGTGGACGACGATGACGCCGTGCGCGACGTGACCGCCGCCATGCTGCGGGATCTCGGTTACAAGGTCGAGGAAGCCGATAGCGGAGAGAACGCGCTGCGGCTTCTCGACGCGACGTCGCACGTTGACCTCGCCGTCATCGATTTCGCCATGCCCGCCATGAGCGGCGCCGAGCTTGCGCGCCACGTGCGATCGCGGCTGCCGGATTTGCCCGTGTTGTTCGTGACCGGCTTCGCCGAGCGCGAAGCGCTGACCGGCATCGCCGACCGCTACATCGTCAGCAAGCCCTTCATCAACGGCGACCTTGCCGAGAAGGTGAAGCTCGCTTTGACGGCAGCGGGCTGAGCCCGGGCGCGGCGTCCTCGAACATCTCCAGCTTCGGTCCGCGCGCGAACAGGCTCTGATGCGTCTCGATCGGGTGCGGCCGGCCGGTCAGATAGCCCTGCACCTGATCGCAGCCATTGCGCAGCAGGATCAGGTGCTGCGCCGCCGTCTCGACACCTTCCGCCAGCACCGGAATATCGAGGCTGTGGCCGAGATCGATCACCGCGCGCACGACCGCTTTGGAGTGCTGGCTGGTCTCGAGATCGCCGACGAAGGTGCGGTCGATCTTGATCTTGTCGAACGGGAAGGCGTGCAGATAAGACAGCGACGAATAGCCGGTGCCGAAATCGTCGAGCGCGATCTTGACGCCGAGCATTTTGAGCCGGCGAAGCATCGCCAGCGCGCCGGAGAAGTCGTCGATCAGGACGCCCTCGGTGACTTCGAGTTCGAGGCGGCCCGGCGCGAGACCGGTCTCGAGCAGAATTGAATGCACCGTGGCGGCGAGGTCGCGGTCGCGGAACTGGATCGGCGAGATGTTGACGGCGATGGTCAATGGCTGCGGCCAGCGCGCCGCCTCGCGGCACGCGGCCCGCAGCACCCACTCGCCGAGCGGCGCGATAAGGCCGCTCTCCTCGGCGATCGCGATGAAGGTCGACGGCGGCACCATGCCGCGTTTGGCGGAATTCCAACGCAGCAGCGCCTCGAAGCCGATGGTCTCGCCGGCCATGGTCTGCTGCGGCTGGTAGTGCACGGCGAGTTCGCCCGCCTCGATGGCGCCGGCGAGCTCCTGCTGGAGGACGCGGCGGTCCCGCATGCGCTCGCCCATTTCGGCGTCGAAGAACAGAAGCGCGCCGCGGAACTCGGCCTTGGCGCAGTAAAGCGCGAGGTCGGCGTTGAGCATCAAGGTCGGGGCATCGGCGCCCGCCTCGGGATAGAGCGCCGCGCCGATGCTGGCGCCGATCGTGATCTTGCGGTCTTCGAACACGAAGGCATCCGACAGCGCCTTCAGAACGCGCTTGCCGAGCTCTTCGGCCGCATCCGGCTGCGTGGCATCGCCGACGATCAGCGCGAACTCGTCGCCCCCCAGCCGCGCTACGAAGGCCGTTCCGGCGGCTTCCTGGAGCCTCCGTGCAACCTCGCGCAGCAGCGCGTCACCGACGCCGTGGCCATAAGTGTCGTTGACCTCCTTGAAGCCGTCGAGGTCGAGTGACAGCACCGTCACGCTCTCGCCGCTCTTGGCCGCCGTCGCGATCTGGGCGTCGAGCGCGTCGTTGAACGTGACGCGGTTCGGCAAGTCGGTCAGGCTGTCATAGTGCGCCATGCGCGCGATGCGTCGCTCCCATTGGCGCCGCTCGGTGATGTCTTCAAGCACCGTGAGCAGGTAACGCGGCCGGCGGTCGTCGTCGCGAACAGCAAAGCTTTTCCCGACCGCGTAGCGTAGTCCGTTGCCGGGCGTCGCGACCAAATGCTCTGGCACCACGACGGGCTCGTCCGAGAGAAGGGTCTGGTTGTTCTCGGCGATGATGAATTCGGCCCGCTCCTCCGGATAGAGCTCGGATACCGTCTTGCCGATCAGATAGTCCCGGGCCTGGCCGAACAACTCCTCGCCGGCGCGGTTGACCAGCGTGTAACGACATGCGGCCGCGTCCTTCGCATCCTCCGGTAGCTCCTTGACCAAGATCGGCACCGGCACGTTCTCGACCACCATGTCGAGAAATTTCTGCGTTCGCCTCAATTTCTCCTCTGCGCGCTGTCGATCGGTGATGTCGTGCGCGGCCACCAGCGATGCACGGCGCCCCTCATATTGGAGCGCACGGGCATAAATGCTGACATCGATCGGAGTGCCGTCGGCCTTCTGATGACGCCAGCAATCTCCGGTCTCCATTTCCTGGAAACCATCCACCATTTGCTTGAAACGCTCGATCTCGCTTGCCGGGCGGATGTCGAGCGCCGACATCGCCATGAATCGTTCGCGGCTGTAGCCGTAGTGCGCGATTGCCGCATTATTCACGGCCAGGAAGCGATAGTCCGAACAATCGTAGACCCACATGGGCACCGGATTGTTGTCGAACAAGAGCCGGAACGACTCTTCGTGCAGGCGCTCTTGCGTGATGTCCTCGTGGGTCGTGACCCAGCTGCCGTCGGCCATCGGCCGGTTCTTGACGGAGATGAAGCGGCCGTCCTGAAGCTGCTGGACGAGCGATAGCTCCTCGCCGACCGCCATCCTGTCGAGAATATTGGCAGTGAACCGCTCTGGATCATCAAACGGACCATGCCTGCACACGCCTTTATCGAGGCGAAAGCGAAGAATATCAACCAGCGACGTGCCTCGTTTCAGGATCTCGCGCGGCAGGCCGTACATTTCTCCATATCGATCGTTGCAGATTATCAACCGACCTTCGCGATCGAACATCGCGAGCGCCTGAACCATGTTGTTGAGGGCGGCATCGAGGCGGCGGTTTTGCGCCTGCGTTTCGCGCGCGATCCGGCGCGCCAGTGCGATAGTAAGCGCAACGATCAGCAGGACGATTGCGGCCGCGCCGGCGACGACGTAGATCGCCGCATATTGCCAGCTCGCCAGCGCGTCGTTGAGCTTGCGCGTTATGACGACCGAGAAAGGGAAATGCGCCAGGTTGCGGCCGGATATGATCAGCTCCCCGCTATCTGTGATGCCTGCCTGCCGCACCGTCGCATGCCGCTCGACTGCGAGCATGCGAAAAATCGCACGGTTTCCCAGACCGCGGCCGCGCATGGACTCGTCTGTCGGATAGCGCGTAACCAGGTTCGATTCCTTGTCGAACAGGGAGATCGAATGGTCCTGCGTCCCGGCGACACTGCGGAAGTAGTCGTCGAAATACTGTAGCTTGATGACGCCGAGGACGGAACCGAGCAATTTACCGTCGCGGCTCATGATCCGGTGTGCGAAGGGCAGAGACCACTGGCCGTCGGCCGGGCTGCGCAGAGGTTTGGCGACAAAGCTGACCAGATTTGCTTCAGACTTGAACCGAACCTGCTCACCCGCGAAATTGATTTCGGGCAAGGGCCAGTAGCGCGAAAAATTGACGAGCCGCCCGTCGGGATCGCTCAGGACAAGGGCATCGACGTGCGGTAGCGCGCGAATGCGATCCTTCAAGCGGCGATGAGTGTTCTCGTCCGAGAGGCGCGCCGCAAATCCGGCGGGTGTCGAGATGCCGAGGTTGTCGACTCGCTCGATGATGTCCCGCTGCAAGAGCTCGATCGACTGGAAGGTGCGATCGATCTGCTCGCTCAGGACGAGCACGAGGCTTTCGAGATCCTTTTCGCTCCCGGCAATCTGGTCATTGCGCAGATTCCAGAGCAGCGCGCCGACCGCGACCACAATCGTCGCGATCACAAGCGCAGCGGCGGCGACAAGGCGGCGCACCTGGCGCGAGCGCCACAGCGATGCGGCCACGACGAGATCGGCCGCTACTTGTGAGCGCTTGCCGGTCTTCGCCGGAGACTTTGCTTCGGAGTTCATGTGCGCCTCAGCCCCCTATAGTGGTAGCAGGCTAAGGTCCCACCTATTCATGAATCCCTAAGTGAGAAGTCGCACGGAAGGCATGGTGTAAGGCCGCTTAAGCGTTTCACGCTGTACGCGCCGCACGCGCGTTGGCATCAGAAGGTTGCGTGAATATAAGTCGCTAGGTCAGAGATACGATTTAGCGCACACCGATGAACGCGTGGATGCCGAGCCGGCGCCGGACCACGACGAACAATGCTGCCGACTCGAACATCATCGCTGCGGTCGGCGCGACCGCAGCGCCGAGAACGCCGTAAGCCGGGATAAGCAGCGCGCATCCGGCGAGATTGACGGTGAAGGCGGCGGCGTAGACAAACGCGCATGCGCGTTGCGAGCCGGCCATGGTCAACAGCCGCTCCGATGGCCCGACCGAGGCACGCGCGAGCGGCCCGAGCGCCAGCACGAACATCGCCGGATAGGCGCCGACAAAGCTCGGCCCGAACAGCCGCAGCAACGGCCAGCCGAGCGCAAGGATCACGACGGTAGCAAACAGCGACGGCCAGAAGGTCCAGCGCACCGTCTTGGCGACGAAGGCGGCGAGGCCCTCATGATCGCCGGCGAGATGGTAACGGCTGAAGTGGTGGCCCGCCGCGGCACTGACGGAGAAGGCGACGAATGACACCATCATCAGCGTGCGCGCCGCGCCGTAGTAATGGGCGACGTCTTCCGGCGGGCGGAACTGCTGCAACATGATCACGTCGGTGTAGGTGAGCAGCGTGTAGAAGCCCCACACCATGATCATCGGCGTCGAGGTGGCGAGCCAGGAGCGGATCTCGTAGCGGCGGCCGCCGGCCGGCACGACGCCGGCAAGTCTGCGCATGAGGATGACGGCGTGGACGATCGAGGTGGTGGCGGCGGCGATGACGATGACGGTCATGACGGTGACGGCGTCGGCGCCGATGCCGGCGGCAACGGCGGCGCCGACAAGCGCGACGATCAAAAATGGTCGCCAGAAGAAATGCGGCGTCAGCGCCAGCCCGATCCAGTTATAGCTGCGGGCGATGCCGTCGAACTGGATGCAGATGCTGACGAAGGGCAGCGCGAGACAGGCGAGATAGAGCGGCGTCACCTCGCCCGGCGCGAGATGCGGCTTCAGGAGCGTCACGAGCAGCGCGGCAGCGAGCGCCCCGGCGGCGGCGAGCGCCAGCACGACGCGCCAAGAGCCGAACAGAAAGGCGCGCAGCCGGTCGTCGTCATTGGCGGCTTTGTAGGTCGGGATCAGCCGCTGCGCGGCGAGCGGCAAACCGAGATGGATGAGATCGGCAACGAGCAGCACCCAGGTCCAGACATAGACGTAGATGCCGAACTCGGCATTGCCCATCCAGCGCGCGAGCACGACCTGCGAGACATAGGTCGCGCCGGCACTGGCGACGCGGATGACGTAGGCCGCGCCGGCGACACGCGACGTCGCCGCGTGGTCGCCCTGCCCGCGCAGCATGCCGCGCACGCGGCCGAGAATGCCGGCGAGAAACGGCGTGCGCAGGGATGCGTGATCGACGTCGGTCTGGGCCATCGCGATTCCGAAGGATGAAGCACTTCGGTTTACCGGCCACCGGTTAAGATTGGCCTTGGCAGGCCGCGCAAACCGGCGAGCTTTGTTCCGCTTAACCGCGCCTTAACCACGCCCCGCCGCCCGCCCCCGCTTAAGGCCAACTTAAACCCGCCAACGTAGCGTCCGTCGCGGGACCGGCGGCTCATTCGGGCCGCCTTCGGGTGATGAGTTGCGTATGGGACGGGGACAATCAGGCCCGCGGCGTGAGCCGACGTTCGAGTCCCCGGCGCCGCGCGTCGAGGCCGGCGAACGTTCGTCCGGCACTGCCAAGCCCGCGCGCCGCAAGCGCGGCGGCAAGCGCAAGAAGAGCAAACGCAGGCAGCGTCCCCTCCTCGCACGCATCGCCTATTGGGGCGCAGTCGCCGGGCTGTGGCTGTTCATCGCCGCCGCGGGCACGGTCGGCTGGGTCGGCGCACATCTGCCGCCCATCCAGTCGCTGGAAATCCCGAAGCGCCCGCCGACCATCGAGATCGTCGACAGCGACGGCCATGCGCTGGCGCGCCGCGGCGACCTCGCGGGACCGCCGGTTGCGCTGAAAGACATGCCGCCCTACGTGCCGAAGGCCTTCGTCGCCATCGAGGACCGGCGCTTCTACGAGCATTTCGGCGTCGATCCGTTCGGCATCGCCCGCGCCTTCGTCGCCAACGTCCTGCATCGCGGAGTCGCGCAGGGCGGCTCGACCATCACGCAGCAGCTCGCCAAGAACCTGTTTCTGACGCAGGAGCGCACGCTCACGCGCAAGATGCAGGAGGTGCTGCTGGCGTTGTGGCTGGAGCGCAAGTTCTCCAAGACCGAGATCCTCGAGCTCTATCTCAACCGCGTCTATTTCGGCTCCGGCGCCTACGGCATCGAGCAGGCCGCACAGCGTTATTTCGGCAAATCGGCAAAGCAGCTCACGCTCGCCGAGGGCGCGATGCTCGCCGGTCTCGTCAAGTCGCCGTCGCGGCTGGCGCCGACCCGCAACTACAAGGAAGCGGAGAAGCGCGCGAAGATCGTGCTGGCGGCGATGGCCGACCTGCACTTCATCTCGCAGGGCGCCGAACGCGTCGCGGTGTCGCAGCCGCCGCGCTTGGTCGCGCAATCGGTTGGCGGCTCGGTCAATTACGTCGCCGACTGGGTGATGGACGCGCTGAACGACATTCTCGGCCACGTGGAAGAAGACATCGTCGTCCGCACCAGCATCGACGCCAGCCTCCAGGCCACGGCCGAGAAGGCGGTCGACGAGGAACTCGCCGCCAAGGGAGTCAAGGCCGGCGTCTCGCAAGCTGCGCTGGTCGCAATGACGCCGAACGGCGCCGTGCGCGCGCTGATCGGCGGCCGCAATTACGGCGAGAGCCAGTTCAATCGCGCGGTCGTCGCCAAGCGCCAGCCCGGATCGTCGTTCAAGCCGTTCGTCTATCTGACCGCGCTCGAGCACGGCCTGACGCCGGAGACCATTCGCGAGGACCGGCCGATTAACGTGCACGGCTGGACGCCGGAAAACTACGAGCACCATTATCTCGGCCCGGTTCCGCTGTCGAAAGCGCTGGCGATGTCGCTCAACACGGTATCGGTGCGCCTCACGCTCGAGGTCACGCCCCAGGCGGTCGTCCAGACCGCGCATCGGCTCGGCATCGCCTCGAAGCTCGAGCCGAACGCGTCGATTGCACTCGGCACCTCGGAAGTGTCGCCGCTCGAACTGGTCGGCGCCTATACGCCCTTTGCGAACGGCGGCTTCGCCGTGGTGCCGCACGTCATCGACCGCATCACCGCCAAGAACGGCAAGGTGCTCTACACATTCCCGCAGGCGCAGCTCGGGCGCGTGATCGAGCCGCGCTACGTGGCGATGATGAATTCAATGCTGGAGCAGACGCTCACGATCGGCACGGCGCGCAAGGCGCAGTTGCCGGGCTGGGTTGCTGCCGGCAAGACCGGGACCAGCCAGGATTTCCGCGACGCCTGGTTCGTCGGCTATACGCCGAATCTCGTCACGGGCGTCTGGCTCGGCAATGACGACGGCACGCCGACCAAGCATGTCACGGGCGGCAGCCTGCCGGTCGACGTCTGGAGCCGCGTGATGCGCGCCGCCCATCAGGGCGTTCCGGTCGCGAGCCTGCCCACGTCCTACGGCAACGGCTTCTTCTCGGGATTGTTCGGCGGCGATGAACAGCCGCAGTCGGTCTCGCAAACGGATCGGACGGACGGCATGGCGCCGCGGCCGCCGGGGTCGATCGAGACCTCGAGCAACGTGCCCGCCGCGCGAGGCGGCAGCATGGACGGCTGGCTTCTCGATAATCTGTTCGGCCGCCGCTAGGCGCTCTTCTTCGGACGCCGCACGTCGCGCGTCGCGAACCACAAGATCAGCGTGACGCAGCCAACCAGGGCGATGGCAGCGACCATCGGCCAAGCGTTCTGGCCGAGCAACGACGCGACGATGGCGCCGCAGATGGCCGCGCCCGTTTGCTGCACGAAACCGAACAGCGACGACGCCGCGCCGGCGCGTTCCGGAAACGGAGTGATCGCTCCGGCAATCGACTGCGGCAGTACCATGCCGAAGCCGCACAGGAAGATGGCGACCGGGATGACGAGCGACAGCGACGAGGTGAAGCCGAGCGCGACAGCGGCGCAGGCCATAAGCCCGCCGAGCGCGAGCACGGCGCTGCCAATGCCGATCACGCCGTCGAGGCCGGCCCGCGCGACGATCTTCGCCGCGATCGTGGTGCCGGTGAAATAACCGAAGGTCGCGACGGCGAACACGAAGCCGAACACGAACGGCGTCAGACCGTAGAGGTTCTGGAGCACGAAGGCCGCGCCCGAAATCCAAGCAAAGAGACCGGCATAGCTGAACGATCCGATTCCGAGATAGGAAAGGAAGACGCGGCTCGAGACGACGATGCGGTAGGATTGCAGCATCGAGGACCCGGACGTGTCCTCGTCGGGCCTCTTCAGAGTTTCAGGCAAAAGCGCCCAGACGACGCAGAGCGCCGCAATGCCGGCGACGGCCAGCACCACGAACATCGAGCGCCAGCCGAACGCCGTCTGGAGCGTGCCGCCGATCATCGGCGCCAGCACCGGGGCGACCGCCATCACAGAAGAGATAATCGACAGTTCGCGCCCGGCGCGCGCGCCGGAATACATGTCGCGCACGATGGCGCGCGTCACCACCACCGCGCCGGAGCCGCCGAGCGCCTGCGCGACGCGCGCCAGGATCAGCATATCGATCGACGTCGCGAGCATGCAAACGATCGTGGCGGCGCAGAACAGCGCCACGGCCGCCAGCAGGACGGGCTTGCGGCCGAGCCGGTCGGACACCGGCCCGTAGAGGATCTGGCCGCAGGCGAAGCCGACGAGGAAGGCCGAAATGGTGAGTTGCACCTGCGGCGTCGAGGCGTTCAGGTCGCGCGCAATGTCGGGCAGCGACGGCAGGTACATGTCCGTCGACAAGGGACCGACCGCGGTCAGTGCTGAGAGCAGAGCCGTGAGCGCAAAGGTGCCGGGCCGGAGCATTCCAAATCTACCTGTCATGCCCGTGCATAGCGCGGCCATAACACGTGCCTAACTGAAGTCAGTGCCGAAGGCTAGAGCGGCGCAACATCGCGCACCGGCCGGCCGCGATGCCTAGCGACGCAGGAACATTGCGAACCTTGCACGGAGCAATTTCCACATGAGCTTGCCGCTGTGCGTCTGGTAGCTCGGCACGTCGTCGGGGAGTTGCGCGCCCTGCGGCCGGTCGCGCGTCATGACACGCAATTCAACCGGCGGCGCATCGTCGGGAAAGCGCTGGCGATACATCGTAAGCCAGTGCCCTTTCGTGAAATCCAGCGCCATCGCAGAATTGCAGCAGGTGGCGACCATGCGTCGTGTCGGCGAGTCCGGCTTGAGTCTGCGCTCCCGCAAACGCTCGCCGCCTTTGACGCAGGCGACACGATCCCGCCGGTAGAGCAGGTAGGACGTCCCACCATCGGCGTCGAGCACCTTGGGTGCGAATGGAAGCTGTTCGATCTGCCGGCCGGCTGTCTGACAACTTCTGCAATAGCAGGACGCAGCGAC
>DASTGR010000182.1:0-2758 GCA_035718885.1 Pseudolabrys sp. | reverse complement strand
CCGGAATGCCGAAATGAACGTGCAGGCCAAAGCGGCGCGCGTCCCGGTCGCGGCCGTCCGCGGCCTGATCGGCGACGCCATGCGCAAGATCGGCGTCAGCGACGCCGACGCGGCGAAGATCGCCGAGCTGATGCTGGAGGCTGATCTGATCGGCGCCGACGCGCACGGCGTGTTCCGCCTGCCACAGTACATCCAGCGGCTGAAATTTGGCTCGACCAATCCGAAGCCGAACATCACCGTCGAGCGCACAGCGCCGGCGACGGCGCTCGTGCACGGCGATAACGGCATGGGTCACCTCGTCGTGGCGCGTGCGGCCGAGACGGCGGTCGAGCTGGCGCGCGAATGCGGCGTCGCCTGGGTCGGCTGCAACATGTCGGGCCATGCCGGCGCGGCCGGGGTCTATGCCGCGCTGCCGCTCAAGACCGACATGATCGGCATGTATTCTGCGGTGGCCAACGCCAATCACATGCCGCTTGCGGGCGGCGCCGAGCCGCTGCTCGGCACCAATCCTTTCGCCATCGCCATTCCGGCGGGCGAGGAGCCGCCGGTGGTGCTCGACATCGCCACCTCGATCGTCTCCTACGGCACGATCAAGAACCATCGTTTGCAGAACAAGCAGCTTGCCGGCGACTGGATGATCGATCCGAAGACCGGCGAAGCGATCGTCGATCCGCACAACAGCGCCGACGCGCTGCTCCTGCCGATGGCCGGCTACAAGGGCGCGGGTCTGGCGCTGATGCTCGGCCTCCTGGCCGGCACGCTCAACGGCGCGTTGTTCGGCCGCGACTGCGTCGACTTCAACGCCGAGCCCGACCGCGTCACCAATACCGGGCAGTTCGTGCTCGCGCTCGACCCGTCGCGCTTCCAGAAGCTCGACCACTTCAAGGCCGAGGTCGACCGTCACGTGCGCTCGTTGCGCAACTCGAAGGCGCTGCCGGGCGAGAGCGTGCGGCTGCCGGGCGATGCACGCGCGAAACGGCGCGCGGACCGGCTGGCCAACGGGCTGGCGCTGCCGGCGGAGTTGCTGGTGCAGTTGGACAAGCTTGCCGGCGACATGGCGATCGCGAAGCTTGGATCTCGCTAGGGCCTTTCAACTGTCATGGCCGGGCTCGTCCCGGCCATCCCGCTGAGGATGGCAATGTGCCCGCCTTATCGGGGTCACCGGGACAAGCCCGGTGACGACAAGGAAGAGGCTACGCCACGGCTTTGAAATCCTCGTCACTGAGCGGCAGCTTCACCGGCGCCTTGCGCTTCGCCGACAAATCGAGCGCCTTGGTCAGCATCAGGTTGCGGTGCGCTTCCTCGACGGTCGCTGCCGCGGTCGGCAGGCCGAGCGAGACGCGGTTGAGCCAGCTCACCGTCTCCTCCGCCATCGGCCCGCGCAATTCGCCGAGCGCCATGTCGCCGGGCGGATAGCTGCCCATGAAGTCGACGAGCCGCGTCGCGTCCGGATTGTAGCCTTCCGACTGCGCCTTCGAGACGGCGAGCACGATGTCGCGATGCGTGTCGTCGATCGTGAGCACGCCGGTGGTGCCGGAAATGCCGACCTCGAGCGAATAGACGGCGGCCGGCCAGGTCACCGGCATCGCCCACGACATGCTCAGGTGATAAATCGTGCCGTCGGAGAAGCTGATCATCCCTGCCGTGGCGTCGATGCCCTGGTAGAGCGGGCCCATCACCTTGTCGATCGAGCGCGCATAGACCTCGACCGGCGTCTTGCCTTCGAGACACCACATGCAGACGTCGAGCGCGTGCGTACCGGAGATCACCATCGGCGAGATGGTCGAGGGGTCGTCGGTGCGCTTGTAGTTGTCGATCGCCACCAGGCGGTTCATGAAGGCGCGCGAGGTGACGAGCGTGACATCGCCGAGCGCGCCGGTGCGGCACTTCTCTTTCGCCGCCAGCCAGCGGCGCCGGAAGCGCTGCGTATAGCCGACGACGGCATCGATCTTGGCGTCCTTGATCAGCTTGAGGACGCGCGCGGATTCGTCGAGCCGTGTTGCCAGCGGCTTTTCGATCAGCATCGGGATGCCGCGCTCGATGCAGGCCATGATCGGCTCGACGTGCAGGTGCTCGTCGGTGGCGATGATGGCGCAGGTCGTCTCGGGTCGCTTGATCAGTTCGACATGGCTTTGCGTGACGAAATCGGCGTTGATCTTCGGCCCGACCTCGCCGGCGCGGTTCGGGTTCTTCTCGGCGAGCCCGATCCATTCGACGGAGGGGTGTCGCGCCGCCACCTCGCCGCGGAACAGGCCGACGCGTCCGCCGCCGATGATCGCGAGGCCGAGGCCTTTGGCAGATTTTTTCATTGTCTTTTCCTCCACGTCGCGGCCGCAGGCGAAGCGCCCGTCGATGTGCCCTCTCCCCTCTGTGGGAGAGGGCATTCGTAGCCAATCAACAACAAGGATGGGTGAGGGGGTTCCGTATAGCCCCCTCACCCAGCAGAGTATGTTGAAAGTCTCTCGATGCCCTCTCCCACGAGGGGAGAGGGCTCAGCGTCAAGCGCTGCACCGACTGCGCCATCTAATTATTCAACCCCGCGCGGATCTTCTTCTTGAAATCGGCAATGGCCGAGATCGACTCGTTGTTGAGCGGCAGGCTGACCGGCTCGCCGATGTCGGCCGACAGGTCGGCCGCGCTGTAGGTCTCCATGACGCGCCGCGCGCTTTCGGGCGTGACCATGACGGGGCGGTTCTTGATGCAGGATTCGAGGAAGTAGATCGTCTCCGGTCCGATGCCGCCGGCGAAGACGTGATCG
>DASTGR010000181.1:0-60309 GCA_035718885.1 Pseudolabrys sp. | reverse complement strand
GGGCAGTGCGGCTCGAGCGGCAGGCGCACCATGACCATGGTGCCGCGGCCGACCGTGGAGCGGATGCTCATGCGGCCGCCATGCAGTTCCACCAAGGATTTGGAAATGGCGAGGCCGAGGCCGGAGCCCTGATGGCTCTTGGTGAGCTGGCTCTCGACCTGCTCGAACGGCCGGCCGAGGCGCTGGAGGGCGTCTGGGGCGATGCCGATGCCGGTGTCGGCGATGCCGACGACAACGGTGTCGCCGACATTGCGCGCGCGAATCGTCACCTGGCCGCCGGCCGGCGTGAATTTCACCGCGTTCGACAGAAGGTTCAGCACGATCTGCTTGAGCGCGCGGCGGTCGGCGCGCAGCGAGAGGTCGGGCGAGAGGCGGGCGGTGAGGGTGAGCTGCTTCTCCTCGGCGCGGGCGGACAGGACCCGCATTGCCTCGCCGAGCAGGGGGTCGAGCGCGAGGTCCTCGAAATCGAGGCGGATGCGGCCGGCCTCGATCTTGGCCATGTCGAGCACGTCGTTGATGACGTCGAGCAGGTATTCGCCGCTGTTGCGGATGTCTTTGCAGTATTCCTCGTAGCGGTCGGCGCCGAGCGGGCCGAACATGCCGGACTCCATGATCTCCGAGAAGCCGATGATGGCGTTGAGCGGCGTGCGCAGCTCGTGGCTCATATTGGCGAGGAACTTCGATTTCGCCTGGTTGGCCTCTTCGGCGCGGGTCTTCTCGGCGGCGTATTTCTCCGCCAGTTCGGCGAGCCGGTGCTGTGAGGCGCGCAGATCGGCGACCGTCGCCATCAGGCGGCGCTCGCTGTCGACCAGCTTCTCCTCATGGGTCTTGATTGAGGAGATGTCGGTGCCGACCGAGACGTAGCCGCCGTCCTTGGTGCGCCGCTCGCTGATGTGGAGCCAGCGGCCGTCCTCGAGCTGCGCCTCGAACGTGCGCGCGCCGGGCTGCGAAGGCCCGTGCGTGATGACCTTGTTGCGGACGACCGGCTGGCGGCCGGCGGCGACAACCGACTCGTAGGATGCGCCGACGGTAATCGCCTCGTCGGGCAGGTCGTGCAGCTCCTGGAAGTTGGAGTTGCACAGGACGAGGCGGTTGTCGGCGTCCCACAGAACGAAGGCTTCAGGGATCGTCTCGATGGCGTCGCGCAGGCGCATGTCGGCGGCGACGGTTTTCTCGACCAGGGTCTTCTGCTCGGTAATGTCGACGGCGATGCCGATCAGGTGCAGGCCGGGATCGTGCGGCTGGCGCACGAGCTCGCAGCGCGCCCGCAGCCACACCCAGTGGCCGTCGGCGTGGCGCATGCGGAAGTCGTGATCGATCGCGGTGACGGTGGCGTCGGCGAGTTCGGAGGCGAGCTCGTAGAGCTGCACGTCGCCGGGATGGACCAGCGCGCTGACGTCGCCGAAGGAGAGGAGGTCGTCCTGGCTGGCCATGCCGAGAATGTCGAACATGGACTGCGACCAGAATATCCTGCCGCGGGCGAGATCCCAGTCCCACAGGCCGCAGCGGCCGCGGTTGAGCGCCGTGTCGATGCGGCTGCGCACCGTCTCGTAGATGACGTCGGCTTCGCGCGCGCGGGTCGCCTGCCAGTGGAAGGCGAAGCCGAGGATCAGCACGACGAAGCCGGTGGTGGCCGAGAGCGTGATGGTCAGCGTCGTGATCGAACGCCAGTTCGACAGTGCCGCCGAGCGCGGCTGCAAGACCGCGAGCTGACCGTAGGGCGCTTTCAAGGTGCGGACGGTCGCGAGGGCGCGTGTGTCATCTGGCAGCACGATTTCCATCACACCGGCGTCGGCACCGAAAGTGGTGAGGGGCTGGGTCGCGCCGATGAGGTCGATCAGGCGGCGCCCGATCGTGCCGCGGGCGCCGTCGGTGGCGGCGACGATCGCGCCCTCGCCATTGGTGAGGAGATACTGGCGGCTTGACGCGCCGGCCCAGGCGGGCAGGGCGCGGGCAAGGAGGTCATTGGGTTTCGCGTCGCGCGGCGCCGCTTGCAATTGCGCCGCCGTCAGGTCGGCGGCGGCGGCGACGAGAACGGCGTCGTTGGCGATTGTCTGCCGGCGTTGGTCCAGCACCTGGACCGCTGCGCCGACGCAGATCGTGATGAGGAACGCGAGGATCAGCACCGGAACGGCGCGCCGCAATAGCGGCTCGGCCGTCAAAAGCCTCCGATATGCCGGTTTGGCAATCGATTGTGCGAGGCCTTTGATCGAATCCGATTGTGCAGACGCACTCGCCAAAGTGGCGCGCGCCATAGACGGCCTCCGTTCGGAATGTCCCCACCACCCTGGTCCGGAAGGATGTGCCGCATCTCTCCGAATCACCCTGCGATTGGAATCGATGGCCGCTGCTTTGTCGAGAGTCGGAGAGTCAATTGTTTAAAAATCGTTACACACAGGGGCGAACCTGTTGCCCGTAAGACTCAATATTCCGTGGGATGGCGGTCAGGGCGTACCCAAAGCCCGTTCCACAATGTCGGACAGGTCACGCGACAGGCCGGGGGCCGCCTTGATGCGGCGCAGCGCGGCTTCCGCCTTGGCGCGGCGGCCGGACTCCAGATTGCGCCAGGTGCGGAAGGCGGTCGCCATGCGGGCCGAGACCTGCGGGTTCTTCGGATCGAGCGCCAGCACCTGGCCGGCGATGAAGTCGTAGCCGGCGCCGTCGGCGCGGTTGAACTGCGTCAGGTTGCTGTGGGCGAAGGCGCCGATCAGCGCCCGCACCCGGTTCGGGTTGGCGAGGGAGAAGCCGGCGTGGCGGGTCAGCGCGCGCACCTGCTCGAGCGCCCCGGGAAGCGGGCTCATCGCCTGGAGCGAGAACCATTTATCGATGACTAGCGCGTCGGACGAATAGCGGCTGTAGAAGTCGGCGAGCGCCTTGGTCCGTGCGTCGCCCTCGTGCAGCGCCAAAGTCGACAGCGCCGCCATGCGGTCGGTCATGTTGTCCGCCGTCTCGTATTGGCGCGCGGCGCGGGCAATGGCCGCTGCATTGCCGTCGGCCGCGAGCAGATCGAGCGCGACGTTGCGCAGCGCGCGGCGACCGGCGCTGGTGGCGTCGGGCGTGTAACCGCCCGGCACGGTCAGACGGCCGTACAGGGTCGACAGCGCAGGCCCGAGCCGCGCGCCGATCTCCGCGCGCAGCGCGCGACGCGCACGGTGGATGGCGTCGGGATCGATGTCGCGGCCGAGCTCGCGCGCGATGTCGCCTTCGCCGGGCGGCACCAGCGCCAGCGCGACGAAGGCCGGCTCGAGGCTTAGGTCCTCGATGAGCGCGGCAAGCGCCACAATCAGCCGCTCATCGCTCCGCGGCGGGAGGCCCTTGCGGATCTCGTCGACATTGCCGATCAACAGGCCCGTCGCGATCGATTGCAGCGCCTGCCAGCGGTTGAACGGATCGGAATCGTGCGCGGCGAGGAAGGCGAGGTCGTCGTTCGAAAGATCGGTGACGAGCTTGATCGGCGCCGAGAAGCCGCGGTTGATCGACAAAACCGGCCGGTCGGCGACGCCGGTGAAGACGAAGGTCTTTTCCGCCGTATTGAGTTCGATGACGTCACCGGTCAGTGCGCCGCCCTGAAGGTTTAGCGGCACATCGCGACCATCCTTGCCGACGAGGCCGACCCGCAGCGGGATCACCATCGGGTGCTTCGTCGGCTGGCCCGGCGTCGGCGGCACCACCTGCTTCGCGTCGATGATAAAGGTCTTCGCCACGGCGTCGTACTTCGTCGTGACCGTCACTTCGGGTGTGCCGGCCTGCGCGTACCACAACATGAACTGTGTCATGTCGCGGCCGCTCGCATCGGCAAAGCACTGGATGAACTGCTCGACGGTGGCCGCTTCGCCGTCGTGGCGGGCGAAATAGAGGTCCATGCCGGCGCGGAACTTGTCCTTACCGATCAGCGTCTGCACCATGCGGCAGAGCTCGGCGCCCTTCTCGTAGACGGTCGACGTGTAGAAATTGTTGATCTCCTTGTAGGCCTGCGGCCTAACCGGATGCGCGAGCGGACCCGCGTCCTCGACGAATTGCGCGGCGCGAAGCCCTCGCACGTCGGCGATGCGCTTCACCGGGCGCGAGCGCATGTCGGAGGAGAACTCCTGGTCGCGGAAGACCGTGAGGCCTTCCTTGAGGCAGAGCTGGAACCAGTCGCGGCAGGTGATGCGGTTGCCGGTCCAGTTGTGGAAGTATTCGTGGGCGATGATCGCCTCGATGTAGGAATAGTCGGCGTCGGTCGCGGTCTCCGGCGTCGCCAGAACGTATTTGTCGTTGAAGACGTTGAGGCCCTTGTTCTCCATCGCCCCCATATTGAAGTCGGAGACGGCGACGATCATGAAGATGTCGAGATCGTATTCGCGGCCAAACGCCGTCTCATCCCAACGCATCGAGCGCTTGAGCGCGTCCATGGCGTAGGCACAGCGGTCTTCTTTTCCGTGCTCGACATAGATGTGCAGCGTCACGTCGCGGCCGGACATAGTGCGGAAACGGTCTTCGACGCAGGCGAGGTCGCCGCCGACGAGCGCGAACAGATAGGACGGCTTCGGGTGCGGGTCGTGCCAGACCGCGAAGTGGCGGCCGCCGGCCAGGCCGCCGCTTTCTGTCAGATTGCCGTTGGCGAGGAGGACCGGCGCCTCGCGCTTATCGGCCTCGATGCGCGTCGTGTAGACGGCCATCACGTCCGGCCGGTCGGGGAAGTAGGTGATACGGCGGAAGCCCTCGGCCTCGCACTGCGTGCAATAGGTGCCGCTGGAGCGATAGAGGCCAGAGAGCTGCGTGTTGGCCGACGGGTCGACGATGGTCTCGATCTCCAGCGTGAAGGGCTTGGCCGGCGGCTGCGCAATGGTCAGCCGGTCGGGCGTTGCGACATAGGCGTCAGACACGGCCTCGACGCCGTCGATCTTGAGCGAGGTCAACGACACCTCGTCGCCATCGAGCACCAATGGCGCGGCCGGGCCTTTCGGATTCGGCCGCAGCGACAGCCTCGCCTTCACTCGCGTGCCGCTCGGATGCAGCGAAAAGTCCAGGTGGACCGTGTCCACGAGCCAGTCGGGCTGGCGGTAATCTTCGAGGCGGATGGGCTGGGCAATGTCGGTGCGCATGGGGTCTGATCTAGGATAGCCGGCGGCGGATTGGAAGGAACATGGCGGTGATGCGGGCGATGGTGCTGGAACGTCCGCGGACGCCCCTGGTCGTCCGCGAACGTCCTGTGCCGTCCGCGGGTTCGGGGGAACTGATGATCGCGGTCGGCGCCTGCGGCGTCTGCCGCACCGACCTGCATGTGGTCGACGGCGACCTGGCGCATCCGAGGCTGCCGATCGTGCCGGGCCACGAGATCGTCGGCCGCGTGGCGGCGATCGGGCAGGGAGTCAGCGGCTTTGCCGTCGGCGAGCGCGTGGGCGTGCCTTGGCTCGGCGCGACCTGCGGTCATTGTTCGTATTGCAAAGAGGGCAGCGAGAATCTGTGCGATGCGCCGGTGTTCACCGGCTACACGCGCGACGGCGGCTTCGCGACGCATACTGTTGCGGATGCGCGCTACTGCTTTCCGCTCGGTGAGGGCGGCGGCGACTCCGAAATAGCGCCGTGGCTGTGTGCCGGACTGATCGGCTGGCGCAGCCTGCGGCTTGCCGGGGAGGGTCGGTCGGTCGGCCTTTACGGATTCGGCGCCGCCGCCCACATCCTTGCGCAGGTGCTGAAGTGGCAGGGGCGGCGCGTGTTCGCGTTCACGCGCGGCAGCGACACGGCCGCGCAAGCCTTCGCCCGCTCGCTCGGCGCCGACTGGGCCGGCGGTTCGGACGACGCGCCGCCGGAGCCGCTGGATGCGGCCATCATCTTCGCGCCGGTGGGCGCGCTCGTGCCAGCGGCCTTGAAAGCAGTGAAGAAAGGCGGCAGCGTCGTCTGCGGCGGCATTCACATGTCGGACATTCCGAGCTTTCCCTATTCCATCCTCTGGGAGGAACGGCAGGTGCGCTCGGTCGCCAATCTGACGCGTGAGGACGCCCGGGAGTTTCTTGCCGTGGCGCCAAAGGCCGGCCTGCGATGCGCGGTCACGCGCTATCCGCTGGCGCAGGCGAACGAGGCGCTCGCCGACTTGCGCGAGGGCAGGCTGGAAGGCGCGGCGGTGCTGGTGCCCTAGCGCATCGGCTCGGCGTGGCCGATGACGCGCTTGATCTGTGGCGAGCGCAGCTTCAGCGCGCGCTCGAGCGCATCGACGGCGTCGTGCACCTCATGGACGCTGAGCTCCGGATCGACGCGGCAATGAAAATTGACGATCTCGCCGTCCGCGGTCTCGCGGACGCGTACATCGTGCACATCGCGGATGATACGGCCTTCGGCCGCCAATTCGCCGAGCGCCATGGCAACGGCAGCGACGCGCTCGGGCAGCGCTTCGCGGCCCGCCACGTCTTGCGGCTGCAACGGCTCGATGTGGGTTTCTACTTCGACGCCGTCGCCGAGTTCGGCCTCGATTGCGTCTTCGAGCGCGTCGGCCGTTTCGTGCGCCGCACGGAGCGAAAGCCTGCCGTCGACTTCGAGATCGAGCGACACCGAGCGCTTGTCGCGCAATTCGTGCACCGTGACATGGTGCACCGCAAGCGCACGGTTGCGCGCGATCACCATGACGCGGTCGAGCACGGTCTCGTTGTCCAGCGCGACCGGATGCGTCGTCACGACCGGTTCGGCGCCCGGCATTCCTGCGCGCAGAGCTGCGGCGACGGCATCCCTGATCGAATCGACACGGTCGATCGGAAGCGTGCGGCTGACGCCGACGCCGAGGTCGATGAAGGTCGTCTCGCCGACGGCGCGCGCGCGCACCTGGTCGACGCGCACGACGCCCGGCACTTTCGCGGCCGTAGACCGGATGAGTTCCGCCGCGCCTGGCGGGGCGGTGTCGGTCAACGTATCGACGGTGCGTTTGCCGAGCCGCCAGCCGGCGATGCAGACCAGCACGGCGACAACGAGTGCGGCGGCCGAGTCGGCCCAGGAATAGCCGAGCCAGACGCCGGCGAGGCCGCACAGCACCGCGAGCGAGGACCACAGGTCCGAGGAGAAATGCAGCGCGTCGGCCTCCAGCGCGTGGCTCTGCGTCTCGTGCGCGACGCGCGTCAGCGCGCGGGCGCGGAAGAAGTCGACGACGATCGAAACGATGATGACGCCAAAGGCCCAGCCGGTGGCGGCGACGATGTGACCCTCATGGTCGATCAGGCGCTTGAGCGCCTCCCAGATGACGATGCCGGACAACAGGAACAGCAGCGCCGTCTCGGCCAGTGCGGAGACAGCCTCGACCTTGCCGTGGCCGTAATGGTGCTGCTCGTCGGCCGGCTTGCCCGAGATGCGAACCGCGACATAGGTCATCACCGTCGCGCCGAAATCGATCAGCGAGTGGCCGGCTTCCGACAGGATGGCGAGCGACCCGGTCATGATACCGACGATCGCCTTGGCGATCGTCAACCCGGCCGACGCCGCGATCGACGAGAGCGCGACCTGTTCTTTCTCGTTCTGCATGCGCGCTATCTAGCGCAGCCGCGGCGCGATTTCGACTGGTCTAGTCGCAGTTGCGACTAAAGAGCAACTGGCCTGCCGCCGTCGGCGGCGGAGCGTGTCACCGCATCGAGGATGCCGATGTTGGCGCGGAGGTGTTCGGGCGTGAAACGGTAGGGCGCGCGGCCCTCCAGCGCGTCGGCCCAGGCCTCGAAGTTCATGCGCACGGTATTTACCGGCGCGTAGCTGCGGCTCTCACGCGATCCGTCCGGCTTGCAGTACACGAAGGTCGACGGCAGGCCCTTGTCGACATTGCCGCCTTCCTGCACCTCGACCCAGCCCTGGTCGCAGATGAGCGTGAAGCGCGCATAGAAGGGCGGTGTCGAGAGGCAGGTGATGCGGCCGCGCGCACCGCCGGCAAAATCGATGTCGGCCGAGACGAAATCCTCGGCGGGAGCGGGGAAGATTTGCGACGCCGTGCGCGCGGCGACGCGGATGGGAGTGCCGGCGAAGGACACCATCAAGTCGCCGAGATGGATGCCGAGTGCGGTCCAGGCGCCCGCCGGCGCGTGGCGCGGATCGCGTCGCCAGTTCGACGGGTCCATGTTGCGGAAATTGTTGTGGCTGACATTGGAATCCATGTGCAGGACGCGGCCGAGCGCGCCGCTCTCGAGCAGTCCGCGCATCGCTTCGATTGCAGGCTCGTAGCGACGTTCGTGGCCGATGCCGAGCAGGCCGCCGCGTTTGGCGCTCGCCGCGAGGATGCGCTCGGCGCTCGCGGCTGTCGTCGATAAAGGCTTCTCGCAGAACACCTGCTTGCCGGCTTCGAGCGCGGCGATCGCCATTTCCTCATGAAGCAGGTGCGGCGTGACGACGGCGATGGCGTCGATGTCGGGGCGTTTCAGGAGTTGCCGATAGTCGGTGACCAGATCGAAGGCATGCTCCCGCGCGAACGGGGCGGCCATGTTGTGGTCGACGTCGCAGCCGGCCACGACCGCGAAACGCGGGCTTTCCTTGAGGCAGGTGACGATCTGTTTGCCCCACCAGCCGAGCCCGATAATGCCGATCCTGATCATTGGTCCTGTCCCGCAGCGGTTCCAGGAACGGGAGCATGCGGACGCGTTTGCGGCAAGAGGCTGTCTGGGGACTCATCCACCGGGCTCGCCAAGGCGCTTGCACATTGGAATAGCGCAAGCGACGGTGGGCCGGTGAGAAGGAGTCCGGCCCCACTATGAGCAAGGCATCACCGCATATCCTCATCGCCGGGGGCGGCATTGGCGGGCTGACAACGGCGCTCTCCCTCCTGCGGCGCGGCATCGATGTCTCGGTCTACGAGCAGGCGACCGAGCTGCGCGAGGTCGGGGCGGGCGTGCAGATCGGGCCGAACGGCTCGCGCCTGCTGATCGACCTCGGTCTGCGCGACGCGCTCGACAAGGTCGCCTGCGAAGCGGCGCGTAAAGAGGTGCGGCTGTGGAACACGGGACAGACCTGGAAGCTGTTCGATCTCGGCCGCGACTGCGTCGAACGCTTCGGCGCGCCGTACTGGACCGTCCACCGCGGCGACTTCCACACCGTGTTGCGCGACGCCGTGCTCGCACTCAAGCCGGATGCGATCCATGTCGCCCATCAGGCGCATGGCTTCACCGAGCGCCACGACGGCGTGACGCTGCATTTCTCCGGCAAGCCCGACGCGCATGGCAACGCGATCGTCGCCGCCGATGGCGTGCATTCGAAGCTGCGTGCGGCAGCCGGCGTTTCGGCGAAGACCTCCTTCCTCGGGATCATGGCGTGGCGCGGGCTGGTGCCAGCCGGGCGCCTGTCACCTGAGCAGCGCACGCCGGTCGGCACCAACTGGGTGGGGCCGGGCGCGCATGTCATTACGTACCCGGTGCGGCGTGGCGAATTGTACAATTTCGTCGGCGTCGTGGAGGGCCGCGACTGGCCGGTCGAATCCTGGACGGAGCGCGGCACGCACGAGGAATGCTTTGCGGACTTCAAGGGCTGGCATCCGGCGGTGCAGGAGACGATCCGCGGGCTCGACGTGCCGTTCAAATGGGCCTTCGTCGGCCGCGAGCCGCTGGCGCAATGGGCGTTCGGGCGACTCTGCCTGATCGGTGACGCCTGCCACCCGACGCTGCCCTTCCTTGCGCAGGGAGCGAACATGGCGATTGAGGACGCGGTCGTCATCGCGCGCGCGATCGCCGCCGATCCAAGCGATATTGCCGGTGCGTTCCGCCGATTTCAGGACCTGCGCGTCGAGCGCACGTCACGGATCGTGCGCGGCTCGACCGAGACCGCCAAGCGATTCCACAACCCGATCCTCGCCGATCACGATCAGGCCGTGGCCTACATCACGCGCGAATGGGAGCCGGAGCGCGTCCGCACGCGCTATGACTGGCTGTTCGAATATGACGCGCGCGAACCTCAGGTGACGGCGGCGGCCTGACGCAGGCCGGCGATCATCGAGGTGCGCAGCAGATGCGCCTCGAGCCGCGTGCGATCGGCGGCGATGGCCTTCAGCCCGTCGAGAATCTCGCGCCGGCGCGCCGGGTCTTTCTCGCGCATGCGCGCGCGGTTGGCGTCGGCCTGGGCGATGATCTGCTCGAGCGCGACCGGCCGACGGCGGCGCTCGTAGAGATCGAGGCGCGCCTGCCGCGGCGCGCCGTTGCGGATGTCGCGCAGGGCGTCGATGAGCGCGAAGGCGTCGTGCAGACCGCCATTGAGGCCCATGCCGCCGGCCGGGCTGTTGACGTGCGCGGCGTCGCCGGCCAGCGCGACCCGGCCGCGGTGATAGTGCGGCACGATGCGCTTGTGCACGCGATAGGGACGCTTCTCGATGACCTCGTAAGCCTCTTTTCGCAGCACGATGGTCTGCAACTGTGCCTCGATGGCCGGCTCGGTGAGCTGGTCTTCGATTGGCTGGTCCTCGCGCGGATAGATTGACACGCGCCATCGGCCCGGAACGCGCAGCAGCGAGAAGTTTCCGTCCGCCTTCCAGCAATAGGCGATGTTGGTCAGGCCTTCGAGATGCTGCTCAAATGGGAACGTAGTCGTTACGAGAAGGGTCGTTTCCGGATAGGTCTCGCCCTCGAAATCGAGGCCGAGCGCGCGGCGCACTGTCGAACGCGCGCCATCTGCGCCGATGACGTAGCGGGTGCGTAGGGTCGAACCGCCGTCACCGCCGCTGACGTTCAGGGTGACGCCGTCGTCGTCCTGCGCCAGGTCGGTCACCTCGGCGCCGAACTGCACGGTGGCGCGCGGCTCCGCGAGCAACGCCGCGTGGGCGGCGCGCGACAGCTTCCACTGCTCGCACTGCACGCGATAGGGGTGAGCCGTCGCGTTGGCCAGCACGCCGAGGTCGAACACGACGCGGTCGCCGTCGGGATGCAGGCGCACCTGCCATTGCGGGCTGATCAGACCCTGTCCCGTCAGAACGCGCGCGAGATCGAGACGCTCGAGCATATCGAGTGTGGGCGGGTGGAAGGTGGAGGCGCGCAGGTCGATCTCGACCTCCGGCGACTTCTCGATCAGCACGACGGAGACGCCGTCGCGCGCCAGCAGCAGCGCCGCCACGAGCCCGACCGGTCCGCCGCCGACGACCGCGACTTCGGCATCGAAACTCCGCACCATGCTCACGCTTCCCCCGGGCCGATTGTCACGCTTCGTCCTATGTCTTCTTCATAGGACAAAGTCGCCGGCGGCGCGACGCCGTTCTGCGCATGGAAGGGCAGAGGTGAGGGCGGTCAGGAGCCGAACCGCTCCGCGTTCTTCTCCTTGAAGGTCAGCCCGTGACCGGCCCGGGAGAGATCGGGAGCGATCTGACCATGCTTCGGCACGGGCGCGCCGTCGAACAGCATGTGCTCGATCCGCACGTGGTCATGAAACCATTCCAGATGGCGCAGGCGCGGCGCCGCACAAGCTGCGTGCAGGTGCAGGGCCGGCGCGCAGTGGCCGGACAGATCGCTGTGGTGCGCGTCGGCCAACGTCGCAACCTGGAGGAAGCCGGTCACGCCGCCGCAGCGCGTGACATCGGCCTGCACCACATCGACGGCGCCTGCGGCCAGCATGCGGCGATAATAGTCGATTTCGTAGCCGTATTCGCCCGCCGCGATCTCCATGCAGGCGGGGGCGCGCTCGCGAAGGAGGCGAAGTCCGGGAAGATCGTCGGAGGAGACCGGTTCCTCGAACCAACCGACGCGATAGGCCTCGAACACCTCGGCCATCTCAAGCGCCTGCTTGGCCGCGTAGGCACCATTGGCGTCGACGAAGAGAGTGGCGTTCTCGCCGATCGCGATTTTCGCCTTGGCGACGCGGGCGGGGTCGTCGGACGGATGCGTGCCGATCTTCATCTTCACGAAGCGGCAGCCGTCATGCGCGACCCAGCCGCCGAGCTGGTCCGTGAGTTCGTCGAGCGAATAGCTGGTGAAACCGCCGCTGCCATAGATCGGCACGTTGTCACGCAGGCGCCCGAGCAGCGTGCAGAGCGGCAGGTCCAAGAGCTTCGCCTTGAGGTCCCACAGCGCAGCGTCGACCGCCGAGATCGCCGTCGCCGCCAGTCCCTGCCGGCCCATGTTGCGCACGGCGTGCTGCATCGCCGCGTTGGCGCCAGGCGGGTTCATCGCGTCTGTTCCGGCCACGGCCTCCTTCAATTTGCTGTCGATCAGCGCGACGATCGATCCGTGGGTATAGGTGTAGCCCAGTCCGATCTTGCCACCGCCTTCGACATGGACGACCACGAGCGTGGTCGAGTTCCATGCGAAAGTGCCGTCGGCTTCCGGTCTGTCGGTCGGGATCGTGTAGGCGCGCGCACGGACGCCAGTGATCGATGCTTGGCTGCGCGCCATGTCACAATTCTCCGCGGCTTGCCAGCGCCGGAATGCGGTCGCCCATGCGGCAGGCCAGCGCATAGATCGTCAGCGAGGGATTGACGCCGCCCGCGGTTGGAAACAGCGATCCGTCGCAAATCCAGAGATTGGGAATGTCCCAGGCGCGGCCGTCGGCGTCAGTGACGCTGTCGCTGGGGCTCGTGCCCATGCGGCAGCCGCCCATGAGATGCGCGGTGCTCGACGTCTCCGTCATGTCGCTGGCGCCAGCAGCCTCCAACATCTGCCGCATGAAGCGCAGCGAGTGTTTATAGAGGCGCTTGTCGTTGTCGGAATAGGCGTAGGTGACATGCGCGAGCGGGATGCCGAATTCGTCGGTCTCGTCGGCCAATTCGATCCGGTTTTGCTCGCGGGCGTCGGTCTCGCCGACGATCTTCAGGCCAGCCATGTGATTGTAGAGCGCCATGCGCTGACGCAATTCCATGCCGAACATGCCGGTGTCGGACACCAGCGACCGGGCATGGTCGATCGGCAGCGGCCCCTGACTCATGAACGCATAGCCGCCGTGGAAGTCCTTGCCCTTGTCCTCGTAATTCCAATGCTCGCACACGGCCATCGAGGGTGGTCCCTTGTACCAGCGGATTTCGTCCTGCATCACGCCCCAGACCGCGTGGTTCGAGTGCACCATGAAATACTTGCCGACGAGGCCGCTCGAATTGGCGAGGCCGTCGGGATGTTTGGCGCAGGCGGAATGCAGGAGCAGGCGCGGTGTTTCGATGGCGTAGCCCGCAACGACGACATTGCGCGCGCGTTGCCGGCGCCATTGACCGTCGCGATGGTAGACGACCCCGCTCGCGAGCCCGTCGGTGCCGGTTTCGATCTGACCGACCATGGCCAGGTCACGAATTTCCGTTCCGGCCGCGATCGCGCGCGGAACCCAGGTATTGAGCGCGCTCTGCTTGGCGTTGGTCGAGCAGCCTGACTTGCAGAAGCCGCGGTAGACGCAGGGCGGCGACTTGCCGCGCGGTGCCGAGACGGTCGCGAGCGGTGTCGCCGCCCACCGAACGCCGAGTTCCTCCGCACCCTTGGCGAGCACCAGCCCGGCCGCGTTCACCTCGTGCTCGCGATAGGGATAGCGCCCGCGCGGCGGGCCCCACGGATAGCGAACCGGGCCTGAAACCTTCAGCGCCTCTTCGGCCTCGTCGTAGTAACGCCACATCTCGCGCCAGTCGATCGGCCAGTCGCGGCCGTAACCGAGCTTGGAGCGCGACGCGAACCATTCCGGCCGCCAGCGCAACACCACCATCTGGAAATGCACGGTCGATCCGCCGACGGCGCGGCCGGAATTGTTGGAGCCGAACTCGACCGGATCCTCGCCGCCGCTGATGCGGTCGCCGAGCCAGTAGAGCCGGTTCTGCGCGGTCTCGTCGGACGCGAAGTCGGCGAGGGGGCGGTAAAAAGCGCCGGCGTCGAACGCGACCACGGAAAATCCTGCTTCGCTCAACTTCGCGGCCAAGGTCGCACCGCCGGCGCCCGTGCCGACGATGGCGAAGTCGACCGCCTCGTCCTCGCGGTACTGCTTCATCGGCAGCCAACCATCGTGGCTGAACACGTCCGGGGCCCGGCCGTCGGCCGCGCGCGGTTTTTCGAACGAGGCGCTCATTTGGCGGCCGCCGCGCGGACGAGTGAAGCGTCGCGCTCTTCGCCTTCCCAACTGTCGTGGCGGTTCGGCTGGAGGCGAACATATCCGCGCGGCGAAGCGGGCCCGCCAAAGCCGATCTCGCTCCAGGCTGCCGGATGCGCGTAATAAACTTCGACGATGGTGCGCAGCAGTTCGTGTCGCATGAATTTCTGCGCCGGCATGCGTGGCCCCCAGGCGGGGCTTTCGGTGTCGCCCTTGTTCATGGCGTGCAGGATCAGGTCCTGCTCGGCCGGATCGAGCACGCGATAGGCGCGGTGGAAACGATGCTGCGCCTCCGCCTCGATGGCGTCGAGGCCGCGGCGCCAGCGCTCCTGAAGCGGCGGCATCGGCTCGTAGCGGGTGCCGCTGCCTTCATTCTCGTGCAAGCGTGCGTCGATGAAGGGCGCAATCGGCACCTTGTCATCGCCGCGCTCCCCCTGCGGCATGACGCGATCGCACACCGCCTCCAGCGTCTCGTATTGCAATTCCGTCAGAAACCGCCGCGGCGGAACGCCGGTGAGCCGCTTGCGCAGGACCGCGCGGGTCTGCGTGTTCCAGGACGGCGTGTCCCACTTCGCCAGCACGTCGTAGTCGGGATAAGGGTTGCGGAAGGAGCGGTCAGACATCGGCGCCTCCGCACGTGCTTAGGAGAGTCAGCGTGCCGAGGCCGGCGAATGCGAGGCCGGTGAAGCTGGGCGGCGCCGGCAGCGGAGGGCCCGCAAATATATTTTGCGACCAGTTGCGCCATCCGCCCATGTTGCGGGAGATGCCAAAGGCATGGAAGCCGGTGCCAGCAAGGCCGACGAGAGCCGTCAGCCGCAGGAGCCACCGCGTCACAGTAAGATTGCGCGGGCTCGGGCGCGCGCCGGAATGCGCGAGCGCCAGCGCGGCCACCGGCACGATTGTGACCGGTACGAACATGAACGGATCGTGGAAGGCGCCGCGGAAGTGCAGTACCCAAACTTCCGAAGCCGTGACCATGAGGCTCGCCGAGACGGACCAGGCAAGCCCGGTCGCGACATAGCGCTGCGTGGCGGAGCAAGCATACCGGGCGCGCGGAACGCGTCCCGCCGTCAGTCCCAGCACGCCGGCGAGAGCCAGCGCGCCGGGCGCGGCGAAGGGCGCGGCATAGAACAAGGTCTGCCAGGAGAGGCCGCCCGGCCGCTTGGTGATGTTGTAGAAATGAAAGCCCAGTCCGGTCAGCCCGACAGCGACTGCGGTGCCGAACACTGCTGACGAAGCGGTTTTCGCCGGACGTCCGGCCAGCGCAGTCGCCATGGTCGCCGTTGCGACCAGCGGCGCCAGGATCATGCCGCGATTGTCATAATTGCCGCGGAAGTGCTCCATCGCGCTGTCGGCGACGACGCTTGCCGCGAGGATCGCCGCTCCGCGCTCGAGTCCGCGCGCGCACCGCTTGAATCCGTCGGGACGATGAGGCGGCAGCGCCGCGCGCCGACGCCGCAAAAGCGCGCCGGCCAGCCCGATACCGAGGAGCGCCGCACCTGCGGCGACGAGCGTCTTGTTAGACAGCGGCGGGCCGGTCCGCTCGCGATAAACCACGCCTTGCGCCGGCCGTTCGATCAGCGCCACGTTCCATGACCCGCGATTGAGAATGTCGCTCCCGCAAAGTCAACGGACGGAGCGTTGTGTGCGTTCCGTTACAAATCGTTGAGCTGCGCGGCCGAGGAGGAAGCCGAGACCCAATGTCGCGGCCGTGCCGGCGGCGACCACCCCGAACCGGGCGTGGTCCGCGTTCAGCGTGACGGCGCGGCGTTTGGCTTTCTTGCCGAACGAGCCGTGCGTGCGGTGATACCGGACGACGGGCGCATAGAGATTGTCGGGTCGCCGTGGCGAGATAGGCTCGGGCGTCATTTGCCCCTCGACTGTCGTGCGGGCCAGATATTTCGCGATCAAACGCGGCGCGATCATCGTGCCGAGCACAAGCTCGGCGACGGTGCGGCTCACCCAGTATTCCGCCTTGCCCTCGCGCGCGGCGCGCAGGATCGCGCGCGCCGGCACTTCCGGCTCGAACACGGGGGGGACCGGCTGAGGATGCCGGCCGACATGCGCACGCGCCCAGTCGAACTGCGGCGTGTTGATACCGGGAAGCTGCACCATCGACACGCGCACCCGGCTGCCGTCGTGTTCCAGCTCTGTGCGCAGCGATTGCGTGAATCCTCGGATGGCGAATTTGGCGGCGCAATAGGCCGACTGGAGCGGGATGCCGCGATAGGCGAGCGCCGAGCCGACCTGGACGATCGTCCCGTCATTGCGGGCGCGCATGTATTTGAGCGCGGCGAGCGTCCCGTGGACGAAGCCGAGATAGGTCACTTCGGTGACCCGGCGGAATTCATCCGGCGTCATCTCGGCGATCGGGGAAAAGACGGTGACCATGGCCGCATTGACCCAGACGTCGATCGGCCCGAGTTCACGCTCGAACTGCGCGGCGGCGGCGAATACCGCGTCGGCATCGGCAACGTCACAGGCGTGCACCGCGACCGGCGCGCCGATCCGCATCAACTCGGCCTTGGTGTCGGCCAGCGACTCCGCATCGCGGGCGATGAGCCCGATGAAGGCGCCTTGCCGCGCGAAGGCCTCCGCCGTGGCGCGGCCGACGCCGGCGGACGCGCCGGTGACGACGATGACCTTGTTGCGGAACGGCGTGCGGCCGAAAGGGAAGGCGAGACTCATGAAAAGGCTCATCGCGGAGCGAACGTCCGCGATGGCAACACGGTCGCTGCTACCATTGTTCCGGCGCAAGACCGTGGAGGTGCCGACGGCGAATGACAATTTGGTAAGTTTTCCGGTCGCCCGAAGTTTCGTGGGCAATGGTCACGCCGGAAGAAAGCCGCGCGTCGTCACGTAAGCACCCACGGCAATGACGATGGCGGAGAAAATGCGGGTGAGCGCGTGCTTGTGCGAAGACAATCTGCGCGCCAGCGCGATGCCTCCAACTCCGCCGGCTGCGCCGCCGAGGATGAACAGGCCGGCGAGCGGCCAATCGACGAGACCGGAGGCCGCGTAGCTCGCCGCCGTGGTCAGGCCGAATGCGGTCACTGCGAACAACGAGGAGCCCACCGCATTGATCAGCGGCATGCCCGTTGCGGCCATCAGGCCGGGCACGATCAGAAAGCCGCCGCCAATACCGAAGAAGCCGGACAGCGCGCCGACGAGGAAACCGATGCCGGCGAGCCAGGGCAGGAGGTGCAGGCTGTCGCGCGTCAGTTTTACGTCCGGATGATCGCCGGATTTGCGCGGCCGAAGCATCAGCACGCCGATGAAGATCATCAGCACGCCAAACAGGGTCAGCAGGCGGCCGCCGTCGATCAGCTTGCCGAAGTGCGCGCCGGCGGCCGCGCCGGCGACGCCGGCCAGCGCGAACACCGCGGCGCAATTCCATTTGACGGTATGCGCTCTCGCGTGCCCGACGAGGTTGGCGGCGGCGCTTGCCGCCACTGCGACGGCGCTGGTGCCGATTGCCACGTGCGGGGAGGCGACGCCGACGACATAGACGAGCAAGGGCACGGCCATGATCGAGCCGCCGCCGCCGACGAGCCCGAGCGTGAAGCCGACTATGCCGCCCGAACCGATGGCGAGGAGCGCGGCGAGCGCGGTCATCTTGCCCCGGCGAATGCGCGCCTGTTCCAGGGCATCCGCGCGAGCACATGGGCCATGCCGCAGAAACCCGTCGCGCCGGCGAAGACCAGACCGGCGCCGACGATGGCCGAGAGCGCGTAGAAGCCCGGCGCGACCAGCGCGCCGAGAACGACGCCGATGAGCACGAGCGACCCGGCGCCAATCTGGACCTGGCGCATGATGTCGATCGGCGCGCTGCGGTCGAACGAGACTGGCAGGCCGGCCTTCTTCCAGGCGTCGAGACCGCCATCGAGAATGTATGTGTCGCACGTTCCCGAGGCTGCGGCGAGGCGCGCGGCGTTGCCGCGTGTGCGCGCTCCCGAGCGGCAGTGGAAGACCAGCACGTCGTCCCCCTCGCGCAACGGAGCGTCCTTCTCGATGCGGCTCAGCGCATGGTGACGCGCACCGGGAATGCGCTCGCGCGCGGCTTCGTCGGCCTCGCGGATGTCGACGAGTACGGCACCTTGCCGCACGAGTTCGGCAGCGCGGGTGGGGGAGATTGTCTGTAGATCGCTCATCCTGTCCTCTCTTGTTCTGTTGTTGCCGCCCTCACGGGCAGTAGATGTCCTTCAGCAGCATCAGGAGCCGCTTCGCATTGTCGTCGGCGATACGATAGAAAATCGTCTGTGCATCGCGGCGCGTGGCGACGAGGCCCTCTTCGCGCATCCGCGCGAGATGCTGTGACAGCGCCGATTGGCTCAGCCCCACCGCGCCGGCGAGATCGCCGACGGCCATCTCGCCCTTGAGCGCCAGCCGGCACAGGATCAAGAGCCGGTTCTCGTTGGCGAGCAGTTTGAGCAGGGCGGCGGCTTCCGCCGCCTTGCTTTCGAGTTCCGCCATTGCGGCGTCGACCGCTCTGATAGTCTGGGCGCGTTGGGCCATCGGGCGCTTTCCGTACATTAGGTATTGCTAATGTAGGCGATGCTAATATATACGTCAAGTCCTATATGATGAGCCCGCAGGAGAACGCGTCATGGCGACCAATAAGCCCGAAATCAAAGCCTTCTTCGACGAGCCGACCAATACGGTGAGCTACCTGGTCTGGGACCCGGCGACCAAGGATGCGGCGGTGGTCGACCCGGTTCTGGACTTCGACCACAAGAGCGGCGAGGCCAATGTGATGGCAGCCGACACGCTCCTGGCCGAAGCGGCACGGCTCGGTTTGAGGATCGGCCGCGTGCTCGAGACGCATGTCCATGCCGACCACCTCTCGGCAGCACCCTATATCAAGCAAAAGACGGGAGCGCCCGTCTGTATCGGCGAGCATATTCGCGACGTGCAGCAGATCTTCCGACCGGTCTTCAATGCGGCAGACGTGTCGGGCGACGGCTCGGAGTTCGATCATCTGTTCACGGACGGCGAGCGGTTCGCGATCGGCGGCATCGAGGCCGAAGTGATTTACACGCCCGGCCACACCCCGGCCTGCGTGTCGTACCGGATCGGCGATGCGGTCTTCGTCGGCGATACGATGTTCATGCCTGACTACGGCACGGCCCGCGCCGACTTCCCGGGTGGCGACGCACACGCTCTCTACCGGTCGATCCGGCGCATCCTGTCATTGCCGCCGCAGACGCGCTTGTTCATGTGTCACGACTACAAGGCGCCGGGCCGCGATCAATACGCCTGGGAGACAACGGTCGCGGAGGAGAAGGCGCGCAACGTGCAGGTGCATGACGGTGTCAGCGAGGAGGAGTTCGTCGCCAAGCGTGTGGCGCGCGACAAGACCCTCTCGACACCGCTGCTGCTCCTGCCCTCGATCCAGGTCAATATGCGCGCGGGGCACTTTCCCCCGGCCGAGGCGAACGGGGTGCGCTACCTGAAGGTCCCGCTCAAGCTGGGCGCCTGAGTTTGCACCGGTGATTTCGGACATTTAAGCTGGCGCGCAGCAATTCGAGTGCCCGCCGTGACGAAATCACCAGCAGCCAGGCTCGGCGTCGATATCGGCGGCACGTTCACCGACGTGGCCCTCGAGCGCGGAGCCGAGCGTTTTACCGCAAAAGTTCTGACGACGACCGGTGCGCCGGAAGAGGGCGTCCTGTCGGCGCTGCGCCTAGCGATGGGCGAGGCGAACCTCGCGCCCGCGGATGTCAGGGTGATCATCCACGGCACCACGCTCGCCACAAATGCGCTGATCGAGCGCAAGGGCGCAAAGACCGGGTTGCTCACGACGGAAGGCTTCCGGGACGTCATCGAGATCCGGCATGAGAACCGGTTCGAGCAATATGACGTGAATATCGACCTGCCCCCGCCGCTGGTGCGGCGGCGCCTGCGCCTGCCGGTCACCGAGCGCGTCGATGCGCAGGGCAACGTACTCGTGCCGCTCGACGAGGCCAGCGTCGTCCGGGCACTGGACACACTGAAGGAGCATGAGATCGAAGCCATTGCCGTCGGCTTCCTGCACAGCTTCACCAATCCGGAGCACGAGCGGCGGACGGCCGAGCTGATCGCGCGGGCTTTGCCGGACGTCGCGGTGACACTCTCTTCCGACGTGTCCCCGGAAATGAGGGAATATGAGCGCTTCTCCACGGCCTGCGCCAATGCGTATCTCCAGCCATTGATGGGACGTTATCTGGGGCGGCTCGAGAGCGAGCTTGCACGCGCCGGCTTCGTCTGTCCGATGCTGCTGATGACTTCCGGCGGCGGTATTACCAGCACCGAGACGGCGGCGCGGTTTCCCGTGCGCCTCGTCGAATCCGGCCCCGCGGGAGGCGCGATCTTTGCATCCTGCGTTGCGCGGCAGAGCGGGCTCGACGAGGTCGTCTCGTTCGACATGGGCGGCACGACCGCGAAGCTTTGCCTTATCGACGGCGCCAGGCCGCAGACCGCGCGCGCCTTCGAAGTTGCCCGCATCTACCGCTTCCTCAAAGGCAGCGGGTTGCCGCTCCGTATCCCCGTTATCGAGATGGTCGAAATCGGCGCCGGCGGCGGCTCGATCGCGCGCGTTGACGCGCTTGGCCGCATCGGTGTCGGGCCGGACAGCGCCGGCTCGACGCCGGGTCCGGTCGCCTACGGTCGCGGCGGCACAGAGCCGACCGTCACCGATGCGGACGTCGTGCTTGCCCGCATCGATCCGGCGGCGTTCTCCGGGGGCAGCATGACGCTCGATGTCGCGGCCGCCCGCCGCGCGGTCGGCGACCGGATAGGCAAGGCGCTTGCGCTCTCGCCTGAGCACGGTGCGCTCGGCGTCAGCGAGATTGTCGATGAGAACATGGCGAGTGCGGCGCGCGTGCACGCCATCGAAAGCGGCAAGGACCTGCGGCCGCGCACGCTCATCGCATTCGGCGGTGCCGCGCCGCTGCATGCCGCGCGCGTGGCGGAGAAGACCGGCATCGGCCGCATCGTCATCCCGGCCAATGCCGGTGTCGGCTCCGCGGTCGGGCTGTTGCGCGCGCCGGTCGCCTACGAAGTGGTGCGCGGGCGTTTGATGGGGCTTGGATCGTTTGACCCCGACGAAGCGAACGCCTTGTTCTCCGGCATGCGCAGCGAAGCCGAAGCGATTGTGCGCCGCGGTGCGCCCGGAGCCGCGCTCACCGAGCGGCGTTCGGCCTTCATGCGCTATCGCGGGCAGGGCCACGAGATCGGTGTCGAATTGCCGGTCAAGGAATTCGCGGCGGTCGACCGAGAGCAGATCGTCGTCCTGTTCGAGGAGGCTTACCGACGTTTGTACAGCCGGCCGATTCCGGGCGTCGAGATTGAGGTGCTGAGCTGGGTCCTGTCGCTCGCCGCGCCGTCCGAAGGCGAACTCGCGATTGCCGGCGAAGAGCGGCCGCATAAACCGCAGCCGGCCGGCCACCGTCACGTGCTCGATCCGGAGGTGGGCGAATTCCGCGAAGTGGCAATCTACGAACGCGGCCGACTTAAACCAGGCGCCCGCTTCAGCGGGCCCGCCGTGATCGCCGAGGACGACACGTCCACGGTGGTTAGCCCGAGTTTCGACATTGCAATCGATCGCTACGGCTCGATCGTGCTCACCCGACGCGAGGCATGACCATGGTCTCCCGCCCGAACACCGCACTGGGCCAAATACAAACCCAGATCATGTGGAACCGGTTGATCGCTGTGGTCGAGGAGCAGGCGCAAACCATGCTCCGCACGGCGTTCTCGACGTCCGTGCGTGAGGCCGGCGACCTGTCGGCCGGCGTGTTCGACCGACACGGCCGCATGCTGGCGCAGGCCGTCACCGGCACCCCGGGCCACGTCAACTCCATGGCCAACGCGGTCGTCCATTTCCTCAGCGTCTATCCGCTCAAGGGCATGAAGCCCGGTGACCATTACATCACCAACGACCCCTGGCTCACCTCCGGGCATCTGCACGACATCACGGTCGTGACGCCGACGTTCTACCGCGGCGAACCGGTGGCGCTGTTCGCCAATACGATCCACGTCGTCGATATTGGCGGCCTCGGCATGGGACCGGACGGACGCCAGGTGTTCGAGGAGGGGTTGGCCATCCCGATCATGCCGCTCGCGCGCGAAGGGCAGATGAACGAAGATTTGCTGCGCCTCGTCCGCGCCAATGTGCGCGAGCCGTTGCAGGTCGAAGGCGACATCTATGCCTGCGCCGCCTGCAACGACGAGGGTTCGCGCCGTCTGGTCGACATGATGAGCGAGTTCGGTATCGTCAATCTCGACCGGCTCGGCGATACCATTGTCGAGGCCTCGCGTGAAGCGACACTTGCTCGCATCCGTGCCCTGCCGAAGGGCACGTATCGCAACAGCATGACGATGGATGGTTACGACAAGGAGTTGACGCTCACCGCGGCGCTGACCATTTCCGAAGGCGGTCTCAACGTCGATTTCGACGGCACGTCGCCTGCGTCCGGCCACGGCATCAATGTGGTCTATAATTATTGCCTGGCCTATACGGCCTTCGGCGTGAAATGCCTCATTGCGCCGGACGTGCCCAATAATGCGGGCTCCCTCGCGCCGATCACGGTCAGCGCGCCGGAGGGCTGCGTGCTCAACGTCAAGCGCCCATGGCCGGTCGCGGCGCGGCATACGGTCGGGCAGATGCTGCCTGACGTCGTGTTCGGCTGCCTTGCCGCGGTGATCGCGGGCGGAGTGCCGGCCGAAGGTGCGTCGTCCTTGTGGAATCCGCAGATTTTCGGCGGCGGTTCGCTGGTCGATCACGTCGAGGAGGGCACCGACGCGAACGAACTGCCGACCTTCAGCACGGTCATCTTCCATTGCGGCGGCGCCGGCGCGCGCCCGCAGAAAGACGGCCTGAGCGCGACCGCGTTTCCGTCCGGCGTCCGCACCATTCCGATCGAGGCAACCGAGAGCGTCGCCCCTGTGTTGTTTTACCGGCGCGAGTTTCGGGCGAGTTCGGGCGGCGCCGGCAAGCAACGCGGCGGTTTGGGGCAGACCATCGAGCTCGGCGGCGCTGCCGCAAATCCGATCGCGTTGTTGTGCAACTTCGAGCGCGTGAAGCATCCCGCGCGGGGCCGCGAGGGTGGCAAACCGGGCGGGTCTGGCACCGTCGCCTTGCGATCTGGCCGCCCGATCCGCCCGAAAGGCCGGCAAACCGTGCCGGCGCGCGATGCGATCTGCCTCGGGCTGCCGGGCGGTGGCGGCTTCGGAGATCCGCTGACGCGCGATCCGGCAGCGGTGCGTGACGACGTACTCGATGGCCTGATTACCGCCGAGGAGGCGCATCGTGACTATGGCGTCGCCGTTGCCGCGGACGGAAGGATCGATGAGGCTGCGACCACCAGCCTGCGCGCGTCGCGCTTGAGCACGCGTCCCTAGAGCATTTCGACCATCTCAAAGTCTGTCGACCGATTTCCGATAGGCGAGGCAAGACCCAGCTTTGCAAGCAAGCGGACTGCATGGATTGCAGGTCCGCCATTCATGATCGTTTTTTATTGGCGCGATAACGTCCCGCGCCCATACATTCTGCGACAATCGTTTTCGCAGGAAGTCGGAAAGGGCGTCGATGCCGTCATTGCAGGCCAGTCGCAGGCGCCGCCGCGCGATCATCGTTGGCGGCTCGATGTCGGGCCTGTTCTCGGCAGCGTTTCTCCGAAAGGCCGGCTGGGACGTCGACGTCTACGAGCGCTCGCGTGTCGAACTGGTCGGACGCGGCGCCGGCATCACGGGACATCCCGAGTTGTTCGAGGCTCTGGTCGCGTGCGGCGCCGGTCTCGACCGCCTGGGCGTCGAAGTCCCCAAGCGCATCGCCATCGACAAGTCCGGCAAGGTTACGGAGGAGCGGCCGCTGCGCCAGATCCTCACCTCGTGGGATAGGCTGCAACGGCTGCTGCGCACGACCATAGACGAGCGCCATTATCATCTCGGCTGGAATTTCGAGCGTGTCGACCAGGACGAGCGCGGCGTGCGCGTCACGTTCACGGGCGGGCGCGTCGAGGAGGCCGATATCCTGGTTGGCGGCGACGGCATCCGATCCAGCGTACGCGGGCAGATGGCGCCGGACGTGCAACCGATCTACGCCGGCTATTACATCTGGCGCGGCGCGCCCAATGAGAGCGACCTGTCCGAGAAGACGCTGCGCGAAATCTATCCGTACTTCACATTCTTCCTGCCGCCACGGCAGGAAGTGATCACCTATCCGATCGCGGGGTTCAACGACGACCTCACACCCGGGCGGCGCCGATTCAATTTCATCTGGTACCGCACCGCCGACGCAGCACAGCTGCGCGACATGCTGGTCGATGAGAATGGGACGCAGCACGAGTTCTCGGTGCCGCCGCCGCTCATTCGCAAAGACCTCGTCGCTGAAATGCATGCGGATGCACGGGCGACCTTGCCGGACACGCTGCTGGATTCGGTGATGAACATTCCGCAGCCGTTCGTCACGCCGATCTACGATTTCACGTCGCCGACAATCGTCTACGGACGCGTGGCAATGGTTGGCGACGCGGCGGCCAATGCCAGGCCGCATATGGGTTTCGGCATGGCGAAGGCCGGCACCGACGCGCAGGCGCTCGCGAAGCATCTGTCCGAGAACGAGGATGTCGACGCGGCGCTGAATGCCTACAATGCCGAGCGGCAGCCGCTCGGCAACAGGATCGTCATGCACGGGCGCAAGCTGGGGACGCACATGGGTGTCAACCTCAAGACCGACGAGGACCGCCGGATGCACGAATTGTTGCAGAGCGACGGCGCCATGCTCGACTGGATCGCCGTGCCGCATTTCCTCGACGCTTACAAATGACCGATTTGCCGCGCCCGGATTACGCGCACCGCATGCGCATCGTCGGCCACTCCGACCAGGGCGGACGGCCGGACGGCATGCAATTGATGGTGCATCGCGGCCACGCCTTTGTGGCGCACATGTTCTCCGGCGGCTTCTCGGTGCTCGACGTGCGTGACGCCAGGAATCCGCGCACGGTGAACTTTGTCCCTGCGCCGGCAAATACCTGGACCATTCACCTGCAAACTGCCGACGATCTTCTGCTGGTGATCCACGCCAAGGATATGTTCGGGGCGCAGGAATTCGCCGACGAGCGCGCCTATTACAGCGGCGCGCTCGGCAAGACGGTCGGGACGGCGGAGTCCAGGCGAGTGCGCGACTGGAGCGCGGGTCTCGCCGTCTACGATATCTCGCAGCCTGCGGCGCCCAAACGCATCGGCTTCATGCCGGTCGAAGGCGGCGGCATTCATCGCCTCTGGTACACCGGCGGTCGCTGGGCCTACGCGTCCGTGCTGCTCGACGGTTTCACCGATTACATCTTCATGACGATCGACATGAGCGACCCGGCGCATCCGCGCGAGGCCGGCCGCTGGTGGATTCCCGGCATGAACCTCGCGGCCGGCGAGACGCCGACATGGCCGGCCTCGCGCCGCTATGGCCTGCACCATCCGATCGTGCACGGCGACACAGCCTATGCGGCCTGGCGCGACGCCGGCATGGTGGTCCTCGACGTGGCGGACCGGACGCAGCCCAAACTCGTGGTGCACAGGAGCTGGTCGCCGCCGTTCGGCGGCGGGACGCATAATTGTCTGCCGCTGCCTGACCGGAACCTGCTGGTCGTGCTGGACGAGGCCGTACTCGATCATCAGGAGGACGGGCTGAAGCTGATCTGGGTGTTCGACAATCGTGCGCGCGACAATCCGGTCAGCATCGCCACCTGTCCGACGCCGTCCGAGGCCGACTACCGCGCCAAGCCCGGTCATTTCGGACCGCACAATATCCACGAGAACCGGCCGGGCAGCTTCGTCAGCTCGAACCTGATCTTCGCCACCTACCAGAACGCCGGGCTCCGCGCCTTCGACATCTCGGACGCGTTTGCGCCGAAGGAAGTGGGGGCGCTGGTGCCGCCGGCGCCGGAACGTTTGATGGACAAGCGGCCAAACCGCCCGCGCGTGATCCAGTCCGCGGACGTCTTCGTCGACGCGAGCGGGCTCATCTACGCAACCGACTACAATGGCGGCCTGTCGATCGTCGAATTCGAGGGCTAACGCGACTAGCGCCGGTGCGCGCCCGCGCTCCAGCCGAGCGGCGCAAGATGTTTGTCGCCGATCTCCTGCGGTTCCGCCTCCAGCGGAGTCGCCATGCTGACGTTCCAGCGCGACAGGAAGCCGGCCATCGCCACGACGCCGGCGATCTCCACGATCTGCTCTTCGGTCCAGTGCTCTCGCAGCGCCGAGAACGTCGCCTCATCGACCGAATTCGGCGTTGCGCTGGCGGCCGTGGCGAAGTCGAGCGCCACGCGCTCGGCCGGCGCGAACAGGGCGCTCGTCCTGTAGTCCCGGATCGCCGCCAGCTTCCCGGCGGCAATGCCGAAATGCAGCGCGCCGCTCGCGGTGTGGGCCATGCTGTATGGGTCGTCCGCAACGCGGCTTGCCGCATGCGCGATCAGGCGCTTGAGCCCGCGATCCACCTTGCTGTCGGGATCCCACAGCGCCCGTTGCATCTGCACGAAGGCCTTGGCGAGCTTCGGCTTGCGCTGCATCGTCAGAACGCTGTTCGGCACGAAGCCGAGCGTCTTGAAGAAGGAGTCGAACTCCTCCTTCAAGTCCGGCGCGTGTTCCGGCGGCAATGGATCGAGCCGCCGGGACCGTTTCGTGGTGAGCATGGACAGCGCGTCACATCATGTTTTGCAAGAGCAGAAGCAGCCCGCCGACCACGCCGATATTGGCGAGGAAGCCGTTCTGCATGCCGGTGCGCTTCATCGGATCGTCCATCTCCCAGAACCGCAGCAGCAGCAGCGAAGCCAGGACGGTGAACACGATGAGGCATAGAGCGCCGATCGCCGCGTGCCAGTTGAGCAGGATGAGCGCGCAGCCGACCGCATCGAGCGCCATTCCGGCCCAGAACGTGGCCTGAGGCAGCGGCGCCTTGAAGAAGGTCAGGCGCTTGATGTGGTCCTGGACATGGTGGCTCGACAGGTTTCGCAGCCACACGATGACGAAGAACGCGACGATCAGAAGCCGCCCGGCCGTGTCGATCCAGGAAGCGTCGTTCGGATAAAGTCCGTGCATGGTTTCCCCCTTGGTCTCAAGCGTACACGATCGCCGACTGGTGCCTCGCCCGCACCAGTGCGATCGCCGTACCGCCGATGATCGCAGGAACCGCGGCGATCACATAGGCGGTTTCGATGGCGAGGCCGGCCGCGACCAGCGCGGTGCCGAACAAGGCGCCGGCGATGGCGCCGATGCGGCCCCAACCGATGACCCAGCCGACGCCGGTCGACCGGATCGCGGTCGGATAAACCGTCGCCGAATAGGCCGACAGGACGATGTTGGCGCCGACGGTCAGCAAACCGGTGATGAAGGTGATGGCGAGGAGCCCGTACCAATTGGCCGCAAGATAGCCGATCCCGGCGATCGAAATGGCCGACAGAAAGAAGGTGATGATCAGTCCGCGGTAGGATTTGTCCCTGTCGATGATGCGCGCCAGCCCCACGGCGCCGAAGATGCCGCCGACGGAGAAGGCGACCGACGCCAGGATCGCGCTTGTCACCGGCATTCCGATCGAGGCGAGCACGAGCGGCATCCAGGTCACCACATAGACGATGACAAGTTGCGCCATGAAGGCGGCGACGCAGAGCAGCACCGTCGCCCGCAGGAACTCGCGGCCGAAGATCTCGCGTGTCGGCCGGCTCGAGACGCCGCGGCTCTGCGGCAGGACATATGTGTCTCCGGGGGCGGACTCGAAGCTCGGTGCTATTCCCCGGAGGATGCCGGCGATACGTTCGGTCCCGGCTTTGCTCAGCACCATGAAGCGGATCGACTCGTTCAGCCACAGAAGCAAGGCGACGGTAAGCATGAGCGGCAGAATGCCCCCGAGCACGAAGACCGCGTGCCAGCCGTAATGTGCGATCAACGCCGCCGAAATCGGGCCGCCGATGACGCCGCCAAGCGGGAAGGCGGCGTACATCACGCTCACCAAGGTCGCGCGCGCCCGCTGCGGTGAATATTCGGCCACCATGGCGATGGCGTTTGACAGCGCGCCGCCGAGCCCGATGCCGATCAGCATTCGCAGGATGAACAGCGATCGGAAATCGTAAGCATAGACCGTGAGCAGCGCGAACACGCCGAAGATGGCGGTCGGCACGATGACGCCCATGCGGCGCCCGTAGCGATCGGCGTACCAGCCGAAAAACACGGAGCCGGCTGCGGCGCCGATGTAATGCGCGGCGAAGATCGGCCCGAACGCTTCTCGCGGAAGCTTCCAGGCCGCGCCGATCACGGGCGCCACGTAGGAAATCGCCAGGATATCGAACCCGTCGAGGAACGATACGCCGGCGCACAGCGCCACCACTGCGATGATCAGTCCCCCGACCGGTGCGCCGTCCACGACGCCGACCGCATCGACCTGTCGCCCCTCCAAACCAGCCATGACGCTCCTCCCCTGTGAGCGGATGAAATGTGCCCGGCGGCGATGTTTGCCGTTGTCTTTCGCCGGGACGCTTGGTCTTCGCTTCTCGCCGAACTCCTCGCCTGTGAACCCGTGGAAAGCCGCGCCCTATTCGGCGGCGGCGATCTTCCCGGGCCGATAATCGCGACGGGCCGAATCCTGTGCCTTGGCGTAGTCGGCGACGCCCTTGTACTCGGTCATCTGCTCGCATGGCTCGGCGAGGCCGACGACCTGGCGGGCGAACGCCGCGAATTGACCGCTTCCGGTGAATTCGGCGCGTTTCATCGTCAACGACAAGAGTGTCTGGAGCGGCGTGCCGTTGAAGTTCTCGAACATGAACAGCCGGCTGCCCCAGTCGGTGAGATAGAGATCACGAATGACGCGCGCGATCTTGATCCGGTCATAGGCCTCGCCGGTGGCGCCTTTGTTCAGCTTTTCCAGCCATTGTCGCATGTCCGGGTTTTGCCATTGCGCTTCGGTCGGGAACATGACGGCGCTGCGGCCGCAGAGGTCGATCAGTTCGTCGACCATCGCACCGAAGTTTTGCAGGAAATAGACGCGGCCCCAGTTGAACAGCTGGATGTCGGGCTTGTAGAGCCCGCCCGGCGTGTAGAAGCCTTGATCCTCCGCCGCCAGGACATGGGCGTAGGTCGACTGCTGAAAGCCGACGATACGCGCGAGGCGCGATTGCACCGCCTCGATCTTCGCTGTTCCCAGGTGCTCGCACATCAGGATCGCGAGGCCGGCGAGCAATTCCGCCCGCACCGCCTGCCGCACCAGCGCATAATAATGACCCCAGTCGAACACGCGCTGCGGGTAGAGCCGCGCATGATCCGGGTTGCCGATGTGGAACACGTATTTCCAAGGGATCAGCACGCGGTCGAAAAGCACGGTCGCATCGAGTTCATCCCCTTGCGAGGCGAGAGGGTGTTCGACCGGGTCGGCCGCGACGACGCTCTCGCGGCAGACGATGGTGATGCCTTTCGAATTGGCCGGGCAGACGCCGTAGATGATCTGGTCGCCTTTGGCGCCCGGGCGGAAGAACACTCCGAGATGCAGGTAATCGGCGAAGGCGCTTGCTGTGCCGATCGACTTGACGCCGTTGACGACGATGCCTTCGTCGTTCGTCTCGACGATGCGCAAAGCAGGCGAGTTGGCGTGCGCATTGGGATCGGAACGGTCCGCCTGCGGATCGACGAAGTGCGGCGCCACGACAAGGTCGCGGTCCATCGCGTACTGCCAGAAATTCCGGATGTTGTCTGCGAGGCCGCGCCCCTCCGCGCCGACCGAGGCCTTTTCCCACGGCTCGGGATCGTCGATGTAAGTGACGAGCATGTAGTTTTGCGAATCCGGCGTTCGCGGGCAGGAAGCGGCCACGAACTGCCGCATGATGAGTTCGTGATAGCGGCGCTTGCGGACGAGCTCTTCCTTGCTGCGGTGCTTGAACCACATCATCGAGCGCCGCGTGCCGCTCTCGTCGACGAAGGTGAGCTGGTCCTCGAGGTCCGGCCGCCGGTGAAGGTCGAAGAAATCGGCGGTGACGCGCGCATAGGCCCGGGTGAGAGGATGCGTGGCGACGTTGTCGATTTGCGTGTTGCCGACCCAGACGACGCGGCCGTCATCCAGCGACTTGAGGTAGTGCTCGCCGGTTCGCAGCATCGTTCTGCCTCCCTAAAGTTTGCGTGTGGTTGCGTAGGCGCGGCGCTGAAAGAGCAGTGGCTCGGCGGTTTCGCTTGCGGCGGTCGCGACCACTTTCGCGACGAAAATGGTATGCGTGCCGACGTCGCGGATATCGGCGATCTCGCAATCGAACGTCGCCAGCGCACCGGTGCAGCACGGCGCGCCGGTTTCGAGCACATGCCATTCCGTGAGCGCGAAGCGCTCCTCGACGCTGAGACGGCCCACACCGGCGAAGGCCTGCGACACTTCGCCCTGGTCCGTCCGAAGGCAATTCACGGACATGACGCCATTGGCCCGGATGGCGGCATTGGCTGCGCTCTTGCCGTGGACGCAGGCGAGCAGCAGCGGCGGATCGTCGCTGGCGGCGCAAACGGCCGAACAGGTCAGGCCCGCAACGCCCGCGGGTCCATCGGTCGCGATGATCGAAACGGTCGTGGTGAAATTGGCGAAGGCCGCGCGGAATTGCGCGGTCGAAACCGCGTTCGTGGGGGCATTTGCCGCCACCGCGGTAGGACGAGCCGGCTCCGAGACGTGCGGCATAAGACGCATTCCCGACCTGCGAAGCCGGCCACCAAGGCCGCCCTTCAAGTCGTCTAGCCTAGGTGCCAATGCGCGGTTACACTATCAATCCATGGATATTAATTCCATTCCGCTTGGTTATGCGGCAGATCTCGATCTGCAGCACCTGCGCGTGCTCGACGTGCTGCTGCGCGAGCGGAGCCTGACGCGCGCCGCCAAGGTGCTGGACGTCACGCAGCCGGCGCTGAGCAAGACGCTCGCCCGGCTGCGCCGGTTTTTCGACGATCCGCTGTTCGTGCGCGTATCGCACCGGATGGAGCCGACTCCGAAAGCTCTCGCGCTGGCGGAGCCTGTCGCCGATGTGCTGGAACGGATGCGCGCATTGCGCGGCGAGCATGTGGTGTTCGATCCGAAGCGGTCGAACCGGACATTTCAGTTTTGCGTGGTCGATGCGGGCGTGATCAAGCTCCTGCCGCCGCTGTTGAAGCGAGTCGCGGACGAGGCGCCGCATGTGCGTCTGCGCGTCGTGCAACTCGAAGGCGCGCATCTGGAATCGTGGCTGGAAACCGGCAGGGTCGATTTTGCGATGGGGTCGTTTCCCGACCTCGGCAAGAGCATACGGCGCCAGTATTTGTGGACGGAGGAGTATGTCAGCGTCGTCAACCGCGGACATCCGCGTCTGTCAGCCACGCCTTCGCTGCGTGAATTCGCGGCAGAGCGCCACGTTCTCGCCTCGACCATGGGGACGGGCCATGCCCACAGGCTTGCCGAGCGCGCGGTCGAAGCGGCCATTCCGGCCGACAACATCCTGTGCCGGGTGCCGATCTTCATCGCGGCGGCGGTGATCGCGAAGCACACGGACACCGTCGCGACGCTGCCGATGTCCATTGCCGCGGTTCTCGCCGACGATCTCGACCTCGAAATCATCAAGCCGCCGATCAAGCTGCCGAGGATCGAGATTCACCAGTACTGGCATGACCGGTTTCATCGGGATCCGGGCAGCCGGTGGATCCGCGACCTGTTCGCCAGCCTGTTTCGCTCACAGTCCGGGCGAGGGCGGAAGTAGCGCTGCGGCCACGCTGGGGGGGATTTGTCCTCTTGCTCTGCACCAACGGGTCGCCCCGTCCGCATCCTGCCGCCGCCGTCTAATGCTGCGGTTGCAGGACCTCTTCCAACCAATCCCACATATAGGCCGAGCAAATGCTCTGATTGTCGATCTGGCAATGGTGGTAGCCGCCTTCCTCGCGGCTGAAGATCTTCATCACCTTGTTCTTCGAGCCGACCGCGTCGAAGCATTTCTGCGCCTCGGGGAGCGGAATCTGCTCGTCGCCTTCGCCGTGGAGCATGAGGAACGGGCAGCTCATCTTCTGCACGACACCGTCGAGCTTGAACGGCGCCAGCCGCTTGAGCGCGTCTTCCTGCGAGCTCGCATTGAGCACCCAGGAGATGTGCTGCGCCGCGACCGAGAGCGACGGCGTGTCGGCGCGGGCGAGGCGGTCGAAACGGTCCTGCCAGATTTTCTGATAGTCCCACTGCGCGCCCCAGGCGATGCAGCAGGCAAAGCGCTGTTCCATCGCCGCGGCGCGCGGCGCGTAGTAGCCGCCGAGGCTGATGGCCATGACGCCGATGCGCTTCGGATCGACCTCAGGGCGATTTGCGAGATAGTCGTAGACCGGCGTCGCATAGTGCTCGGTGTCGTGGCGCAAATAGAGATCGCGGAAGCGGATGCTCTCGCCATTGCCGGGGCCGTCGACGATCAGGCAGGCGATGCCGCGTGCGGCAAGGTCGGCGACGCCCTTGAGATATTGAATTTCCTTGGTGACGTCGAGGCCGTCGAAGAACACGACAGCCGGCACGCGGCCGCCGCTTTTGACCGGTTCGGCGTGCACGTAGATTGCCGGCAGGCTTTTGTCGCCGTACGGGATCTCGACGTGCTCGAGCTTGGGCCGCTTGAAGAACTTGGCGGCGTCGCGCAGGCAGGCGACGCCGCGCATGTAGGCGTCGTTGCCGGCCTTGCTCTTGGGCTGAAGGAAGCGCTCGCCGACGTGGTAATACATGCTTGCGCGCTGAAGGTACTGCGCGCCGCTCACGCCGCGGCCCCTGGCGATGAGATCGCGGCCGCGGTCCTCGACCGTTCGTGCTTCGCGCGTCCATTCGCGGAACCAGGCGTCGTCATTGCCGACGGTTGGTCTGAGGCGCAGGCCGATGCGGTTGACCTCGCCGATCTCGGCGCCGCCCCAGGGCGCGCTGTTCAATCCGATCAGCAGGCCGTGCGACCAGCGATAGTTCTCCGGGAAATAGACGAACGAAAGTTCTTCTTGCGCGCTCATGGGGCCAGTCTTGCGATGAGGGATGGGAATGAGGCGGCAGGGCCGGCATGACCCTGCCGCCGCCGGTTCAGGCTGTGGCGGCTATTGGTCGAGATGGATGTTGTTGTCCTTGATCACCTTGCCCCAGCGCGCGATCTCGCTCTTCATGATCTTCGCGGCCGCGGCCGTGCTGCGCTCGTTCGGCGGATAGACGTCGACGCTCTGGTCGTGCCAGCTCTTGACGATCGCCGGGTCCGATACCGTCTTCTGCAAGGCGGCATTGAGCTTTTCGACCACATCCTTCGGCGTGCCCGACGGCGCGTATATGGCCTGCCAGAAATTGATGTCGAGCTTCTCGCCGAACTTGTCGACAAAGCTTTTCACGTTCGGCAGTTCCGGCAGCTCGGCCTTCTGGGTGACCCCATAGGCCTTCATGTTATGCGCGTTGACCTGCTGGATGATCGACTGCGGCGTCGCGAAGAACAGGTCGACGTGGCTGCCGATGATGTCGTTGAGCGCGGGCGCTGCGCCGCGATACGGGATCATGTCGACCTTGACGCCGGCCTCCTGCGCCAGCAGCGCGGTGGCGAGATGGCCGGTGGCGCCGTAACCGGGGATGGCGGCCTTCAACGTACCCTTCTTCATCAGCGCCAGAAGCCCGTCGAGGTCGTCGGCCGCGAGATCCTTGCGGCCGACCAGAACCAGCGGATTGCGATTGACGAAGATGACCGGGACGAGGTCCTTCTCGGTGTTGAACGGCAGGTTCTTGTACAGCGACACGTTCGCCGAGATCTGCAAGTTATGCAGGAGCAGCGTGTAGCCATCGGGTGCGGATTTGGCGACCTTGTTGGTGCCGATGATGGTGCCGCCGCCGGTGACGTTCTCGACGATGAAGCTTTGTTTGAGCTGCTTGGACAGTGAGTCGGCGACGACGCGCGCCGTCTGATCGGTCGGGCCGCCGGCCGGATAGGGCACGATGATCGTCACCGTCCGGCTCGGATAGTCATCCGCTTGTGCGGGCAGGGCTCCGGCTGCCAAGCCGGCGGCCGCCAAAGCGAGCATGAATGTACGCCTGATCATGTCTTCCTCCCTGGAACGATTGTTTTTATTGCGACGCTTCAACTCTCCGGAATGACGGGCAGCAGCAGATAGGGTTGCTTGCCGGCGGCAAAGTGCAGCGTGTTGCGGCAGTCGAATGTCGCCGGGGCCCGGTCGTCCTTGTCGATGTGCAGGAAAGGACCGACGCCTTTCATCGGGTAGGGGGCGTTCGGCAGCGCAATGTCCTTGCCGTCGACCTCGTAGTCGCGGCCGAGGATAGTGAGTGCGAGCTGATAACCCGGCGGCACGACGATCGACGTCGGCAGGATCTCGACATCGAGCTCCACCGGCTCGTTGGGCGTCAGCGGCTGGAGCTCGTCGTGCGTATGCCACGGCCGGTAGGGCAGTGTTTTGCCGGGATCGAGCTTGCGGTGCGACGCGCGCAGCCAGCCGAGGCCGACCGGCACACGGGGATCGTTCGAGCCGATGAACGTGACCTCTTTGCCGGCCGGATCGAAAACGCGCAGCGCCGCGATGATATCGGCGTCCGATGTCTCGGACGAGAGCCAGAGCTTGAGCGCGACGGGACCGGTGATCTCCAACGGTTGCTTCGCCGGCGGTAGGCGGAAGGTCACCCCTTCGCCCATCGTTTCGTAGGTCAGCCTCGTCTGCACATGCGGCATCTCTGTCGTCAGACGTGATCCCGACGGGTCGAGATAGAATTTCGTCCATCTGGTTCGCGCGAGCGGCCATTCGCGCTCGGCGCGCAGGACGAATTTTTCGCCGGGATGCCGCACGTTGAGCGACACCTTCGGCTGCTTGTCCCAGCCGGTGTCTTCGCCTTTGAGGAAGTGACCGAAGAACCGCTTCTGAAGGCCCTCGCCGTAGTTGCTGTAGAAATGCGTGAAGTGCGTGTCGCCGTGCACTTCGAGCCATTTCTGCTGCGACCCGGCGGCGAGGTAGCCCTCGAAATTGCCACGCGGGTGCAGGCCCATGCCGCCCCAATTCGCGGCGGACAGAAGTGGCGCCTCGATGCGAGCGAAATCAGCGGTGCGCGCGTGGTAATATTCGTCGACAAGAACACGGCGCTTCGGCTCGCCCGGCGTATCGGTGCGGCGGGTTGCGAGTTCCTCCTCGCTGATCGTTTCAGGTCCCGCGACGAGCTCGCCGGTCACAACGCTGCGCGCGCCGCGCTCGCCGACGCCATGCTGAACGCTCGCAACCTGCCGTGGATGCCATGACGCGAGGAAATCGCTGAGCATGCCGCCGTGCCGACAGAGGTCGCGATAATAGTCGGCCGCGCCCTCCCAGATGCACAATGCAGCAAGATGCGGCGGCCTTAGTGCGCCGACGATCCACTGGTTCATTGCATAATATGAAATGCCGTTGATGCCGACCTTGCCGTTCGACCACGGCTGCGTGCCGGCCCACTCGACACATTGATAGAGATCTTCTCCTTCGCGCGCCGACCAGACGTCGAGCACGCCGGGGGAGCGGCCGGCGCCGCGTGAGTCCACGCGCAGGCAGGCAAAGCCGTCCGGCACCCACTTTTCCGGATCGACCAGCTCCCAGTTCTGGAACTTGTTGCTCGATCCTTCGAGCACCTCAGGCGCTGCGGCGGTCAGGCGCGCCCAATTGCTTTTATAGCCTTCCTGGAACGACAGGCCCTTCGCATAGGGGCCGTAACTCAGAATGACGGGGCAGCGTCTGTCTTCGACAGGACGAAAAAGATCGGCGCGCAGGACGATGCCATCGTCCATTTCGATCGCGACATCCCAATCGATGCGCATTCCGTTCCGAGTTTCCGTCTTCGTACCTGTCATGGAGGGTCTTCGTCCGCCCGCGGCGCGCGGCCTGCTCGATGATCAAACGACCGTTTAAACGTGCCACGCGCGTCACGTGAGTCAAGCTGTTTGCATGCAGGCGACGATTGCGGCGGCAGCTTACCGGGCGGCACCCATGCGCAGATGTTTCAATCCCGCATAGACCGTGTCGTTTCGAGGCGTCGCAATGCAGTGCGCGCGCCCGAGCCGCGCGACATGGCCGTTGAGCCAGTCGACTTCGAGACGATTGCCGCGCAGCACGTCGTGCGCCATCGACGTGCGCATGTCGCGCGGAGCACTCGCGTCGAGAAAGGCGAGGCGCTCGTCGACGAAGCCGTCCTCCAGCGTCACGCCCTCGGCTTCGCCGACGCTCAACGTCTCCTGCATGACCTCGCGCAGGAAGCGGCGCGTGTCGGGATCTTCGAGAATGCTGCCGAGCGTCATGCGCGTCAGCGCTGTCGTGCCGGATGTTCCGGTCAGGACGACGAACTTGCGCCAGCGATCCCGCTGGATGTCGTTGGACAGCTTCACGATGCAGTTCGCGCGCGTTGAACTCGCGGCGAAGCCTTCGAGGACAAGGTCGGTTTCGCCGTGAGTCTGTCCGAATGTGATCGCGTGGAAACTGCTAGTTTGCCGGATCAGCCCCGGCTCGGCGATGACGCTCGAGATCGAGGCGACTCCCGGCACGACATGTCGCGGCGGCACAATGGTGCAGACGCGCTCGTAGCTGTCGACGCCGTTCTGAAGGGTGATCAAGCGCGTATCGTCGCCGAGCAAGGGTCGCGCGAAGGCCGCGGCCGCCTCGACGTCCCACAGCTTGACCGCGAACAGGACGATATCGACCGGCCCGATCGCGGCCGGATCGTCCGTCACACTCGGATGCACCAGATGCTCATCGCCGTGGACGCTCAGAACGCGCAAGCCGTCGTGCCGCATCGCCTCGAGATGAGCCCCGCGCGCCACAAAGTGCACGTCGTGCCCCGCGCGCGCCAGTCGCGCTCCGAAATAGCCCCCGACACCTCCTGCCGCCAAGATCGCGATGCGCATTGCAGTGCTCGAACTCGTCTTCGCCGATATGCGCACGCATGCGGATACAAAGCGGGCGGAAGTAGGCGCCCTCTCGGGGGCGGAAACGCAGGTGATGGTACGCGCGCTTCGCCCGGCGGCTCAAGTGTCTCGACACTAAGAGCCGCAACACCATGCCGTCGCGCTGGGGGCAGGAGCCGCGAAGACCAGTGCTGTCTTCCAGCCGACAGCGAGGCGGGTGTCGGCGTCCGGGGTCGGATGCCGAACTAAAGGCACAGAGGTGTCTATTTGAACTCCACGCCGACCCGTTGGAACGACCGCCAGATCACCTTGCAATTGCGGATCGATCGAGTCGATGGACGAAACAGCACGAATTCTTTCGGGATGGTCACGGAGCTTGCCGGTGAGATGACCTCGAGGCATGCGCCGTGCGTTGAGATATTCTCTACGATGCAGCCAACGGAATTTGTCAGGCCGTAAACGATCGCGGCGTCTTCCTTCACCGAAATTTCGAGCGAATCCAATCCGCAGCAGGGCCCTGTTCGACGTTGAATTTGAGCAGTCGAGGCAACATCGTTATGAGCGGATTGGCCTCGGCACCGGCGTAGCCGATGAAGCCGCAAATCATCTCTGTCTTTTCGCCGTCTCCGCCATAGCGGATCGAGTAGAGGCCAGGACCAATCGGCCGGCTGACGAGGTTCTCGCCCGAGACGGCGGGAATTGCCAGGTCGCTGCCTATCAAATGCGGATCGTTGCGCGGCAGGATGACGACCTCGCCACGGCCGATCGTTTGCATCTTCTCGTCCGGGTCATCGACCCGGATGCGGAGCTCACCATCCAGAATGTAGTGGTACGTCATTAGATGAGAAGCGGGACCGAGCGAAGGACCGCAATGTTCACGCAAAATATTGAGCGCCATGCACCACGGCGCCGACAAGTCGGCGCGCAAGAACACGCCGCCGGTCAAATGCGAAACCCTCAAGACGTCGGATAAGGCATCCATCGGTACGGTGTATCAGAATACGGCGTTTCGGTCATGCGACGCGGCGTGCCGGTCATGGACCGAGGGCGGCTTGGCCAAGTAGCTAGCCATATCTGCTGGCTGTCCAGCGCTGTCGATAACTTGCGCGCAACGAGAGTATGTAAGATGAACGCCATAGAGAAGATCACTGCCAATGACCGCTATGAACGGTGCGTCGAGACATCGAAACGGGTGCGCTGGGACATCGAGAAGGACGTCATCCGCGGCCGCAAGTTCGACACTGCACAAAAATTCCTCCCGGACGGACTATCGCTCGCGGAGGAATTCACGACTCTCTCGGCGGACGAAAAGCGCCTGGTGAGTCAGATCCAGGGCCGCACCTACGCCAACGTATTCGGACTGGTCGAGCGGTTCATCAATGCCAAGGTGCTTGAGCTGAGCCACGATCATTGGTTCGGCGACCAGATCGCGCTCGAAGCTCTGGTCCGGTTCAGCGACGAAGAACTCAAGCATCAGGCATTGTTTCGGCGTATCGACGCGATGATCGGCGAGGTCTTGCCGGCCGGCTATCGTTTCGACATCGACCCCAACGGCGTTGCCCACGCCGTGCTCGGAAAGAGCACCTGGGCGGTGCTGGCGCTCACGCTCGACATCGAGCTGTTCACGCAGTCGCACTACCGCGAAAGCATCGAATCCAATCCCGGCCTTTCGGAACTCTTCAAGGACGTTTTCCTGTTCCATTGGCGGGAAGAGAGCCAGCACGCGATCCTCGACGAGCTCGAATGGGTGCGGAACGATGCCACGCTGACTCCAGAGCAGCGCGATCGTGCGGTTGACGAGTTTATCGAACTCGTCGCAGCGGTGGACGGCATTCTCCAGGCGCAGGCCAAAGCCGATGCCGGTTACTTCGCGACCGCGGTGCACCGCAAGATCGAGGCGACCGAATTGCGTTCGATCGAGGCCTCAATCCTGAAGGCCTACCGTTGGCAATATATCCACTCCGGTGCGCAGCACCCGCATTTCGGCAAGGTGCTGTCCGGCCTCATCACCGACAAGCAATTGCAACGGGTCCTGGCGGCGCTCGCCACCCTTCAGTAGCAATCCGGCCAGCGACGCTGCTGCGCGTGCGGTCGACCATTGGCGGCCGTGTCAAAGTGGCTGTCGCCTCAAAGGGTTTATCGTCATGACCGCCGGCGGCTCGCGCATGGGAACGCCACGGCCCGTAGTCGCTCTGCACTGTTCGGGAGCGGACGGGGATCAGTGGCTTCCCTTGGGGGAGTCGCTTGGCATCGATTACCGTGTGCACACGCCTGAGCATTTCGGTTGCGAACGGGTTGGACATTGGGCTGGAGAGCACGCATTTGGAATTGAAGACGAAGCGCAGCGCACGATAGAGCTGATCGATGCGTCCGATCATCCGATGCATCTCGTTGGGCATTCTTACGGTGGCGGCGTGGCTTTGTACGCTGCCCTCCAGCGGCCGAATAGAATTGCCAGCCTGTCGCTTTACGAGCCGACCGCGTTCCATCTGCTGAGGCAGATGGGTGCGGACGGCGCAGGCGCACACGCAGAAATCGCCGCCATTGCCAGCGAGGCGAGTGAGTGGGGGTTGGCCGGCGATTATCGCAAAAGCGTCGCGCACTTCATCAATTACTGGAATGGGCCAGGAGCGTGGAAGACAATGTCGCCGCGCGTACAAGCGAAGCTTGTGCGATGGGCGCCTAAGATCCCGCTCGATTTTCGGGCCTTGATGCAAGCCTCGGCTCCGCTATCCGCATATGCGGCGCTGAAGTGCCGGACCGTGCTCATTCGTGGTGAGAACGCACCTTTTCCTACGCGGCTCATCATCGAGGCGCTTGCCAGAGCGATCCAGCTCGCCGAGGTGAGCGTGGCAAGTGGCTGCGGCCATATGGGACCGCTCACTCATCCTTTGCCCATCGCCGAGACGATCGCGAGCCATATCCGCCGCGTCGACGCGGAAGATGCCGCCAGCGGTACACGTGGCCGACCTCCGCCGCCATGTCCGGATGACTGTCCGATAAGCGTCCGGGCTCGCGGTCTCGTCTCCGTCAGCTAGTGGTCACTCGATCCAAAGCCACCCGGTTCGCTTCGCCGCCGGTTTGCGCTCGCCTCAAGACCCCGCGTTTGAGCCCCTTAAGCGCTTGAAACGACTGCCTAAAATCGACGGCTCCGGCGCCTCTCCGTCGCGCCGTTGATGGAGGGCCGGGCTCGGTCGGAGTACGCGCCACACACCGGCAAATTCTCGCGCGGCGTGGGGGCAGGCCATGCCGACGACACGCAGTACCCGCGGGGTCTCCGTTGAGCCTGTGCCGGCAAGACCGGCTATTTCCGTTTCTTCTTCGCCGCGCGGCGCGCAGGCTTGGCCCCTTTTGCCGGCGGCGCCTTGCGCGCCGGAATGATCGGCAGCAGCACGAAGTTCTCGCGCCCGCCGCCAAGATGGAGCGTGGTCTTGCCGCCGTAGATCGAGATCGGCCGATCGCGCGGATCGTTGTGCAGGAACGGCCCGTTGCCGGTGAACTCGTTCTTCATGTTCGACAGCTTGCCGCCGGAGCCGCCGGGATAGACATAATCGCAGCCGCGCACGCTCAAGGCCACGCGGTAGCCCTTCGGCACGACGATACAGGTCGGGATGATCTCGATGTCGAGTTCATAGACATCACCCGGCTTGAGCGGCTGCTTCTCGTCATGCGTATGGTAAGGCCGGAACGGCAGCGTCAGCTTCTTGTCGAGCTTGCGGTGCGAGGCGCGCAGCCAACCCTGTCCGATCGGCGTATGCGGATCGAGCGCGCCCTGGAAAACGACCTCCTTCATGTCCGGCGAGAAGACGCGCAGCACGAGGAAGATGTCGGCGTCCTCGGTCGAGGACGACACGTTCAGTTTAGCCGCGACCGGGCCGGTGATCTCGGTCGCCTCGGCCATCGGCTCGGTGAGGAAGGTGACGCCGTCGCTCAGTGCGTCGAAGGTGACCTTGCTCGCATTTTTGTCAGGTGAGGCTTCGAGGCGGTGGCTGTCGGCGACCAGATGGAACTTGGTCCACTGGGTCGACGGCAGCGGCCAGGCGTCTTCGTGGCGGATGACGAAGCGTTCGCCGGGGTGGCGGACGTTGAGCTGGACCTTCGGTTGCTTGTCCCAGCCGTTCCTCTCGCCCTTGAGGAAATAGCCGAAGAAGCGCTTCTGCAGGCCGACGCCGTAGTCCGTATAATAATGAGTCCAGTGTTCGATGCCGTGCACTTCGAGCCATTTCTGCTTCGAGGCGGCGCGGAAATAGCCCTCGTAATTGCCGCGCGGATGCAAAGGCTGGCCGCCCCAATTTGCCGCGGACAGCATAGGCACCTTCACCTTCGACCAGTCCGGCGCCATCGCCTTGTAGTATTCGTCGTCGAGGGGATGGCTGAACAGCACCTTGCCCATGTCGTAGCGGTTGCCGCCCATTTCCTCTTCGGTGAGCGTCTCCGGGCCGGACACCCAGTCGCCGTTCATGCGGCTGCGGAGGCCCCTGCTGCCGAGACCGTACTGCACGGTCTTCACCTGCATATCGTACCAGTTCTGGGCGAAGGTGTTGTAGATGCCGCCATTGTGGCTGAGCTCGCGATAGAAGTCGGCGAAGCCTTCCCAGACGCAAATGGCGGCGAGATGCTTCGGCTGCAGGCTCGCCACCTGCCACTGGTTGATGGCGTAATAGGAAATGCCGGAGAGGCCGACCTTGCCGTTCGACCATGGCTGCACGCCGCACCATTCGACGCAGTTGGCGAAATCCTTGGTCTCGCGCGGAGACCAGTGCTCGAGATAGCCGGGCGAGCGGCCACAGCCGCGGGAGTCGACGCGCACGACGACATAGCCGTCCGGCACCCATTTCTCCGGGTCGCAAACCTCCCAGCTCTGATACTTATTGCTCGAGCCGGCCATGACGTCCGGCTGCTTCTCCTCCATGCGCTTCCAGGCGGTCTTGTAGCCGTCCTCGAAATGCAGCCACTTGCCGTATGGGCCGTGGCTGAGAAGAACCGGGTAGCGGCCTTTCTTGACCGGGCGGAAGATGTCGCAGCGCAGGACGAGCCCGTCGTCCATCTCGATCGGCATGTCCCATTCGATGCGCATGCCGTCGCGGATCTCGCTGACCTCACGATAACTCATGTGTCGTGCTCCAATGACTTTTGCGCGCGGCTATTTGTTCGGGATGACGGGCAGCAGCAGGTAGGCCTGCCGCTGCGGACCGGTGTGCAGCGTCACGTCGCCGCCGAAGACCGCGGGCGGGCGATCGCGCGGGTCGTCGTGCAGGAAGGGGCCGCAGCCGGTCCACACCTTGCCGAGGGTTTCAAGGCCAGCGCCCGGTTCGCCCGGGAAGACGTAGTCCTTGCCGCGCACCGACAGGGCGATCCGATGCCCCTTCGGCACGGCGATGCAGGTTGGCCAGACCTCGACGTCCACCTCGTAAATCTCACCCGGTTTGAGCTTCTGCTCCTCGTCGTGCGTGTGATAGGGCCGATAGGGCAGCGTCAGTTTCTTGTCGAGCTTGCGATGCGAGCAGCGCAGCCAGCCCTGCGCGATCGGGGTGTGCATGTCGAGCGCGCCCTGGAAGGTAATTTCCTTCAGGCCGGGCGTGAAGACGCGGACCACCAGGAACAGGTCGGCGTCTTCCGTCGCGGATGATACCCACAGCTTGGCCGCGATCGGACCGGTGATCTCGGTGTCCTGCTCGAGGGGCGCGGTGAGGAAGGTGACGCCGTCGCTTAAGCCCGCATAGGTGACCGAGCCGGCCTTCGTCTGCGGCGAGCGCGACATCGTCGTGCCGCCCGGCTCGAGATAGAACTTGGTCCATTGCGTGCGCGCGAGGGGCCATTCGCTCTCGTGCCGCTCGACGAACTTCTCGCCCGGATGGCGCACCTGCAACTGCACCTTCGGCTGCTTGCTCCAGCCGGTGTTCTCGCCCTTGAGGAAGTGGCCGAAAAAGCGCTTTTGCAGGTCGAGACCGTAATTCGTGTAGAAATGGGTCCAGTGCTCGATGCCGTGCACTTCGAGCCACTTGTTGTCGGAGGCGGACCGCACGAAGCCTTCGAAATTGCCGCGCGGGTGCAGTCCCTGGCCGCCCCAGTTCGCTGACGACAGGAGCGGCACCTTGACCTTGCTCCAGTCCGGCATGCGCGACTGCCAATACTCGTCGGTGTCGAGCTTGCGCGAGATGCAGTCCTCGTAGAAGTCGCGGCGGTTCTTTCCGAGCTCTTCGTCCGTGAGGGTCTCGGGCCCCGACACCCAGTCGCCGTTCATGCGGCTCTTGAAGCCGCGCCGGCCGCGGCCATTCTGGACCGTGTAGACCTGCGCGCGCGACCAGTCCTGCACGAAGCCGCGGCAGAAGATGCCGCCATGATGCGCCATGTCGCGGTAGAAGTCGGCAGCGCCTTCCCAGGTGCAGATCGCTGCGAGGTGCTTGGGTTGCAGGGCCGCCGTCTGCCATTGGTTCTCGGCGTAATAGGAGATGCCGTTGAGGCCGACTTTACCGTTCGACCACGGCTGGACGCCGGCCCAGTCGACGCATTGCGCAAGGTCCTGCGCTTCGCGCAGTGACCAGATATCGATGACACCAGGCGAGCGGCCGGCGCCGCGCGAGTCGACGCGAATGCAGACATAGCCGTCCGGCACCCATTTCTCCGGATCGACCACCTCCCAGCATTGGTATTTGTTGGTCGAGTCGGTCGGCACGTCCGGCTGGTCGGCGCACATGCGGCGCCACTGGTCAGTGTACAGATCCTCGAAGTGCAACCATTTGCCGTAGGGACCGTACGTCATGATGACCGGGTATTTGCCTTCGGCCACCGGCCGATAGACGTCGCAGCGCAGGACGATGCCGTCCTCCATCGCGATCGGCATGTCCCAGTCGATCCGCATACCGTCACGGATTTCACTTTTCTCGCGATAATCCATCGCACGCCCCTAACTTGTACCAACTGTCATTGCGGGATGATGGTGATCAGCCTTGCGGCCCGAGGCGGCGCCCATCGGCGCCGAACAGGTGCAGGCGTTCCGGATCGAAGCTGAGCGAGAGCGGCGCACCGACCTTGACGTCGGCCATTGCCAGACCCTCGCTTATGGCGACGAAGGCGCGTTCGCTGCCTGCCTCGAAATAGAGAAGCGTGTCACGGCCGAGCGGCTCGACCAGACGCACGGGCAGGGACGCAGCCTGCGGCGCACCACCATTGCGGCCAACCCCGACGTGCTCCGGTCGAATTCCGAGCGTGGTCGCGCCGGGCTTCGCCGCCTTGAAGCGGTCGGGCAGGGTGACGTTGAAATTTGCCGACCGGAAGGATGCGCCGGCGCCGTCTTGCACGATTTCACCGGAGACGAGATTCATCGACGGAGAGCCGAAAAAGTCGGCGACGAAATAGCTCACCGGGTTGGAGTAGATGTCCATCGGCGAGCCGACCTGCTCGACCTCGCCTCTGCGCATCACCACGATGCGGTCGGCGAGCGTCATTGCCTCTTCCTGATCGTGCGTGACGTAGATGAAGGTGCGATTGAGGGCCTGATGCAAGCGGTCGCATTCCGCGCGCAGTTCGCGCCTCAGTTTGGCGTCGAGACTCGACAGCGGTTCGTCGAGCAGGAAGGTCGAGGGATTGGTGACGAGCGTGCGCGCCAGCGCGATGCGCTGCGACTCGCCGCCCGAGCACTGGCCGGGCATCTTGCCGAGGAGGTGAGTGATGCGCACCATCTCCGCCACCTCCTGAACGCGCTTGATGCGCTCGGGCTGGGGCACCTTCTTCATGCGCAGACCGAACTCGATGTTCTGCGCGACATTCTTGTGCGGAAACAGGGCGTGGCTCTGGAACACCATGCCAAGGCCGCGGTCGCGCGGCTCGAGGTCGTTGACCACCTGCCCGCCGATGCGGATTTCGCCCGAGGTCGGGTCCTCGAAGCCGGCGATCATGCGCAGGGTCGTGGTTTTGCCGCAGCCCGATGGGCCGACGAAAACGACGAATTCGCCGTCTTCAATGCTCATACTGAGATTCTTCACGGCCGCGACGGCGCCGAACGATTTGTGCAGATTGACAAGTTCGATACGCGCCACCGTCTATCTCCGTACCATTCCGAAACTGAAGCCACGTGCGAGATGCTTGCGGATGATCAGGCCGACGATCATCAAGGGGATGGTGATGCCGACTGCGAGCGCCGCCTGGCGCCCATAGACGCGGCCTTCGGTCGACCCCTGGTATTTGGACAGTTCAATCGGAAGCGTGGACACCTGCGTCTTGGTGATGATCAACGCGAGCAGGTACTCGCTCCACGTCAGGATCAGAATGAAAAGAAAGGTCGCCACCAGGCCTGACCGTATCAGCGGCAGCACAACCTCGAAGATCGTGCGCCAGCGCGACGCGCCGAGGATCTCGGCGGCCTGTTCGACCTCGAGCGGCACCTCGTCGATGAAGCTCTTGGTCATCCACACTGCGTAGGGCAGCGTGGTGAGAAAATAGACGATGATCAGGCCGGTGCGGGAATCGAGCAGGCCGATCGCCGAGTAATAAAGCGACAGCGGCGCCACCACCACGATCGGCGGGATCATGCGCAGCATCAGAAGCTGAAACATGCGCGCTTCGGACAGGATCCGATAGCGAGAGACGCCATAGGCGAGGATCGAGCCGAACAGAACCGAGAGGAAGGTCGATGTGGTCGCGATAACCGTTGTATTCCACAGCGACACCAGCGGCTTCTGAGACGAGATCGCGTACTGCGTGACGGCATATTGCTGCGCGCCCCACCAGACGTTCAAATAATTGTCGAGCGTCGGCGGATCGGGGAAATAGTAGGGCGGCCAGGAGAACCACTGGCTGTCGGGCTTGAACGAGGTCGCCACCATCCAGTAAATCGGGAAGAACGTGATCAACGCCCAGATCGTGAGCAGCGTATACCGGATCGCTGTCGTCAGCCGCCGGCGTTGCGATTTGGTCGTCGCCATTCAGCCCTCCGTCGCCTGGGCTTCGCCGCCGCCCCGGTAACCAGCGTCGAGCGCGTGTTTCTCGCGGCGCAGCAGGCGGATGGCGATCAGCACGATGATGATCATCATCATCATCACGATGTACGACATTGCGGCGCCCTTCGAGATCTCGAAGTATTGCCAGGTCGTCATGAATATGTAGACCGGCAGAGTCTCGGTCGCCGAACCGGGCCCCCCCTGGAACAGCGCCCAGGTCTTGGGGAACTCGGCCATTGCCTCGAGAAAGCGCAGCACAAGCGCCAGCAGGATCACCGGCCGCAGCAAAGGGACCTGGACTTCCCAGAAGATGCGCCATCTGGATGCGCCGAGGATCGCGGCCGCCTCAATCGGTTCCTTCGGGATGGAAGCGAGACCGGCAAGCATGATGATGAAGGAAAATGGCGTCCAGTTCCAAATTTCCAGAATCGCCGCCGTAACGAGAGCGAGGTGCGGATTGGTCAGCCAGGAGACCTGGAAGTTGACACCGAAGAGCTTGGATATGACGTCGTTGATGGGACCGTTGCGGTACAGCATCATTTCCGCCGTATATGCGACCACCACCGGCACGGTCAGCATCGGCAGGATGAAGATGATGTAGTAAAGCGACTGCCCGCGGAACGGCTTGTACATCAGGTAGGCAAGCAGGAACCCGAACACGAAGCAGCCGACGGTTGAGCCGGTCGCAAATGCGAGCGAGCGGACCACGGCCCAGCCGAAGCGCGGATCTGTCAGCACTTCTCTGAACAGGTCGATGCCGACGAAATCTGCGTCCCACCACGAACTGAGATAGACCGTCCACTGGTGCACCGAGAAATAGAGCTGCAAGAGCAGAACCGGAGTCAGCAGACACAGGAACAGCGCACCCATAGGAAGCAGCAACGACAATTTGAAACGCTTCACCGCGCGGGCGCGCGACACTGTGCGAGGCGAAACCCCGGCCGGTAGATCGGTCGACGGAGCGGCGGCCACGGCCATGCCTCATCTCCAAGTGAGCCGGACGAGCACGAGGCTCGTCCGGGCTTTCGACGCAGAGCTTGGTGCGTTGCTCCGACGTGTCACGTGGGAAGGTCGCGCTTCGTCATCGCCGCCTTGTAGCTTGCGAGATCCTTCTTCAATTTGCTGCGGCCAATGCGGCCGATGATCTTGTTCCACTCGTCTTCGGTGTTCTTCAGCACGTCCTTGGCTGCAATCTGGCCGACATAGGCCTCCGACAGGTTCTTGCCGAGAGCGTCCTGGAATTCGAGGTAGCCGGTCAGATAGATCGGCGGGCAGACCACCTCGAAGTTCTTCTTGATGGCGTCGATGGCGGGCTTCGTATAGGCGTCGATCACCGGCGCCGCAGCGAAATGCGCGTTGGACCATGCATCGTTGAAGGCATTCACCGGATCGGACACGATCGGAATGCTGTTCTTGCCCGAGCCGAGCCAGAGCGCGAGGTAGGCAGCCTGCGCCTTGCGCGGGCTGTATTTGTTGACGAGGATCGCCGCGAGTGGCGAAGAGATCGAGCGGCGCAACATCTTGCCGCTGAACTTCGAGCCGGGCACCGGGCTGAAATAGAACTGGTCGACCGTCTTCGACTGCTTCGGATTCTTGATCGTCTTGCAGGTGCCGTCCCAGTACTGGCAGCTGACCACGTGCCCTTGGGCGATGCGCGGGATCATTTGCGGCGTGCCCCAGTTGGCGGCCTCGGGGTGGTTGACCTTCTTATCCTGAAGATAGATGTCGACCGCATACTGGCCGGCCGGGGTATTGAGCGTCGGCTTCATGTCGTCGTCGAACGGGAAGCCGCCGGCGCTGTAGAAGATCATGTACCACCAGGTGACGCCGTTGGCGCGGTTGCGCAGGTTGCCCGAGCCGTACAGATCCTTCGACGGATCCATCAGGAACTCCTGGAGGCGCAAATTCTCTTCCCAGGTGTCCGGGACCTTGAGCTCGGTTCCGAACTTATCGGAGAAGCGCTTCTTGTTGTCCGGATTGTCGACGAGATCTTTGCGCGTGTACTGGATATGCACGTTGCCGTCGGTCGGCACGCCATAGGTGTGACCGTCGTACTTCATGAAGTTCTCGTAGCCGGCCACGACGTCGTAATGGAACCCGGACTTCTTGATGTATTCGTCGAGCGGCTCGAGATAGCCGGCCGAGGCCAGCGACGGGATCATGTTCGAGTCGATGTGGATGAAGTCGAATTGCGGCGAGCGCGACAGCGCCTCTGCCATTGCCCGCTGCGGCGCGTCGAAGATCGAAATGTCCTGCACCGCGCCGACACCGATGCCAGTCTGCTTCTTGAACTCCTCGATGACCGGCTGCATCGGAACGTAGTAGGGCGACCAGATCATGCCGTTGACCGCGGCCGGCCCGGCCGTCTTCGCCGCGGCGATCGTATCTTCTTCCATCGTTGCGGCCTGCGCGAACGGCGCCGCCCCGGGGACGAAGTTCGCGACCGTCAAGCCGAGACCGCCCTGCACGAAGCCGCGCCGCGAGATATCGAGCTTACTCATGACGTTCTCCCTGTTGGCCTTACAGGCCATGTGACCTGTGCGAGCACAAACAAAAGCGGCCTGCCTCACTGAGAGCAGGCCGCGTGTTGGCGCCGCGATGATGGTGATGCGGGCAATGTTTGCCGTGACCCTTGCAGCTGCATTGCAGCCGAGGCCGGCGGGCGACGTCGCATGTGTCGGGAGACATCGAAAATCCTCCCCGCTTGGCAGATGCACCGAACGCTTTTGCGTCGGTGCCGGTCGCCAATCACATTTCGGCGTTTTCAGTCCCTTGGTCCACGCTCTGATGGCGTGGTGCGAACGATCATAAGTGGAAGCTTCGTCGTTCGCAACACGCGCGCTGCCTGCGGCATTTCAGTGATGCGAGGACCGCGTGCACGCACACTCCTCTTGCAGAGGGCGCCCGTTCGGTCATCATCTCCCGATTGTGCCGAGGTCTGCTGAAGAGGTTTCACGATGGAAAAACTGCGCGCGCCTACGCTTTCAGCGCATGGTGCGGTGATGCCCGTCATTGGTTACGGCACGATGGAATTGCCGCAGCGGCCGGCCGAACTCGTTGCCGCCGCGATTGCGGCCGGTTACCGGCACATCGACACCGCGCGCAAGTACGGCACCGAACAATTCGTCGGTGAAGGTATTCGCGCCAGCAGGATCGCGCGTGGCGAGCTTTTCGTTACCACCAAAGTCACCGAAGAGAATGCGCACGAGGCCGATTTCATGCGCTCGGTCGAGACCAGCCTGAAGACGCTCGGCCTAGACTACGTCGATCTCTTGCTGGTGCATTGGCCGCAACCGAAGGTGCCGTTCAAGGAAACCTTGGGCGCGCTAGCGAAGGCGAAGCGCCAGAACATGACCCGTCACATCGGCGTCTCGAATTTTACGCTGGCTATGCTCGAGGAGGCGGTGAGCGTCTGCACCGAGCCGCTTGTCACCAACCAGATCGAGTACCATGCTTATCTGCCGCAGGACCGGATGCTCGCCGCCTTGAAGCGTCACGGCATGATCCTGACGGCCTATTGCCCGGTCGCGCGGGGCAAGCTGCTGACCGATCCTGTCGTCGGTGAGATCGCTAGGGCGCACGACAAGACACCGGCCCAAGTCTGCTTGCGCTGGCTCGTGCAACAGCCGGGAGTCGCTGCCGTGCCGCGCGCGCTAGAGGAGCGTCATATTGTCGAGAACCTCGACACCTTCGACTTCACGCTCGGCGACATCGAGATGGGCCGCCTCTCGGCTCTTCGCAAGCAGCAGGTCAGGATCGCCGATCCACCTGAGCGCGCGCCGAGGTGGGATGTCGAGGTCGTTTCCTAGGGTGCAGAGTCGGTCAGCAGAGACTGTCTTGGCGAAACTGTCGGAATAGGAACATCGATGCGCGAGATCGTTTCATCCGCGTCGTACAATTCGGCGAATGGGCCTGCGGTTTCCGGATTTGGGCCGAAAGCAGATCCGGTCGGATGGGCACGTTACTTCTGTATCTGACCTGAAGCGGTCATGTTCCCTGCATCTCGCGGGTGCTCATCTGCCTCCGCGCAACGGTCGCGCCGAGAGAGGATCTGTTTGCGCGCCCGTGAAATGGGCGGTAATAAGCCGAAATGAGTGGCGATCGGACGGCTTTTGCCGGTCTTTACGCCGCACACGCCCAAGGACTAGCCGCCAAAGTGCTGCAAAGACGCTTCTGCATCGCCCCGATGATGGACTGGACCGACCGGCATTGCCGGTTCTTCCATCGTCTCATGACGCGGCGCGCATTGCTTTACACCGAGATGCTGACGACCGGCGCGGTGCTGCACGGGACACGTGCTCGGCTGATGGGCTTCGATCCGTTCGAGCAGCCGGTCGCGCTCCAGCTCGGCGGCTCCGAGCCAAAGGCTTTGGCGGAGGCCGCCCGTATTGGCGCCGAGTTCGGCTATGTCGAGATCAACCTGAATTGCGGCTGCCCGTCCGATCGGGTGCAGGAGGGCCGCTTCGGTGCCTGCCTCATGGCCGAGCCCGCACTCGTCGCCGAGGGCGTCGCGGCTATGAAAGCGGCCGTCTCCATCCCCGTCACCGTCAAGTGCCGCATCGGCATTGACGAGCAGGACCCGGTCGAGACGCTGTTCGGGTTCGCCGAGCGAATGAGAGCCGCCGGCGCCGACGCGCTCATCGTGCACGCGCGCAAAGCATGGCTCAAAGGCCTGTCGCCGAAAGAGAACCGCGAAGTGCCGCCACTCGACTATGCGTTGGTGCATCGCCTCAAGGCGGCGTATCCGAACCTCGAGATCATCCTGAACGGCGGCATTGGCAGCCTCGAGCAGGCGCGGGCGGAGATGGGGGCGCTCGATGGCGTGATGATGGGCCGCGCCGCCTATCAGGAGCCGTGGCGGTTGCTCTCGGTCGATCCGCTGATGTTCGGCGAGCCCGCGCCTTTCACATCCCCGAAAGAAGCCGCGCTCGCACTTATTCCATACATCGAGCGTGAGGTGGCCGCGGGTGTGCGGCTCGCCGCGATTACGCGTCATGTCCTCGGGCTCTTCCGTGCCGTCCCGGGCGCGCGTGCTTTCCGCCGACATCTGGCGATCGAAGCGGTCAAGTCGGACGCCGGAGCCGCCGTCATGGCTGATGCGCTGGCGCTGGTGCTGGACAGCCCTGCGGATTTGGCGCACATCGCCGCCTGACCTTTCGGATACCGCCCCCGGACCATCATGCTGCTGGGATACCCACTCGGCGAGATCGCCTGGCTCGTCCTGTTGATCCTGATCGGCGGGGTCGTGACCGGCATTTTGGCAGGCCTGTTCGGCATCGGCGGCGGCGGCGTCATTGTCCCCGTCCTGTATGAGGTCTTCGGCGTCATCCACGTGCCGGACGCCTTGCGCATGCAATTGTGCATCGGTACGTCGCTCGCCATCATCGTGCCGACGACCGTGCGCTCCTACCTTGGACACAAGAAGCGAGGCGCGGTCATTCCACAGGTGGTCCGGGTATGGACCGTGCCGGCGATCATCGGCGTTCTGATCGGCTCCGTGACGGCCTCATTCGCCCCCGGCGCGGTGTTCAAGATCGCGTTCGTCGTCTTCACCGCCTTCATCAGCACGAAGATGCTGTTCGCCGGCGATCGCTGGAACGTCGGCAGTGAACTGCCCGGCCGCCCCTTGATGGCGGTCTATGGGCTGATCACCGGGCTGTTCTCGTCGCTGGTCGGCGTCAGCGGCGGCGCCGTGTCGAACGCGGTGCTGACGATGTACGGCCAGCCGATGCAGCGCGCGGTCGCGACGTCGGCGGGTATTGGCGTTCCCATCACCATCGTCGGTGCGGTCGGCTACGCGGTCGCCGGCTGGCCGCATATCCACGAACTGCCGCCGCTGTCCCTTGGCTTCGTCTCGGTGATCGGCTTTGTGCTGATGGCACCGGTCTCGAGCTATACGACCGCGTATGGCGTGCGGCTGGCCCACTGGTTGCCGCGCCGCAAGCTCGAGATCGGCTTCGGCCTGTTCCTGATGGTGGTGTCGCTGCGCTTCCTGGCGACGCTGATATAGCGGCTCGCCGGTACGCCCCGGGGCCGTTACGGGGTGCCGCGCATGCGCAGCTTGTCGCCGCGAACTTCCCAGCTTTCCAGCCGGTTGAGGAAGCTCATGCCAAGCAGGTTGTTGTGCAGTTGCCCGCGCTGCACGACGAGCGCCGGGACGTCGTGTTCCGTCAGGTTGCCGACGGCGAGGCGGGCGAGCGTCACTGGCGCGGCGCGGGTGCGGCCGTTGGCCGTGTCGACGTTGACACTGTAGTCGAGCACCTCGATCGGCAGGCCGGCCGCGCGCGCCGCCTCCTGGGTCAGCACGACCGAGGTCGCGCCGGTATCGACGACCATCGGAACCTTTGCGCCATTGATATGAGCGGCCACGGCAAAGTCGCCACGTGTGCCGCGCACCACCTCCGCATTGCGGCCGTGCCCCGCGACGTGGCCCGGCATCAATTGCGCGATCACGCGGTCGCCGACGTCGCCCAATTCGTAGCGGTAGGTGTAGGCGACAACCAGCAGCAGGCCGACCACTGTCCAGAACAGCGCCGCCTCGAACACTTTCGACAGCCGCTCCTTGAACAGCACCAGCAGCAGGCCTCCCGCGCAGACGATGAGCGCGGTCTTCAAGGTCAGCGCGCCGAAGTCGTGACGCAGGAGACTGGTGATGGCGTCTTGATCGCTCGTGGCGAGCATCGCCGACAGCGACAGCGCGACGCCGAGGATGAGCGACCAGGTCAGGCGGCGGCTCACGCGGCTACTCCGCGACCGTTGCGGGTCGACTGGCGTTGCGTGCAGGAAGCTCGGCCATGACGCGCCGGCGCTCCGCCTCGCTCATTACGCTCCAGCGCGCGATCTCGTCGATGGTTCGACCGCAACCCAGGCACAGGCCGGAGGCGCGGTCGAGCGTGCAGATATTGATGCAGGGAGTTTCCATCAGGACGTTCGCAGCCGAATCCGGGGCCACCATAATCCGCCCGGACCGGAAGGCAATCGCGCGATTGTCGCAACACGCGCGCTCTTCTCAGGTGCCGACACGGAACAAGGGCCGGCGGCTCAGGCGGCGCTTTTCCTCGGGACTGAGGATCGGCTCGTTCGATGCGGCGGGTGTGATCGAGGGGGCCTCGTCAGGCATCGGGGCCATGGCCGCGACCACCCGTTCGGGCGGAAAGGTCACGATGACTTCGGTGCCGATACGCAGCTTCGATTTGAGCTGGAACGTGCCGCCGTGCAGATCGACGAGGCTTTTGGCGATCGGCAGGCCGAGGCCGGCGCCCTGTTCCGCGGATTTGATGGAATTCGAGCCTTGGCCGAAGGAGGCGAGGACGACCGGGATTTCCTCCTCAGGAATGCCCGGGCCGGTATCCTTGACGCTCATATATTGGCCGCCCGAGGCGGTCCAACCGGCCTTGAGCCAGATCTCGCCGCCTTGCGGCGTGAACTTGATCGCGTTGGACAAGAGGTTGAGGCAGATTTGCCGGATCGCGCGCTCGTCCGCCCACAGCCGCGGTAGTTCCATCTCGAACATCTCGTGGATGGTGATGCCGCGATTGGTCGCGCGCAGCTTCAGGAGATGGTGGCAGTCCTCGACGATCCCGACCAGCGACACCGACTCCTCATTCAGTTCGTAGCGGCCGGCCTCGATGCGCGACAGATCCAGGATCTCGTTGATGAGGCCGAGCAGGTGGACGCCGGAATTGTGGATGTCGGCGGAATATTCCTTGTAGGCCGGGATCGCATGCTCGCCGAACACTTCGGTCTTCATCACCTCCGAGAAGCCGAGAATGGCGTTGAGCGGCGTGCGCAGCTCGTGGCTCATCTGCGCGAGGAAGCGCGACTTGGAGATATTGGCCGCTTCAGCCCGACGGCGCGCCTCGTCCGAAATGGCCTTCGCCTGCTCTAGCTCGCCGATCAGCGCGTCCTTTTCCGCGCGCGCCTCGAGCGTCGCCAGCGAGGTCGAGTAGAGTCGGTAGGCCAGCACGGCGAAATAGCCTTGCGCCGCGATCGCCATGCCGGCGAGGATCATGTCGCGCAAGGTGCCATGCATGGCGAAGTCGAGCGCGACCGCCGACGTCACCGGGAACGTCGCGGCGAACACCGCCATGGGCAGGCTCGAGGCGAGCATGCTCGACACCGCGACCACGAGCAGCATGACGAAGAGCATGAACGTGCCGGAGCTCTCGTCGACGCCGATAGGATGGATGATGATGAACATCCATGACACGCCGTAGAACAGGTCGAGCAGGATGAAGCGCATGCGCCAGGCGCGCGTCGACACTTCGGACGGCGGCAGGTCGAGGAATTGCCGGCACTTCGTGATGATGACGGCATGGATGACAAGCACCGATGCGGTCCAGGCGCCGGCGGTCACCGCGCCGGTCCACAAGCTCGACAGGAAGCCGATGGTGCCGACGAGCAGCAGAATGACCAGCGAGGCCGACAGCCGGTTTTGGGCGTAGAGCCGCAGCAGCTCGATGTCGAAGGCAGGCCGGGTGCCGCTGGACGATGTCAGCCGATCGCGCGCGTCGCGCACGTACTGCGCCGCAAGTCGCCGCTTCACCGGTGACTTTTCCGGCGGCAGAGCGCTCAGATCGGGCTGTTCGCCGGGGATGGGCATTGTCAGGACGCTGACGCTACGGGAACGGAGGTCCAAACTCGCTCATAATCCTTAAGACCAAGCTTAAGAGGCGGCTAAAGTCTCTGGTTAACGAAGCTTAACCGGCCTTTGACATGAGGGCTGGTGCCATGGTCGTTTCAAGTGATCCGGAACCGGTCAGGGACAGGCAATGAAGCTCTACGACAGCAAAATGGCGCCCAATCCGCGCCGGGTGCGCATTTTTCTGGCCGAGAAGGGCATCGAGGTGCCGACCGAGCAGGTCGACATGATGGCCAAGGCGCACCTGACGCCGGAATACACCGCCATCAACCCGCTCCAGCGCATGCCGGCGCTGGAACTCGACGACGGCACGGTCATTTCCGAGTCGATCGCCATCTGCCGCTATTTCGAGGCGCTCCGGCCGCAGCCGGCCCTGTTCGGCACGGGACCGAAGGAAATAGCCGTGGTCGAGATGTGGAACAGGCGCTGCGAACTCAACCTTCTGTTCACGGTCGCGCATGTCTTCCGCCACACGCATCCTGCGATGAAGGAGCTGGAGGTGCCGCAGGTGCCGGCCTGGGCCGAGGCGAACCGCCCGCGCGTCATCGACTTCCTGCGCATCCTCGATGGCGAACTCGCCAGGCGCGAATTCGTCGCCGGCGAGCATTTCACGGTCGCCGACATCACCGCTATGTGCGCGATCGATTTCATGAAGCCGACGCGTATCCCGCTGCCGGACGACGTCTCCAACGTGCGGCGCTGGCATGCCGCGGTCGCGGCGCGGCCGAGCGCGAAGGCTTGAGCGCGCCATGAAACTCACCATCGTCGGCTGTGGCGACGCCTTCGGTTCCGGCGGGCGCATGAACACGTGCTTCTGGCTGGAGACCGCGAAGGCGACGCTCGTCGTCGATTTCGGCGCCTCGTCGTTGGTCGCACTGAAGAAAGCGGGCCGCGATCCGAACGCGATCGACGGCGTCGTGCTCTCGCATCTGCACGGCGACCATTTCGGCGGCCTGCCGCTATTGCTGCTCGACTATCAATTCCTCGCGCGCCGCGAGCGGCCGCTCCTGATCGCGGGCCCCACCGGCGCAAGAGCGCGGATCGATGCATTGATGGAGGCGTTCTTTCCGAAATCGACCGGTACGAAGTGGAAGTTCGCCTGGGAGGTGCAGGAGATCGCGCCCGGCGTGCCCGGCACCGTGCTCGGTCACCCGATCACCACGGCCGAGGTCATCCATCAGTCCGGCGCGCCATCGACGGCGCTGCGCCTGTCGGACGGCGAGAAGACTTTCGCCTATTCCGGCGACACCGAATGGACCGACGCGCTTCTGCCGATCGCGCGCGGCGCGGATCTCTTCATCTGCGAATGCTACGGGTTTGCCGGCAGGCTGACCGGCCATTTAAGCTGGGAAATCCTCAAGCCGCGGCTACCCGATCTCGCCGCACGCCGCACCATGCTCACGCACATGAACCCGACCATGCTGGCGAGGCTCGACGAGGTGCGGGCAGGGGGCGTGCTGCTCGCCGAAGACGGGTTGTCGCTCGAATTTTGATGAAGATCAGTACGGGCCGGATTGCCCGGCGCGCTTGAGGTGGCGCAGGTCTTCCGCTTTCGGCGGCTGCCGCTCCGGCGGCGGCTTGCGGAAGGCGCGGATGATGCCACGCACCACGAGGAACATGGCTGCCGCGGCGGAGACCAGCAATACGCCGATCTCCGCCAGTGCGAGGGTGCTATAGACCACGGCGCCCATAGGGCTGCGGGAGCCGGCCTATTTCCGTTCCAGACGCGCCAGCAGCGCCGAGGTGTCCCAGCGCTTACCGCCCATCTTCTGCACTTCGGCGTAGAACTGGTCCACCAGCGCAGTGACCGGCAGGCTCGCGCCGTTCTTGCGCGCTTCGCCGAGGCAGATGCTGAGATCCTTGCGCATCCAATCCACCGCGAAGCCGTGGTCGAACTTGCCGGCGACCATGGTCTTGTAGCGGTTCTCCATCTGCCAGGACTGCGCCGCGCCCTTGGAGATGGTGGCGATCAGCTTCTCGATATCGAGGCCGGCTTTCATGCCGAAGTGGATCGCTTCGGACAGGCCCTGCACCAGTCCGGCGATGCAGATCTGGTTGCACATCTTGGCGAGCTGGCCGGAGCCGGGCGCGCCCATCAGGTTGCAGGCGCGGGCGTAGGCGTCGATCACGGGCTTGGCCTTGTTGAACACCGCCTCGTCGCCGCCGCACATCACCGTCAGCACGCCGTTCTCGGCGCCGGCCTGACCGCCGGAGACGGGGCCATCGATGAAATCGAAGCCGCTCTTCTTCGCCGCCTCGAACAATTCGCGCGCGATCTCGGCCGAGGCGGTGGTGTGATCGACGAAGATCGTGCCTTTGCCCATCGCCTGGAAGGCGCCGTCCTTGCCGAGCGTAACCTCGCGCAGGTCGTTGTCGTTGCCGACGCAGCACATCACCAGGTCCTGGCCTTGCGAGGCGGCCTTCGGCGTCGCGGCGGACTTGCCGCCGTACTGCTTGACCCACTGCTCCGCCTTGGCGGCCGTACGGTTATAGACGGTGACCTCGTGGCCGCCCTTGTTCTTCAAATGCCCGGCCATCGGATAGCCCATCACGCCCAGGCCGAGAAATGCCACTTTCGCCATCATCGTTCTCCTTCGAAATTCGCTGTGTCGGTGAGTTTCATTGAATATGGACGTTGAGCTCTTTGGCGAGCTTGCCGAACTTCTCGTCGTCGCTCTTGATACGCGCGGCGAACTCCTCCGGCGACAGGATCAGCGGCATGAGGCTGCCGGAAACGTTCACCTTCGCCGCGACCTCCGGCTTCTTGAGCTCCGCCTGCACGATCGTGCGCAGCTTGTCGATGATCGGCTTCGGCGTGCCGGCCGGCGCGAACAGGCCGAGCCAGATGTCGACGGCGTAGCCGGGATAGGTTTCGCCGATCGTCGGCACGTCCGGCATGGCCTGCGACCTCGCTTTGCCGCTGACGGCGAGCGGGCGCAGCGTGCCCGCCTTGAACTGGCCGGCGCTCTCGCCACCGGCGAACAGCACCTGCGTCTCGCCGGCGATGGTTGCCTGCATGGCGGGCGAGCCGCCGCGATACGTCACATCGAGAACCTTGAAGCCGCCGCGCTGCTTCAGTTGCGCCATGGCGAAGAAGTGCTGGCTGCCGACGCCGCCGCTGGCGAAGGCAAGTGGCGGGTTGGCCTTCTTGGCGTATTCGATGAATTCCGGCAGCGTCTTCACCGGCACCTTCGGGTTGACCGCCAGCACGAACTGATTGGTTGCGACCGAGGTGATCGGCACAAGATCCTTCATCGGGTCGAAGCTCATCTTCGCGTAGACGTGCGGATTGATGACGATGCCGCTGTCGGCCGCGAGAATGAGCGTGTAGCCGTCCGGCGGCGACTTCGCGGCTGCTTCGCCGGCAATGTTGCCGTTCGCGCCCGTGCGATTCTCGATCACCACCGGCTGTCCGACCGCCTGTGACAGGTAATTGCCGACGAGCCGCGCCACGACGTCCGGCGCGCCGCCCGGCGGGATCGGCACCAAAATCTTGATCGCCCGGTTCGGATAGGCATCCTCGGCCGCAGCGGGCAGCGCGGCGCCCAGAATGGCCGCCAGCGCCATCGCGCAGAGAGATAATGTCCTCATCCCGTATCCTCCCTATTTCTTGTCGCCCACGCCTTCCCGGCGTTTCACACGTCGTACCAGATATTCGAAGTTGATGGCGAATTGTTCCGGCCGGCCAATGTCGTTTTTCAGCTTGTCGATGTCGCCACGCGGAAATTCGGGGGCAGGTTCTCCGGCAGCCTCCGCCACGAGCTGCACCATTGCCGCGTTCTCGAGCATGATCGCGCCGATGACGGTCTCTGCGACCGTCGCGCCGACAACCACCGCGCCGTGGTTCTTCAGCAAGACCGCGCGGTGCGGTCCCAGCGCGCGCGCGACGCCGGCACCCATCTCCGTGGTGCGGATGAGATTGATCGTGTCGGTATAGAGGCCGAGCGCCTCATGGAAGAGGGCGCCGGGCTGGCTGTAAGCGCGCATCGGCCTGCCCGTGGCTGACAGAGCGACGGCATAGGGCGGGTGCGTGTGCAGGACACAATTGACGTCGGCGCGCTGCTTGTAAACTTCCGAATGGATGTAAACTTCGCTGTGCCGGCGCGCCGTGCCTGCAACGACATGGCCATCGAGATCGATCGTGAGGATGTTGTCGGGTGTAATCTCGTCGAGGCCGACGCTGTGCGGCTTCATGAAGAACAGGAAGTGCTCGTCGGGCAACCGGAACGAGATATGGCCGCGGGTGAAATCGTCCTGACCTTCGGCGACCAGCACTTTGCCGGCCCAGATGAGTTGTTCCTTGATGTCGTCGTGCGTCATTCGGCTACTTCTTCGGGCGGGAGGGGTATCGGAGGCGCAAACTGGCACCGCCTCGCGCGGCGCTCAAGCCCGCATTGACGCCCCTGCGGGCATGCCTATGGTGGCGGCCGAATGGAACGAGGTACGTCGCGATGGCGGTCACGAAAGAGCAGGTTCTGGCGGCATTGGGGCAGGTTGCTGCCCCGAACGGCGGCAGCCTGACCGAGGCGCGCGTTCTCTCCGACATCGTCGTCAGCGACGGCAAGGTGTTCTTCTCGATTTCCGTTGGCGCCGCGGACGTGAAGGCCTGGGAGCCGGTGCGAAAGCGCGCCGAGGACGCCGTCAAGGCCGTGTCGGGGGTCGCCTCCGCGCTTGTGGCGCTGACGGCGGAACGGACCGGTGGGAGCGCTGCGCCGCGGCCGGCGGCGGCTGCCGCTCCGCAGCGCCCGGCGCCGCACGCGCATGCCCATCCTGCTCACCCCGCCGACAAGACCCAGCCGGGGATTCCCGGCGTCGAGGCAGTCATCGCGGTCGCCTCCGGTAAGGGCGGCGTCGGCAAATCGACCACCGCGGTCAATCTCGCGCTCGGCCTGCGCGACCAGGGCCTCAAAGTCGGTATGCTGGACGCCGACATTTACGGCCCCTCGCTGCCGAAGCTCCTGGCGATCCGCGAGAAGCCGCAGACGATCGGCGGCAACCGGCTGAAGCCGATCGAGCGCTACGGCCTCACCGTGATGTCTATCGGCTTCCTGATCGACGAGGACACGCCGATGATTTGGCGCGGGCCCATGGTCATGTCCGCCATAACCCAGATGCTGCGCGAGGTGGAGTGGGGCAAGCTCGACGTGCTGGTGGTCGATATGCCCCCCGGCACGGGCGACGCGCAGTTGACCATGGCCCAGCAGGTGCCGCTCAAGGGCGCCGTCATCGTCTCGACGCCGCAGGACCTGGCGCTGATCGACGCGCGCCGCGGCGTGGCCATGTTCAACCGCGTCAATGTGCCCGTCCTCGGCGTCGTCGAAAACATGAGCTACTTCCTCTGCCCCGAATGCGGCACGCGCTCGGACATCTTCGGCCATGGCGGCGCGCGCCATGAGGCGGAGCGGCTCGGCGTCCCGTTCCTCTGCGAGGTGCCGCTGCACATGACGATCCGCGAAAAATCCGACGCGGGTCTGCCCGTCGTGGCGACCGAGCCGGACGGTCCGCACGCCAAAATCTACCGCGACATCGCCGCCAAGGTGCTGGCCGCGATGAAGGGCGGCGGCCGTGCCGCGCCGAAGATCGTCGTCGAGGCGTAAGCGGCGAGGGGGGGCGGGACATGACCGCGGCAAGCGTCATCCGCCTCGCCCTCATCGTTCTGGCGCTCGCATCGCCCGGGGCGCTGGCGCAGACGCCGCCGGGCGAAACGCCGAAAGCGCCCGCGCCGCCGCTCGTCGAGCCGGCCTTGCCGGCGGACGTCGCGTTCGCCCGCAACATCGCGATCATCCGCGCCGATCTCCTGATGGCCGACGCGCTGGTGAAGGAGCGCGACTGGGTCGACGCGCGGCCGCACGTCAATTTTCCGCGCGAGGAGATCTACGGCGCCATT
>DASTGR010000180.1:0-2458 GCA_035718885.1 Pseudolabrys sp. | reverse complement strand
AGCGACGAGCGGTGCAGCGCCAGGAGCACCGTGCAGCACCGGCTGCCGCTGCGGCGTCCAAGGCCGCTCCAGCGGCTGCCGCGGTTCAACAGAAGACCGCGCCGCAGAGCCGAGCCGCTATCCGCGCCGCGCAACGGCAGGAGCGCAATCTGCGCCGCCAGGAAGACCGTTCGGTCCGCAAGCTGCCCGCGTCACAGCGCGCAGCGAGGCGCGAGGAAATCCGAAATGCCCGCCAGCAGCGCGCCGAGCAACGCCGCCAGGCGGCGAGCCCGAACGTGCAGGCACAGCCCAATGCGCAGCTGAACGCTCCGAATGCACAGCGTCAGGCGCGCCGCAACGGGAGGCCGCGCGTCAACGCGCAAGCCGCGCGGCAGGGCCGCTTCGCCGCCGCATTGGCGCCGGCCGCCGCGGCCGCGCCGACGACGCTGCAACGGCAGGCGCGTCGCAACCGCTGGTCCGCGCGCGAGGCGTGGCGTCACAATGCCCGCGCGCCGTTCATCGCGTGGTACGGGCCGGTGTTCTGGCCCTACGCCTACACGGACGTGTTCGACTACACGTTCTGGCCCGAGGGCTATGACGACGGTTACTGGGCTTATGCCTATGACGACTTCGTCGACGGGATGTTCTGGGGCGAGGAAGGGCCGCCGGCGGAATATGCCTACGCGCCCGAGGTCTACACGTCGTCCACGGGATCGTCGGCGCCCGCGCCGGTGCGCTACGCCGCCGTCAGCCAGCTGTGCAAGCAGCCCGGTAACGGCATCACCGCTTGGCCGATCGCCGAGATCGAGAGGAAGGTCGGCCTGAACGGCGAGCAGAAGCAGTTGCTCGCCGACATGCAGCGCGACGCGAAGGAGGCAGCGGATGCGTTCAAGATCTCGTGCCCGGCGGAGAACGCGTTCCCGCTGACGCCGCCCGGACGCCTCGCGGCGATGACTGCGCGGCTCACGGCCACGCTCGACGCCGTCGACGCGGTCAAGCCGGCGCTCAACAAGTTCTACGACTCGCTGAGCGACGAGCAGAAGGAGCGCTTCAACGAGATCGGCCCGAAGCCGAAATCGGAAGCCGTGACGACCGCGCAGGCCCCGGCCGACACGGAGCAAAGCTGCAAGCAGCCGAAGCCCGGCCTCGCCAACCTGCCGATCGAGAAGATCGAGGACACGGTGAAGCCGAACGACGCGCAGGCGGCCGAACTCGATAAGCTTCAGGACGCGACCGACAAGGCGGTCGGCATCCTCCAGGCGGCATGCCCGGAGGAAAAGCCGATGACTCCGCCGGGGCGGCTCGACGCGATGGAGGCGCGGCTGAAGGCGATGATCGACGCGGCCAACACCGTGAAGCCGGCGCTCGGCAGCTTCTACGCCTCGCTGTCGAGCGAGCAAAAGGCCCGGTTCAATCGCATGGGCCGCGAACTCGCCTCGGCCAAAGACTGACCGGCGACACATGACGTGAGCGAGGGCGGCCCATGCGGCCGCCCTTTTTCTATGGGAAGGGCCGATGGGGTAGAGTGCCGGTCCCGAGACTCAGATAGGAATACCGCTCATCGATGCGACCTGACCCCGACACGCGCTCACCCGCCGCGCAGATGGATGGCGACTCGATCGCCTTCATGGCGATGCAGCCGCCGCCGCCCGCCAATCCGCCGGCGCCCGAGCGCGCCCGCGAGGCCTCGCGCCGCCTGCGCTTCGTCAGCCAGCCCGATTTGCCGCATGTCGCCGAGGTGCGCGAATTCGCCGCGACCGGCCCGGCCGGTCCGATCCCGCTGCGCGCCTATCGCGGCTCAGGCACGCCGTCGGGCGAGACCTTGCCGGTGGTCGTCTACTATCACGGCGGCGGCTGGGTGGTCGGCGACCTCGACAGCCACGACTGGACCTGCCGCATGATCGCGAACGCCGCAGATTGCGCGGTGATCAGCGTCGATTACCGGCTGGCGCCCGAACACCCCTTTCCCGCCGCCTATGACGACTCGCTCGCCGCGGCGAAATGGATCGGCGTCAATGCCGCGATGCTGCGCATCGACCCGGCGCGCATCTCGGTCGGCGGCGACAGCGCCGGCGGCAACCTCGCCGCCGCGGTGGCGATTGCATTGCGCGATGAGGGCCGGATCAAGCTCAAGTGCCAGGTGCTCACCTATCCGATCGTCGATCTGACCGCGGCTTACGACCAGCGCTTTGCGCAAGGTGTCGCGCTGACCAATGCCAGCATGCGCTACTACATCGACGCCTATGCGCCGGACATGGTGCAGCGCAAGGACTGGCGCGCATCGCCATTGTTCGCGGCCAGCCTGAAAGGCCTGCCGCCGTCTCTCATCGTCCTCGCTGGCTTCGATCCGCTCTGCGCCGAGGGCGAGGCCTATGCGGAACGGCTCGCCAGGGACGGTGTCGACGTCACCGTGCGCCGCTATCCGGGGCAGATGCACGGCTTCGCCTCGCGCGCCAAGATGCTGCCTAAGGCCTATGAG
>DASTGR010000179.1:0-2768 GCA_035718885.1 Pseudolabrys sp. | reverse complement strand
GAACTTGCCGGCTTCGTGCCGGAGCTGACCATCGTCGACCTGCCGTCGTTCAAGCCGGTGGCCGCGCGCCATGGCGGCCGTGAAGGCTCGGACACGATGGTGGCGATCGACTTCACCCGCAAGATCGTCCTCATCTGCGGCAGCTCCTACGCCGGCGAGATGAAGAAGTCGGTGTTCACCACGCTCAATTTCTATCTGCCTGCGAAGAACGTCGTGCCGATGCACTGCTCGGCCACCGTCGGCGACGCCGGCGACTCCGCGCTGTTCTTCGGCCTGTCCGGCACCGGCAAGACGACATTGTCGGCCGACCCGACCCGCACGCTCATCGGCGACGACGAGCACGGCTGGGGCCCGGACGGCATCTTCAATTTCGAGGGCGGCTGCTACGCCAAGACCATCAAGCTCAGCCAGGAAGCGGAGCCGATGATCTGGGACGCCACCAACCGCTTCGGCGCGGTGCTGGAAAACGTCGTGTACGATCCGGTCACGCGCGTGCCGGACTATGACGACGGCTCGAAGACCGAGAACACCCGCTCGGCCTATCCGCTCGACTTCATCCCGAACGCCTCGCGTTCGGGTCGCGCCGGTCACCCGAAGAACATCATCTTCCTGACCGCGGACGCCTATGGCGTCATGCCGCCGATCGCCAAGCTCACGCCCGAGCAGGCGATGTATCACTTCCTGTCCGGCTACACGGCCAAGGTCGCGGGCACCGAGAAGGGGCTCACGGGCGTCGAGCCGGAATTCTCGACCTGCTTCGGCGCGCCGTTCCTGCCGCGGCATCCCTCGGTCTATGCCGACCTGCTCAAGGACTACATCAACAAGTACCAGGTCGACGTCTGGCTGGTGAATTCCGGCTGGACCGGCGGCAAGTACGGCGAAGGCCGCCGCATGCCGATCAAGGCGACACGCACGCTGGTCGCCGTGGCGCTCGACGGCTCGCTCAAGAACGCCGACTTCCGCACCGATCCCTATTTCGGCTTCGCGGTGCCGACCTCGGTGCCGGGTGTCGAGCCGCATCTTCTGAACCCCTTCAAGACCTGGAAGGACAAGTCGGAGTTCGACAAGACGGCGCGGGCGCTGGTCGCCATGTTCCAGAAGAACTTCACCAAGTTCGAAAGCCACGTCACGCCGGACGTCAAGGCGGCGGCGCCGGAAGTGCGCATCGCGGCGGAGTGAGCGATCTACTCTGCGGAATCGAAACGGCCGCTCGCGAGAGCGGCCGTTTTTATTTTGGTCAAGCGGCTTCGACCGCGCCCGGATGCCGGCCGGCGCGCTGCGGCAGCAGTGCCACGCAGCCGACGATGAACACCGCGAGGATCAGCGAGGCGAGGGGCCGGCTGAGTGCGAGGCCGCCGTCATGGACGGGCTTGTCGAGGAAGTCGCCGACCGTCGCGCCGAGCGGCCGCGTCAGGATGAAGGCGGCCCAGAACAGCAGCACGCGCGACACGTTCGTCCAATAGTAGAGCGCGGCGACGATGGCGATCGCAGCCGAAAAGAGCGCGGCGCCGCCGGCATAGCCGAGGCCGCCGGTGTCGGCGCTCCAGTCGCCGAGCGCCGTGCCGAGCGTCTGCGAAAACGTGATGGCCGCCCAGTAGAACGCCTCGACGCGCGGCGTGCTGACCGTGTTCACGGACACGCTGCCTTCCGACCAGTACCAGACGGCCAGCGTCGCCATGAGAAGCGCAAAGAGAAGCGTCGTGCCGCCGGTATAGCCTATGCCGAGAGAGCGATCGGCGAAGTCGGCCATGGTCGTGCCGAAGGTGGTCGAGGCGACGATGGTGGCCCAGTACAGGAACGGATGGAATTTATCGGCCAGAATCTGGGCGGCCACCAGGGCGATGAGGACGCCGAGAAAGAGCAGCGTGCCGGCGAGATAGCCCCAGTTCAGCGTCATCGTCACCGAGTCGCCGCCGGTCTCCCCGAGCGTCGTCGCGGCAATCTTGATGATCCAGAAGATGAGTGTGACTTCGGGGACTTTGCTGAGCGTGTGCTTGGCGGGGACCTGCTGCATTTCACGTCCTTGCGTGGCCTGCCGCCCCCGGCATTGCGCTGCACATGTCCGACAATGCCGGATCATCGTGCGAAGTTGCACGGGCCAGACTTACGGATCGACGATGACCGAACTGTGAACGACGCCCGGGCCGGCGCGACCGCTCACGCGCCGTGCGTGCGCGGATAGGCGCTCGGTGCGGGCGGCGTCCAGCCGGCAAGGCTGCCGGCGGCCGGCTTGAAGATCTCGACCTTGAGCGGATGGCACTGCGCGACGTCGCTGGAATGTTGCGCGCCGCAGTCGCCGCCGGGGCAGGCCGACAAGGCCCCAAGCAGATCGATCTCGGCGAAGAATTCGATGTAGTCGCCCGGCCGCACCGGGCTCGCCTTCATGAAATACTGGTGCGTGTCGCGGGTGAAGCCGGTGCACATGAACACGTTGAGCACGTCGTGTACATGCAATTCCGCATCGCGCACGTCCATCCCGCGCGCCGCTGCGAGCGCGCGCGTCAGGTTCGAGTGGCAGCAGTGGTGGTAGTCGCCGCCCGACAGAAGCCGGTTGGTGTAAGGGTCGCAGCGCGTGCCGATGACGTCGTGGACGCCGCCGCCGTCGGAGTCGAAGCCGTACCAGCCGAGCGTGTCCTGCGTGATCGTCGCCATCGGCCGCAGATAAGGCAGCGTGCTCCAGAGCCGGTGGCCTTCGCCGACATGCGTGCCGTGCAGCGCGCGCGTCTTGCCGCTGAAGAAGCGTTCCGCGAGGTTTGCGGCATTCCACA
>DASTGR010000178.1:0-10649 GCA_035718885.1 Pseudolabrys sp. | reverse complement strand
TCCCCGTTAAAAGGACTTTACAACCCTAGGGCCTTCATCATCCACGCGGCATGGCTGGATCAGGCTTGCGCCCATTGTCCAATATTCCCCACTGCTGCCTCCCGTAGGAGTCTGGGCCGTGTCTCAGTCCCAGTGAGGCTGGCCATCCTCTCAGACCAGCTACTGATCGTCGCCTTGGTGAGCCATTACCTCACCAACTAGCTAATCAGACGCGGGCCGTTCCTTCGGCGATAAATCTTTCCCCGTTAGGGCGTATCCGGTATTAGCTCAAGTTTCCCTGAGTTATTCCGAACCGAAGGGCGCGTTCCCACGTGTTACTCTCCCGTCTGCCGCTGACGCATTGCTGCGCCCGCTCGACTTGCATGTGTTAAGCCTGCCGCCAGCGTTCGCTCTGAGCCAGGATCAAACTCTCAAGTTGGATGAGATTTTGATCTCGGCATAAGTCACAACGTTTGACGAGGTCCACCCACTGAATGATTGCTCATTCAGCGATGTACCTTGAAACGTCAGACCGCCGAAGTCTCTTCCATGACCGCTCTCTAACCGAAGAATTGCTTCTTCAGCCGAGGGACGGTCCGCAAGGACTCCGCCGCCTGCGTTTCTCTTTCTTCATATTCACTTGTCAAACAGCCCGGGAACGAAGCAATGTCCCCACCCTTTGTGTGACCAAAGGGCCGTCGAAGCTCGTCATCCGATGACTGTCGGATGGCGTTTCACTGTTCCAGTGAGGAGCTTCAGAGGCGCGTCATCGCGGCGAAACGCGGTGGCCGGCGCCGATGGGTCGTATATAGGGGGAAGCTCGTTCCGGTGTCAACCGAGAAAAACAAAGATTTTGCGACAGAAAATCCCGGTACAGCGATGCTTCCAATATGGCGCGCCCCTTCGTCAAAACAAGGACTTAAGGGGTGCGCCCCGAGACAAAAGGGCGGCTGCGCCGCACAGAAGCCATATTCGCGCGGCGTCCTAGCTTCTCCTGCATAAGGGTGGTTCGCCGCGGGGAGACGATCGGCTTCCCGCACTCCAAAACCCGGCGTTAATCGACCCCCGACCCCTGTGATTGACTGGGGTCCGGGCCCCCGGCATCGTTCGGGGCGATTCCGCGGGCTCATGGATGCGAAGGCCAAGTCCGGCGGCCACCGGCGATCGAGCGCGCAAGGGGACGGCGGGTTGGAGCACACAAGGCTGCGCGGCGCCCATCGATCGAGGCCGGCCGACACGATCGAGCTCGGCAATGAGCCGCCGCTGTCGGTCGACGGCGGCACGTCGGGTTTCGTCGACCGCCGCCGCATCTCCGTCCAATGGTTTGCCGGCACGATCCTCACCGCGCTGTGCGGCGCGGCCCTGATGGGCGGCGCCGTGTTCACGTCTCTCGACGGCGAGACGACCTTCGCCTCCCTGCCCGAACGCGTCGAAGTGGCGCTGCGCGGTGCGCTCGGCGCCGCGACTGACAAGCTTGGCGCCCGCAAGGCCGATCGCCTGCCGACCGCCGAGGAGCCGAGCGTCGCCCGCCAGGTCATCCGCGTCTCGACCACGTCGCGCGCCGGCAATCACGAGCTCGTCCGCGTTCGACCCTTTGTCCGCGTCGCCGCGAACCTGGCGCTCGCCGGCACCGACCTCTCCGCCAACATCCCGCCGTTCAATCCGCAGCGCATGCTCGCCGACGCCGATCCGACCGCGACGCCGGAAGACGCGCCCGCGGCCGAGCCGGACGCGGAAGTGTCTTTCACGATGCGCGACCTGTCGCCGATGCTGCCGAAAATGAAGATCTCGCTGGTGACGCCGAACGACGAGGTCATTACCCGAGTGCGCGAGGCGGCGGAATGGAGCGAGAAGGCCGAGAAACATGTGCCGATGACGACCGACGTCATGGGCATCAAGCTCGCTTACGCCGGCCCAACGCAGGCCGACCCCTATGCCGGCTTCGGCGCCCGCATCGTACCCGAGAACATCACGCTGCTGCCGAAGACCAAGGCGGAAACGACCGGCGGCAATCCCTTCAACGAAAAGGTCGTCATCGCCAAGAAGGGCGATACGCTCGCCGGAGTCCTGCGCGACCTCGGCGCCTCGGCCGAGGACATCGACGCCATCAGCAAGGTGCTGTCGCGCGGCCGCGACGCGGCGCTCAAGGAAGGGCAGAAGCTGCGCGTGCTGCTGTCACCGGTACCGGGCACGAAGAAGGTTCAGCCGGTGCGCGTCATCATCGCCGGCGATTCCTCGATCGACGCCGTCGTGGCGCTGTCGGACATGGGCAAATATGTGCCGGTCGACGTGCGCAATGTTGACACCGATGTCGCCGACAACGCCGGCACCGCGCAAGCGCCCGACGACGACGATGGGACGGGCATCCGCCTCTATCAGAGCATCTACGAGACGGCGATGCGCAACCAGATCCCGAAGCCGGTGATCGAGGACCTCGTCCGCATCTATTCGTACGACGTCGACTTCCAGCGCCGCGTGCAGCCGGGCGACTCGTTCGAGGTTCTCTATGCCGGCGAGGACGAGCAGCCGGCGTCCGACAGCCGCAACGAGGTCCTGTTCGCCTCGCTCACGGTCGGCGGCGAGGTGAAGAAGTTCTATCGCTTCCAGTCGCCCGACGACGGCCTCGTCGACTACTATGACGAGAACGGCAAGAGCGCCAAGAAATTCCTGGTCCGCAAGCCGGTCGGCGAAGGCATCATGCGTTCGGCCTTCGGCATCCGCCGCCATCCGATCCTCGGCTACACGAAGATGCACACCGGCGTCGACTGGGCGGCGCCGACCGGCACGCCGATCTATGCCGCCGGCAACGGCGTCGTCGAAAAGGCCGGCTGGGAGTCGGGCTACGGCAAGTTCATCCTGCTGCGCCACACCAACGGCTACGAGACCGCCTATGGCCACATGAGCGCCTATGCGCGCGGCATGGAGGAAGGCAAGCGCGTGCGCCAGGGCCAGGTGATCGGCTTCGTCGGCTCGACCGGGCTCTCGACCGGCTCGCACGTGCACTACGAAATCCGCATCAACGGGCGCTTCGTCGACCCCATGCGCATCAAGCTGCCGCGCGGGCGCGAACTGAACGGCCCGATGCTGGCGAGTTTCGATCAGGAGCGCGACCGCCTCGACGGCATCATGGCGCGCAAGCCGGCGCGCGTCGCGGCGCGCTAGGCTTCACGACACCGCGAATGCAAAACGCCCCGCTTTCGCGGGGCGTTTGAGTTTTGGATATGTGACGGACTTACGCCGCGGCGGCCATCTTGCCGTTGAAGGTCAGCCCGAGCTTGTCGCCCGAGACGTTGACCGTCTCGCCGTCCTTCACCGTGCCGGCGAGGATCATCTCGGCGAGCGGATCCTGCACCGATTTCTGGATCACGCGCTTCAAAGGCCGCGCGCCATAGGCCGGGTCCCAGCCCTTGTCGGCGAGCCAGTCGCGCGCCGAGGGCTCGAGCACGAGCGTGATCTTGCGCTCGTCCAGGAGCTTCTGGAGCCGCACCATCTGGATATCGACGATGCGTCCCATCTCCGTCCGCTTGAGGCGGTGGAAGAGGATGATCTCGTCGACGCGATTCAGGAATTCGGGCCGGAACGCCGAGCGCACCACGCCCATAACCTGATCGCGCACGGCATCGGTGTCCTGGCCTTCCGGCTGGTTCACCAGGTAATCGGCGCCGAGGTTCGAGGTCATGATGATCAGCGTGTTGCGGAAGTCGACCGTGTGGCCCTGCCCGTCCGTCAGCCGCCCGTCGTCGAGCACCTGCAACAGGACGTTGAACACGTCCGGATGCGCCTTCTCGATCTCGTCGAACAGCACGACCTGATAGGGCCGGCGCCGCACCGCTTCGGTGAGCGCGCCGCCCTCCTCGTAGCCGACATAGCCCGGAGGCGCGCCGATCAGCCGCGCGACCGCGTGCTTCTCCATGTACTCGGACATGTCGATGCGCACGAGCGCCGTCTCGTCGTCGAACAGATATTCGGCGAGCGCCTTGGTCAGCTCGGTCTTGCCGACACCGGTCGGCCCCAGGAACATGAACGAGCCGATCGGCCGGTTCGGATCCTGCAATCCGGCGCGCGCGCGGCGCACCGCGGTCGAGACGGCCTTGACCGCCTCCGCCTGGCCGACGACCCGCCGCGCGAGCTCGTCCTCCATGCGCAAGAGCTTTTCCTTCTCGCCCTCGAGCATCTTGTCGACCGGCACGCCGGTCCAGCGCGAGACGACCTGCGCGACATGGTCGGCGGTAACGGTCTCCTCGACCATCGCGGTGCGGCCTTCGGTCTCCTCGACGGCTTTCAGCTTCTTCTCGAGGTCGGGGATGCGACCGTAGGCAAGTTCGCCCGCCTTCTGGTACTCGCCCTTGCGCTGGGCGCTGGCGAGTTCGTTGCGCGCGTCGTCGAGCTGCTTCTTCAGTTCGGTCGCCGAGCCGAGCTTTTCCTTTTCCGCCTTCCAGCGGCTGGTGAGATCGGCTGACTTCTTCTCGAGGTCGACAAGCTCCGTCTCGAGGTTCTTGAGCCGGTCCTTCGAGCCGGGATCGCTCTCCTTCTTCAGCGCCTCCTGCTCGATCTTGCGGCGCACGATCTCGCGGTCGATCGAGTCGAGCTCTTCCGGCTTTGAATCGACCTGCATCTTCAGCCGCGCCGAAGCCTCGTCGACGAGGTCGATGGCCTTGTCGGGCAGAAAGCGGTCGGTGATGTAGCGGTTCGACAGGGTCGCCGCGGCGACGATCGCCGAGTCGGCGATGCGCACGCCATGGTGCTGCTCATACTTGTCCTTGAGGCCGCGCAGGATCGAGATCGTGTCCTCGACCGACGGCTCGGAGACGAACACCGGCTGGAAGCGCCGCGCCAAGGCCGCATCCTTCTCGACATGCTTCTTGTACTCGTCGAGCGTGGTTGCGCCGATGCAGTGCAATTCACCGCGCGCCAGCGCGGGCTTCAAAAGGTTCGACGCGTCCATCGCGCCGTCGGCCTTGCCGGCGCCGACCAGCGTGTGCATTTCATCGATGAACAGGATGATGCCGCCTTCGGCCGCGGTCACTTCGTTCAGCACGGCTTTCAGGCGCTCCTCGAACTCGCCGCGATATTTCGCGCCGGCGATGAGCGCGCCCATGTCGAGCGCCAGAAGCTTCTTGTCGTTCAGGCTCTCCGGCACGTCGCCATTGACGATGCGCAGCGCCAGGCCCTCGACGATCGCCGTCTTGCCGACGCCGGGCTCGCCGATCAGCACGGGATTGTTCTTGGTCCGGCGCGACAGCACCTGGATGGTGCGGCGAATCTCCTCGTCGCGGCCGATGACCGGGTCGAGCTTGCCGTCGCGCGCCACCTGCGTCAGATCGCGCGCGTATTTCTTCAGCGCGTCATAGGCATTCTCGGCCGACGCGGAATCCGCCGTGCGACCCTTGCGCAATGCGTTGATCGCGGCGTTGAGGTTCTGCGCGGTGACGCCGGCGGCCTTGAGGATCTTGCCGGCCTCGCTGTCTTTCTCCAGCGCCAGTCCGAGCAATAGCCGCTCGACCGTCACGAACGAGTCGCCGGCCTTCTCGCCCGCCTTCTCCGCGGCGTCGAAGACCCGCGCCAGAGCGGGATCGAGATAGACTTGGCCGGCGCCGCCGCCCGACACTTTCGGACGCTTAGCGAGCGCGGCCTCGGTCTGCTGCAAGGCCTGGCGGGAATTGCCGCCGGAGCGGTCGATCAGGCCCGCCGCCAACCCTTCCGGGTCGTCGAGCAGCACTTTCAGAAGATGCTCGGGTGCGAACTGCTGGTGGCCCTCGCGCATCGCCAGCGACTGGGCGGACTGCACGAAACCGCGGGCGCGGTCGGTGTATTTCTCGAAATTCATCGGTCTTAACTCCCTTCGGCCCCGAAGGCGCCGTTTCCCGCGGGTCCCCGAGAAGGGCGGCCCGCCTCGTTCCATTATGTGGGAAGGTTTGTGCGGGTTTGAAGAGCCTTCCGGCTTGAGATAGGTCAGGGACGGAGGCTTTTTCGCCCTCCGACCTGCCCCGAAAGACCAGCATGGCCGACGGCACGATCCAGTCGATCTACCGCTACCCGGTTAAGGGCCTGTCGCCGCAGCCTATGGCCCGGGTCTCGCTGTCAGCCGGCGGGACCCTGCCTGCCGATCGCGCCTATGCCATCGAGAACGGCCCGACCGGTTTCGACCCGGCCCATCCGGCCTACTTCCCCAAGCAGCGCTTCCTGATGCTGATGCGGAACGAGCGCCTCGCCGCCCTCAAAACGGATTATGACGAGACAAGCCATACCCTGTCGATCGACCACGACGGACGGGAGGTGGCGCGGGGCGACCTGCGGACCGCCGAAGGGCGCGGGGCGATCGAGACCTTCATGGCGGCCTTCTGCGCCGACGAGCTCAAGGGCCCGCCGCGGGTCCTCGCCGGCGATGGCCACTCGTTCTCGGACGTGGCGAAGAAAGTCGTCTCGATCATCAACCTCGCATCCGTCGCCGCTGTCGAGACTGCCGTCGGCGCCCCGCTCGATCCCTTGCGCTTCCGCGCCAACCTGTACGTCGCCGGCTGGCCGGCCTGGCACGAGTTCGACCTCATGGGTCAGGAGATCACCGCCGGGTCTGCGCGGCTGAAAGTGGTGAAACGCATCGTTCGCTGTGCGGCGACCAATGTCGATCCGCAGACCGGCGAGCGCGACATGGAGATTCCGCCGACCTTGATGCGGACGTTCGACCACATGGATTGCGGAGTCTATGCCGAGGTGATCGGCGGCGGTGCCGTCGGGAACGGCGATGCAATTCGCGCCGAGCGCCTTCTATAGCGCGCGGCGCTTGCCGCCCTCGAGCGTGCCCATCAGTTCGGAAAACGGGTTGCCGACGCCGCGCGAGGCGCTTGGCGCCTGGCGCGGCTGCTCGGGCATCTGCTGAACCGTACGATGCGGCACCGGCGGGGGCGCGGCTTGCGCCGGTCGCGCTGCACCGCGCGGCTCGCGGCGCTCGGCCGGCTTTTCGGCGCGCGCCTGCTCGGCTTCGATGGCAGCGATGAGCTCGGTGATCGGACTATCGAGACCGGTATCGGCCGCCGGCAGACTCACTGGACCGCTCGACGCAACGCGCGTGCCGGCACCCTGCTCGGTCGGCATCACGTAGGCGATCACCCGCGCGCGCGCATAGACCGCCTCGCCGACCAGCCTGTTGTGATTGCCGGAAATGATGATCGGATTGCCGCTCGGATCGATGCCGGAGACGACGCCGACATGGCCGCCGCGCCTGCCGCGCGTGAGAACGGCGATGGCGCCGACCTTCGGCTCGGAGATGCGGCGGCCGTAATAGGCGAAAGACTTCGCCGCATCGGAATTGGTGCCGGCATAGCCGAGCTTGGCGAGCACGAGGTTCATGAAGGTGGCGCACCACAGCCGTTTACGGTCGGTCGGGTTGGTGCCCATGTATTTGCGCGCTTCCGCGACCAGCGCCGGAGTAGCGGAGCTGGTGCGCGCCGACAGCGACAATTGCGACAACAGCGAAGGCTCGGCCGCCGGACGCGTCGATACGGCGCGGGTGGCGTGCTGCTGCCTGGTCTGCGGTTTTGCCTGCGGCTTATGCTGCGCCGGCAGGTGGCGCTCACGCGGCATCGGCACCGCGGCCGCGGGGACGATCGACGATGTTGCGAGGATGGCGACTGCGAAAGCGATCCGTGTCCGTGAACGCATGGCGGGACTTCCCTGGGCGCCGGCAAAAGGTCCGGTGCGCTTCCCGCATTAGCACGGCAATTTTAGTCGGATTCGAACGATCCGAATTAACAATGAAATGGTTTACGCCTGTCCTTAATAGCGAAGACGCGCGTCCGCCCGAAGGCGGACGCGCGATACGCTTCACCGATCAGCTGTTCGGCTCGACATAGGCGATGATGCGGCTGCGCGGATAAACGGATTCCGCGACCGTGTGGTTGTGGTTGCCCGACACGATGATCGGGTTGCCGTTGGCGTCGACGCCCGACACGACGCCGACGTGACCGCCGCCGCGGCGTCCCATCACCGCGATAGCTCCGACCTGCGGACCCGACACGCGGCGCCCGTAGTGAAGGTAGCCCTTGGCGAGGTTGCCGCCGCCACGATGACCGGTCTCGCGCAGCACCTTGTCCATGAATGCGCCGCACCAGAGGCTGCGGCGGCCGGTGGGGTTGGTGCCGAGATAGCGGCGCGCCTCTGCGACGAGCGAGCTCCCGCCGCCACCGAACGAAGGCGCCGGCTCGCTGGCGATGTGAGCGCGTGCATGCCGCGCCTGCCGCCCGTGCTGCACGGATGCAGGACCGGCGCTGCCGTCGATCGGCTGATACATCGGCATGCTCCCCGGGCCGCCGAAGTTGGCACCGGGCATGGCCGCGATCATATTCTCGTCCATCGACGGCCGGCGGGCCGCGCGATGATGGCGACGCTGTTGCACATCATGATGATGCACGACATGCGCATGCCGATGATGATGCGACGTCCGCGCCGACGCGGCGCCGCTGCTGGCCGCGATCGCGACCGAACATGCCAAAACCGTCACACCACATTTTACAAGTCTCATCAGATCAATCCTCTCGTTGATTTCCTGATTGAGCGTTTCTCCCCCGAGATGGATGGCCACTTCCAAATGGGAAGCGCGGCCGGAACGTGTCGGATTTGCGTTTGACGGAAGGTGTTTTCGTGCGGCTGCATCGAACCGATACAGCGCAGATCTGCGAGACCGCAGATGTGTTTGACATCCGACACTCACGAACGTGGTTGCTGCTTAACTGATTAGAACGGAGAGCACAACAGCGGATGGTTGTTATTGTCGCGCCTGCACGCCTGCCCAATTGCGGACAAATTGACAAACCAGCGCGCGATGCCGGTTCCACGCAACAAAGAACAGTCAAACGCGAGTCGTTCCAAAGATTCTTCGGCGATGCGATTCTTCGGCCATGGAGTACCGTGTGTCGCTACCATGGTCCGCCAATATGCAGATTCGCATCGTGCAAATTGCATGGAGATCCGGCGCGCGCGATATGCGGAGTCGCCATGCAATGCGCGGAAGGTGACGCACCGGCTTGCGCGGATCGGGCGCGTGGGAGATCGGCGGGGACGCCCCGCCCCGGCGGGCGCCGCGCCAACCAGGCTCTTGGCCGGGCGATGTTTTCTTTGATTTTGCGGGCCGCCTTACCTATCAATAGGCCATGTCCGCCCCGCCGCCCAAACCGACCGACGTCCCCTCCCTTGCCGAGCTGCGCAAGGAGATCGATCGCATCGATGAGGGCATGCACCGCCTCCTGATCGAGCGCAGCGAGATCATCGGCCGGCTGATCGCGACCAAGAAGAGCCAGGAAACCGGCTCAGCCTTCCGGCCGGCGCGCGAGGCGGAAATGATGGTCCGGCTGGTCGAGCGCCACCGCGGCCTTCTGCCCCTCGATACGGTCGAGAGCATCTGGCGCGTCATCATCGCCACGTTCACTTACGTCCAGTCGCCGTTTTCGGTGCACTCCGATCTGTCGGCCGGCGACGCGCTGATGCGCGATTCCGCACGATTCCATTTTGGCTTCACGGTGCCCTTCGTTCCGCACATGGGCGCCTCCGGCGTCGTGCAGGCCGTGTCGCAGTCCAAGGGCGACCTCGGCCTCGTCCCGGCAACCGCAGTGGCCGGCGCCGGCGCGTGGTGGACCGCGCTCGAATTCGACACCGCGCCGAAGATCATCGCGCGCCTGCCTTTCGTCGAGCGGCCCGACCATCCCGCGGCGCTGCCGGTCTTCGTGCTGTCGCGGGTCGCCGCCGACGCCATGGCGACCGATGTCGCCGTGTGGAGCGTGCGGGTCTCGGGCTGGGGCGCGCATGCGGCGCAGGCCCTGACGGCCGACGCGGATTTCATCGCCGCGCCGGACCGCGCCTTCGACGGCGCGGCGCTCCTGGTGACGCTGCCCAAGGACATGTCGCTCGACGCGGTGAAAAAGACGCTGGTCAAGGCCGGCGCCACGGTGCGTTCGGCGGCCCTCGTCGGCAGCCACGCAAGGCGCTATACGGTTGCCGCGCCCAAGGCCTGACGTTCAGGCCTGACGAACAAGACCCGACCTCCGGAATCGACCATGACCACCCGCCCCCAGCCACGCCCCGGCGTGCTCGACATCTCCCCTTACGTGCCGGGCAAGAGCAGCGCGCCCGGCGTCGCCAAGGTGTTCAAGCTCTCGTCGAACGAGACGCCCTTGGGCGCGAGCCCGAAGGCGATCGCCGCCTATAACGAGGTCGGCAAGCACCTCGAAGATTACCCGGACGGCGCGGCGACCGCTTTGCGCGAGGCGATCGGGGCGGCTTTCGGGCTCGACCCCGCCCGCATCGTCTGCGGCGCCGGCTCCGACGACATCCTCAATTTGATCGCGCGCGCCTACCTGAAGGACGGCGACGAGGCGATCCACGCCACGCACGGCTTCCTCGTCTATCCGATCGCGACCATCGGCGCGGGCGCCAAGCCCGTCGTCGCGCCAGAGACGGATTACACCGCGAACGTCGATCACCTGCTCGCTGCGGTGACGGCGAAGACCAAGGTCGTCTTCCTCGCCAACCCTAACAATCCGACCGGGACCTACATCCCGTTCGACGAGGTCAAGCGCCTGCATCGCGGCCTGCCGGCGCATGTGCTGCTCGTGCTCGACGCGGCCTATGCCGAATATGTCGAGCGCAACGACTACGAGTCCGGCATCGAGCTCGTCGCG
>DASTGR010000177.1:0-14602 GCA_035718885.1 Pseudolabrys sp. | reverse complement strand
GCGACGGCGCCTTCGGCATCAATGCCATGGAGATCGACACCGCGGTCCGCCACGGCGCGAAGTGCCTGTTCGTCGTCTCCAACAACGCCGCCTGGAACATCGAGCGGCTCGACCAGGAGATGAACTATGGCGGCCGCGTCGACGGCACGACGCTCCGGCACTCCGACTATGCCGGCATGGCGCGCGCGCTCGGCCTGCACGGCGAGCGCGTGACGAAGCCCGAGGAGCTCAAGCCCGCGCTCGAGCGCGCGCTGAAGAACATGCCGGCGCTGGTCGACGTCGTCACGTCGCAGACGGTGCTGTCTTCGGATGCGTCGAAGGGCCTCGGCTTCGTGCCGGACTATCAGGCGCTTACGGCGTGGGACGAGGCCGAGCGCAAGCGCCGGCAGTAGCCGTCACGTCGCCGGCGCGACGTCGGCGACGCGGAGCTGCACGCGCTCCTCGCCCTGCCAGCGGTCGACCGAGAGATTGCCGGCGACGTGCATGGCGCGGCCGCGGTTGTCGATGAGCGCATTGCCGAGCGGCTGGCCGACCGCCCGAAACGCGATGGCGTTGACGAATTTGCCATCGCCGGACTTGAAGCGAAGCCGGATGTGGTTCTCGCCGACCGGATCGGCATAGGCGAGCTGATGCGCCGGCAGCGCCAGCATCGGCTCGGGATGGCCGGCGCCGTAAGGGCCCGCGCGCGTCAGCAGCGACGCCAGTTCGAGATTGAAGCCGCCGGCCGAGACCGCGCCGTCGATCTTCAATGTGGCGTCGCGGCGCGATGCGGTGACGGCGTCGCCGAGCGTCTCCTCGAGGAAGGCGCGGAAGGCGCCGAGCGCGTCCTTGCGCAGCGTGATGCCCGCGGCCATGGCGTGGCCGCCGCCCTTCAGGAGCATCCCGTCCGCGACCGCCTGCCGCACGGCGCGGCCGAGATCGACGCCGGGGATCGAGCGGCCCGAGCCGGTACCGGTGCCGCCGGCTTCGAGCGCGATGGCGAAGGCGGGCCGCGCGTAACGCTCCTTCAGCCGCGCGGCGACGAGGCCGACCACGCCCGGATGCCAGCCCTGCCCCGCCGTGACGACGACGGCGCCTTTCTCCTCGAGGCCGAGCGCGGCGAGCGCTTCGGCTTCCGCCTCGGCGAGTGTGGCGCGTTCGATCTGCTGCCGCTCGCCGTTCAGGCGATCGAGCTCGGCGGCGATGCGCGCGGCTTCGATCGGATCCTCTTCGAGCAGCAGGCTGACGCCGAGATCGGCGCGGCCGATGCGGCCGCCGGCATTGATGCGCGGGCCGAGCAGAAATCCGAGATGCCACGGCTCCGGCGGACCGGACAGGCGCGCCGCGTCCATCAGCGCGGTGGCGCCGACATGCTCGCGCCGGCGCAAGGCGATCAAGCCCTTCGACACAAAGGCGCGGTTCAAGCCTTTCAGCGGCACGACGTCGGCGACGGTGCCGAGCGCGACGAGATGCAACAGCGACAACAAGTCCGGCTCGGGCCGGGCATCGCTCCAGAAATTGCGGCTGCGCAGCACGCGCGAGATCGCGACCACGGTGAGGAAGACGAGACCGACCGCGGCGAGATGGCCGAGGCCGGAGAGATCGTCGGCGCGGTTCGGATTGACGATTGCCTGCGCGAAAGGGAGCGCCTCGTCGGCCTGGTGATGGTCGAGCACGACGACGTCGAGGCCGAGCTTCTTCGCCTCCTCGAACACGGCGTGGCTGGTGGTGCCGCAATCGACGGTGACGAGCAGCGTCGCGCCGCGCTCGTGGAAGGAGCGGATGGCGTCGGCGTTCGGCCCGTAACCTTCGAAGATGCGGTCGGGGATGTGAACGATCGGATCGAGCCCGCCCTGGCGCAGGAAGCGGCACAGAAGCGCCGCCGCGGTCGCGCCGTCGACGTCGTAATCGCCGAAGATCGCAACCTTCTCGCCGCGCGTGACGGCGTCGGCGATGCGCGTCGCCGCGACCTCCATGTCGGTCAAAGTGTGCGGATCGGGCATCAGGCGACGGATGCTCGGATCGAGGAAGGCCTCGGCCTCTTCCGGCTCGACGCCGCGCCCGGCCATGACACGCGCGAGCAATTCCGGCAGGCCGAGACGCTGCGCAATCGTCAGCGCCCGCGCCTGCCCGCGCGCATCGAGACGGTCGCGCCAGATCCGCCCGGTCGCGGACTTCTCCACGCCGAGAAAGGCGTCCACTTCGATTTTGGGCAGCGGCAGCGCCGTCATGACTTACCCCACGCGGGCCATGTGGTCCGCGAATCAGCGCCTCGCAAGGGTAGCGTCCGCGCGGGGCGGCAGACTACTTGGCGTAACCGTGCTTCTTCAGGGTCGCCTCCATCTTGGCGTGGAGGTCGTTCTGAAATGCCTGCATGCGCGGCGCCATCTGCTGGCCGAGCTCGGTCATCACGGTGGGCATGGTGCTGAGCGCCTTCTGCCCGACCGGCGACTTGTAGAAGGCGAGCATTGCGCGCAGCTCCTCGACCGTGAAGTGGCGCGCATAGACGGCTGGCGAGTCCGCCATCACCTCTTTGGTGAAGTTCGACAGCGAGGCCTCGAACTGGCTGCGCAATTCGGCGAGCGTCGCGGCGTCGACCTTGGTCCCGAGCTGCTGCTCGATGTTCGGCCAGATTTGCGCCGTGAGAGCTGCGCTCATCTGCCCAACCGTATCGCCGCCCATCAAAGCGGCAAGGTCCTTGGCGGCGGCCATGGCTTCCGGCGGCGGCGCAGACGGTGTCTGCGCCGATACGGGCGCGGCGAGCACGGCGGCGAGGAGCATCGAGATGACGAGACGCTTCATATTTTGCTCTGACCGCGCGGACACTCTCAGTCGAGGTGGAATTTGGACAGTTCGCGGTGCTCGCCGACCACCCGGCGCACCGTGCCGGTGACCGAGCGCATCACCACGGTGTCGGTCTCGATCACATCCTTGCCGAACTTGACGCCGTTGAGCATCGCGCCGGTGGTGACGCCGGTCGCGGCGAACAGGCAGTCGCCGCGCACCATGTCCTCGATCTCGTAGATCTTCTTGGCGTCCTTGATGCCCATCTTGAGCGTGCGCTCGCGCAACGCCTCGTTGTCAATGATGAGCCGCGTCTGCATCTGGCCGCCAATGCAGCGCAGCGCCGCCGCCGCAAGCACGCCCTCCGGCGCGCCGCCGATGCCGAGATAGATGTCGATGCCGGTCTTAGGCTCCGCGCAATGAATGACGCCGGCGACGTCGCCGTCCGAGATCAGCGCCACGGCGGCGCCGGTCTTGCGGATCGCGGCGATCATGTCCGCGTGGCGCGGCCGGTCGAGCAGGATGGCGGTAATCTCCGATGGCTTCACGCCTTTGGCCTTGGCGAGACTCAGGATGTTCTCGTCGGCCGGCGCGTCGAGATCGATCGTACCCTTCGGATAGCCGGGGCCGATGGCGATCTTCTCCATGTAGCAGTCGGGCGCGTGCAGGAGCGTGCCGCCATTCGCCATGGCGATGGTGGCGATGGCGCCCGGCATGTTCTTGGCGCAGAGCGTCGTGCCCTCGAGCGGGTCCACCGCGATGTCGACCTTCGGGCCCTGCTTGGTGCCGACCTGCTCGCCGATGAACAGCATCGGCGCCTCGTCGATCTCGCCTTCGCCGATCACCACCGTGCCGTCGATCGGCAGCTTGTTGAGCTCGCGTCGCATCGCGTCGACCGCGGCCTGATCGGAAGCCTTGTCCTTGCCGTGGCCGCGCAGCCGCGCCGACGATACCGCCGCCCGCTCGGTCACCCGCACGATCTCGAGCGTGAGGATGCGCTCGAGTGCGAGCTCGGCCTGGACGGTAATCGATGTCATGGAAAGTCCCCTCTGGAAATTCTCGGAATGCGGCTCCCAACGCCGCATCCCGTCTCGAAGTTCTAATGCGCGTCAGTTCTTCTCGATCCGGATCACCTGCGGCCGGCCCGAGATCACCCTATCCTTGCCCACCGCCGCAAGGGCCTTGCGCACGGCGTCCTCGGTGGTGGCGTAGGTGACGAGGATAACCGGAACGGCGCCGGATTTCGTCTCGCTTTCGGCCGCGCCCTTGGGGTGGCGCTGCACGATCGACTCCAGCGAAATCTCCTGCTCGGCCAACCGCTTCGCGATGGTCGCGGCAGTGCCGGGTTTGTCGCGCGCCAGAAGGCGGATGTAGTAGCCGCCCTCGTGACGCTGCATCGGCGCCTTGGAGACGTGGTTGAGCTTCTCGACCGGGCGGCCGAAGGGCGGCAGCCTTATGCCGCGCGCGACGTCGGCAATGTCGGAAAGCACCGATGAGGCGGTGGCCATGCCGCCGGCGCCGGGACCGATCAGGGTGATCGGGCTGACGCCTTTCGGATCGACGGTGACTGCATTGGTGACGCCCATGACCTGCGCGATGGCCGAGTCCTTGCGCACCATGGTCGGATGCACGCGCTGCTCGATGCCCTTCGGCGTCTTCACTGCGACGCCGAGCAGCTTGACGCGGTAGCCGAGCTCGTCGGCGGCGGCGATATCGGCCGGCTGGATCGACGAAATGCCCTCGACGAAGATCGCGCTCTCGTCGGCCTTGGTGCCGAAGGCGAGGCTGGCGAGGATGGCGAGCTTCTGCGCCGTGTCATGGCCCTCAATGTCGAAGGTCGGATCGGCCTCGGCATAGCCAAGCCGCTGCGCGTCCTTCAGGCACGCCTCGAAAGCGAGCCCCTCCTGCTCCATCCTGGTCAGGATGTAATTGCAGGTGCCGTTGAGGATGCCGTAGATGCGCTCGATGGCGTTGCCGGAAAATTCTTCGCGCACGGTGCGCACGATCGGGATGGCGCCGGCGACCGCGGCCTCGAAGTTGAGCGCGCCGCCGTTCTTCTCGGCGAGCGTTGCGAGCCTGACGCCGTGCTTGGCGAGCAAGGCCTTGTTGGCGGTGACGACCGACTTGCCGGACGACAGCGCGGCCTCGACCGCCGCCTTGGCCGGATCGCCCGCCCCGCCCATCAGTTCGACGAACACGTCGATGCCCGGCTCACGCGCGAGCGCGACCGGATCGTCGAACCATTTCATCTTCCTGAGGTCGACGCCGCGGTCCTTGTTCTTCGAGCGCGCCGAGACGGCGACCACCTCGATGCGGCGGCCGCCGCAGCGCATGGCGAGCAGATCGCGCTCGCGCACGATCTGGGCGATGAGGGCGGCGCCGACGGTTCCCAGACCGGCAACACCCACTTTCAGGGATTGCGACATATTTTTAAATCTAGCGTCGGGTGGCGAGCGGCACCACGTTGTGGAGCTGGGCGGGCGCAGTCTCGAGGAAGCGGCGGATGTTGCGCGCGGCCTGACGGATGCGCTGCTCGTTCTCCACGAGCGCAATGCGCACGAAGCCCTCGCCGCGCTCGCCGAAGCCGGTGCCGGGCGACACCGCCACTTCGGCCTTCTCGACCAGCAGCTTGGAGAACTCGACCGAGCCCATTTCGCGGAATGGCTCGGGGATCGGCGACCACGCGAACATCGAGGCGCGCGGCGGCGGCACGTCCCAGCCGGCGCGCGAGAACGAGTCGATGAGCACGTCGCGGCGGCGCGTATAGGTCTCGCGCATCTCCTTGACGCAATCTTCCGGGCCGTTGAGCGCCGCGGCGGCCGCGACCTGCACCGGCGTGAAGGCGCCGTAGTCGAGATAGGACTTCACGCGCGCGAGCGCAGCGATGATGCGGTCATTGCCGACGGCGAATCCCATGCGCCAGCCGGCCATCGAAAAGGTCTTCGACATCGAGGTGAACTCGACGGTGACGTCGATCGCGCCCGGCACCTGGAGCACCGAGGGCGGCGGATCATTGTCGAAGTAGACCTCGGCATAAGCGAGGTCGGACAGAATGAAGATGCCGTGCTTCTTCGCGAAGGCGACGAGGTCTCGATAGAAGTCGAGGCTGGCGGTGAAGGCGGTCGGATTCGACGGATAGCAGACGACGACGGCGATCGGCTTCGGGATGGAATGGCGGATCGCGCGCTCGAGCGTGACGAAGAAGTCCGGCGTCGGCTCCGAGGAGACCGAGCGGATGACGCCGCCGGCCATCAGGAAGCCGAAGGCGTGGATCGGATAGCTCGGGTCGGGCACGAGGACGACGTCGCCCGGCGCGGTGATCGCCTGCGCGACGTTGGCGAAGCCTTCCTTTGAGCCGAGCGTGGCGACGACCTGCGTCTCGGGATTGAGCTTCACGCCGAAGCGGCGCTCGTAATAGGCGGTCTGGGCGCGGCGCAGGCCTGGAATGCCGCGCGACGACGAATAGCGGTCGGTGCGCGGCTTGCCGAGCGTCTCCTTCAGCTTGTCGATGACATGCTGCGGGGCCGGCAGATCGGGGTTGCCCATGCCGAGATCGATGATGTCCGCGCCGGCATTGCGTGCCTTGGCCTTGGCCCGGTTCACCTCTTCGAACACGTAAGGCGGCAGGCGGCGGATGCGGTAGAATTCTTCCATCGGTCTGACCTTCAGGTGGCCGTCGCTGCCCTCTCCAGGCGGCCGGCGTGACCCCGGCCCGGCTTTTATCACGGGTTCGGTTTGACGCCAGCCTGAGCGGCCGGTTTCGAGGGCTTTTTGGCTGCGGAAGGCTTCTTTTTGGTGACGTCGGCAGGCTTTGGCGTGTCGTCGCCGGCCTCCCTTTCCTGCTCCGACTTGCGCACCTGACGGTCGCGGGCGCTTTCGAGCTGCTTGAGGAGGTCGCTCTGCTGGTCGTCGGACAGGGTCTTGTCCGTCCGTGGCGGGGGCATGTCGTGCACGGCGGGGTATTGATACGGCGTCTTCGGCGCGGCCGGCGCGTCGGCCGGAAGCCCGCCCATGCTCGGCGGCAGCCGCTCCAGCATGGTCTGCGCAAGGCCGCCGGTAGCGGTCAGAGCCACGAGCCCTGCCGCCAGAAAACAGCGTCTCAGTCCAGCCAACAGCACCCGCGGAAGCCCTCGTTGCAACGCAAAATCGACGCAGACTCAATGGATTATAGCTTAATTCGGATATCCGGCTAATATGGCCGCAGCAAGGAGGACGGTCCGGGCCGTGGCGCGTTATTTGCCTGACACGACGGTCTGCGACTGAACCCGGCAAGGGCCGACTCAGAAGCCCGAGGGCGACGGACGAGCGAATGGAAACGCGAGCGAGCGACAGCGCCAAGACTGGCAAGAGCGGCGGCACGGCGACGCCGAACCCGGCGGCCTTCCCCGGCGGCATGCCCTTTACCGGCGCGATGCCCGGCGCCGAGGCAATGACCTCGGTTGACTACGAAGCCATGGCCCGCAACGCCGCCCGCTTCATCGAGGAAGGCGGCAAGGCGCTCGCCGCCTACATGAAGCCGCGCGAGGAAGGCCGCATCAAGCCGGACGCGCCAGACGATCTTGCCGACGCCATCCGCTCCATCGGTCAGGTCACGGAATACTGGCTGGCCGATCCGCAGCGTTCGCTCGAACTGCAAAGCAGTCTCGGACGCGCCTATCTCGAACTCGTCGCCAGCGCCGGCAGGCGCCTCAACGGCGAAGATGCCGCGCCCGTGATCGCGCCCGACCCGCGCGACAAGCGCTTCGCGGATCCTGAGTGGTCGAAGAACCAGTTCTTCGATTTCCTCAAGCAGTTCTACCTGCTGACGGCGCAATGGGCGGAGAAGCTGGTGCGGACCGCCGAGATCGACGCGAAGACCCGGCTCAAGGCCGAGTTCTACATGCGCCAGATCGTGGCGGCGCTGGCGCCGTCCAACTTCGTGCTGACCAATCCCGAATTGCTGCGCGAGACGCTCGCCTCGAACGGCGACAACCTCGTGCGCGGCATGCATATGCTGCAAGAGGACATCCGCGCCGGCGAAGGCAATCTGAAGATTCGGCAATCCGACCCGTCCGGCTTCGAGGTCGGCCGCAATCTCGGCATCACGCCCGGCAAGGTCGTGTTCCAGAACGAGCTGATGCAGCTCATCCAGTACACGGCGACGACGAAGGAAGTTCTGAAGGTCCCGCTGCTGATCGTGCCGCCCTGGATCAACAAGTTCTATATCCTCGATCTCAACCCGGAGAAGTCATTCATCAAGTGGTGCACCGACCAGGGCATCACGGTGTTCGTCATCTCCTGGGTCAATCCGGACATCCACCTCGCCGACAAGAGCTTCGACGCCTACATGCGCGAAGGCGTCATCACCGCGATGGACAAGGTGACGGAAGCGACCGGCGAGAAGAAGATGCACACGATCGGGTACTGCGTCGGCGGCACCCTGCTCGCGATCACGCTCGCCTGGCTCGCCGCCAAGAAACAGGACCGCGTCGCCTCGACGACTTTGTTCACGGCGCAGGTCGACTTCACCTATGCCGGGGATCTCGCGGTCTTCGTCGACGAGGCGCGCATCAAAAATCTCGAAGCGCATATGCAGGAACAGGGCTATCTCGAAGCCTCGCGCATGGCGACCGCGTTCAACATGCTGCGCGCCAACGATCTCGTCTGGCCCTACATCGTCAACAACTACATGCGCGGCAAGAAGCCGTACCCGTTCGATATCCTGTACTGGAATTCGGACGCGACGCGCATGCCGGCGGCGAACCATTCCTTCTACCTGCGCAATTGCTATCTGGAAAACCGGCTGGCCAAGGGCGAGATGGAAGTCGCAGGCGTGAAGCTCGACCTCAAGAAAGTGAAAGTACCGGTCTACAATCTCGCGACGCGCGAGGACCACATCGCGCCGGCGAAGTCGGTGCTGTACGGCTCGCGCCTGTTCGGCGGCGAAGTGCGCTACGTCCTCGCCGGCTCAGGCCACATCGCCGGCGTCGTCAATCCGCCCGGCAAGCCGAAATATCAGTACTGGACCGGCGGCAAGCCGGAAGGCACAGACGTCGACGCCTGGGTGGCGAAAGCGACGGAGCATCCGGGCTCGTGGTGGCCCGACTGGGTGAAATGGCTCGTCGCGCAGGACGACGCGCGCGTGCCGGCGCGCGAGATCGGCGGCGGCAAGCTCAAAGCCCTCGAGGACGCGCCGGGCTCCTACGTCAAAATGAGAAGCTGGACGTGATCTTCCTTATCCCTCCCCTGAAAGGGGAGGGTCCGGCGCGGCACGCGCCGGGGGTGGGGTCACCTGGCAAGATCACTTGCCAAATTGAAATTCCCTCACCCGGCTCGCAAATGCTCGCCACCCTCCCCCGCAAGCGGGGGGATAAGAGGCATCACCAGTTCGCGTCGTGGTCCAGTTCCCAGAAGTCGATCGCCGCTTCCGGCGCCTTCGTCGTCTTGTAGTGCAGCGTCGCGTATTTGCCGCCATGGAAGACGAGCGGCGGACGCTCGTCGTCGCGCAGGCCGATGACACGACCGACGAAGATCGTGTGGTCGCCGCAGTCGTGGCGCGCCTCGATCGTGGCGGCGAGCGCGGCACAGACATTGGCGAGCACCGGCACGCCGTGCATGTGCTCGAACAGGACTTCGGGATCGGCCGGCGCCTGACCGGCGAAGTGGCGGCTGATTGCTTCCTGGCCCTGCGCCAGCATGCTGACGCCGAACACATGCCCCGCGGTCATGACTCCGTGCAGCTTCGCCTTCTTGGCGACCGAGATGATGCACAGCGGCGGCGAGAGCGAGCCCGACATGAAGGCGTTGGCCGTCATGCCGCGCACGCCGCCTTCGGCCTCCGCCGTGATCACGGTCACGCCCGTGGCGAAGCGCCCCATCACCCTGCGGAACAGCCCCGTATCGAGCGGCGTGTCGGCCATGCGTCTCAAGCTCCCTCGCCCTGTCGCGTAGCCCAAGGCCCGGGCGCGGCGCAAGCTTGACCCCGCGACAACGCCCAAGACTTCTTCTATCCTTGCACCCTCGGAAAAAGCGCCGGAGAGAAGAGTGCCATGCTGACCAAAGAACTCTTGTGGCTGACGCTGACGGCTGCGCTTACCGGCCTCCTGTGGGTGCCCTACATCCTCGACCGCATCCTGGTGCGCGGGCTCATGGGGGCGATGGCCAATCCCTCGCGCAGCGATCCGCCGCAGTCGCCCTGGGCGCAGCGGCTCTATTTCGCGCACACCAATGCGGTCGAGAACCTGGTCGTGTTCGCCGTGCTGGTGCTGGTCCTCGACACGATGGGGATTTCGACGCCGGCCACCGTGATCGCCTGCGCGGTGTATTTCTGGGCGCGGCTCGCGCACGTCATCGTCTACACGTTCGGCATTCCGGTGCTGCGCACGCTCTGCTTTGCCGCCGGCTTCGCGGCGCAGGTCGTGCTGGCCGTGGCGATCTTCAGCGGGCACCCGGGCTAGGCTCCCGGGCGCAGCGCATCAGCGATGCGCCGCTAACTTCGCCCAACCTCCGGACATTCACACCACCGTCCGGCGCGGCCACGTCGCTATCCTGCGGCGTCGCCGACGGGTGGACCTGTGAGAGTTCATTTTGCTTTGGTGCTGGCTTGCGTCGCGGGGACGTCAGCGTCAGCCGGGTCGCCCGACCCCGCGCCGCGATGGACATTGTCCATCGAGGCCATCGCCTTGCAGCGAACCGCCGGCACCAGCCGCACGCTGGTCGAACGGGTGCCGGGGACGGTGCCCTTCAACGCGACCTTCACGACCTCTGGCCCCGAGGCCTTCAACAGCAACCAGCTTCACCAGGGCTTCGCGGCGGGCCCGAAGGTGAGCCTCACCTACCGGTACGACGCCGGCTGGAGCGTCGAGGCGTCCTATTTCAACACGTCGACCGCGAGCGCGAGCAACACTACCGGGCCCGACAACCCCGCCGACTGGCTGGTGATGCGGGCGCCGGGCGCGTTCTGGCAGACGCAGGACTTCGCCTACCAGGGCATGAGCTGGACCAGTTCGAGCAATCTCTACAGCGCCGAGATCAATGCGCGCCGCGTTCTCTCGCGCCGCGTCACCGTGCTGGCCGGAGTCCGCTGGGTGCAATTCAACGACCGGCTGGTCGGCACGCTGACGCCGGCGGACCAGACCGCGCCGACGTGGAAGCAGACCTGCCCGACCTGCGACATCTTCCACATCACCGCGGGCGGCACGGCCGGCGACTATCCGCCGTTCTGGACGACCAGCACGACGAACAACCTTTACGGCCTTCAAATCGGAGCGGAAGGAACGCTGATTGAGTTTGACCGTCTTTCGCTCATCGGGTTGCTCAAGGCCGGCCTCTACGACAACAACGCCACGCAACAGGCCGGCGTTAGCCTGCAAAAAGTCGTCCACCCGGCCTCGGCGGCCACGAACCGCGCCGCCTTCGTCGGCGAAGCCGGCGTGCAGTTGAAATACCGGCTCGGCATGGGACTGACGCTGAAGGCCGGCTACGAAGCCTTGTGGCTCGGCCGCGTTGCGCTCGCGCCGGCGCAAATCGACCAGACCCATACCAGCGCGACCGGCGTGGTGACGGCGCTCGGCGTCGACACCGGGTCTAACGTCCTGTTCCAGGGCGTGACGTTCGGGCTCGAGCGCGCCTTCTAGAAGACGGGCGCCGCGCGCGCGACGATGGCGCGCGTGTCGGTCCCGCGCGGCAACAGCCCGAAGGCGGCTCCCGCCCCCGCTTCGAGCCGCGACGCGCAGAAAGCGTCGGCCACTTCGGCGGGCGCGTGCTTGACGAGCAGCACCGCTTGCAAGGCCAGCACCAAGTCGCGCACCAGCGCGCGCGCCTGCGCTTCGTCGCGGCGGTCGGGCGCGGCGAGCCGCTCCGACAGGCGGTCGAGGAACGGCCGCACGCGGGCGTCGCCCCCAACATCGAGCTCGGCCGCCAGCACCTCGGCCGCGCCCTTGGTGCGGTCGAGCGCGCGTAGCACGTCCAGGCACATGACGTTGCCTGAGCCTTCCCAGATCGAATTGACCGGCGCCTCGCGGTAGAGCCGCGGCATCACGCTCTCCTCGATGTAGCCCGCGCCGCCGAGCACCTCCATCGCCTCGCCGGCGACGGCCATGGCGCGTTTGCAGATCCAGAATTTCGCCGCCGGCGTGACGACGCGGCGGAAGGCGACCGCCGCCTCGTCGTCCTCGTCATAGGCGCGCGCGAGACGGAAGGTGAGCGCCGCCGCGGCCTCGACTTCGAGCGCGAGATCGGCGAGCACGCTGGTCATCAGCGCCTGGTCGACGAGCTTTTTCTGGAAGGCCGTTCGATGCATGGCGTGGTGGATCGCCTGCGCCAACGCGCCGCGCATCAACGACGACGAGCCGATGGCGCAGTCGAGCCGCGTGTAGTTGCCCATCTCGATGATGGTCGGGATGCCGCGCCCCTCCTCGCCGACGCGCTGCGCGTAAGCGCCGGCAAATTCCACTTCGCTCGAGGCGTTCGACTTGTTGCCGAGCTTGTCCTTGAGGCGGTTGATGTCAATGGCGTTGCGCGCGCCATCCGGCGCCCAGCGCGGCAGCAGGAAACAGGTTAAGCCCCCCGGCGCCTGCGCCAGCACAAGAAAGGCGTCGCACATCGGCGCCGACATGAACCATTTGTGGCCGAAGAGGCGGTAGCCGCCATCGGCGGACGGTTCGGCGCGCGTCGTATTGGTGCGCAGATCCGAGCCGCCCTGGTTCTCGGTCATGCCCATGCCGATAAGCGCCGAGGTCTTCTCGCGCGCCGGGCGGAAATGCGGGTCGTAATAATGCGAATAGATGCGCGGCAGCCATTCCTTGGCGATGTCGCGGTTCTGCATCAGCGTCGGTACGGAGCCGTAGGTCATGGCGAGCGGACAGAGCGCGCCCGCTTCGATCTGGCCGAGCATGTAGCAGCCCGCTGCGCGCGCGACATGCGCGCCCGGCTTCGGGTCGGCCCAGGGCGAGGAATGCAGGCCGGCTTTGAGCGCCAGCGTCAGCAGCGCGTGCCAGGCCGGGTGGAACTCGATCTCGTCGATGCGGTGGCCGTAGCGGTCGAAGGCTTTGAGCTGCGGCGGATTGCGGTTGGCGGCAAAGCCGAGCGCGATTGTCTCGGGAAGGCCGAGTTCGCTGCCGAGCGCATTGAGCCGGCTCTCGGCCCAGTCGGCACCCTCGCGCCGCACCGCCTCGCGCAGCGCGGCGTCGGTTTGCAGGAGGTTGTAGTCCTCGAGCGGCGGCGGCTGGTTCTGGACCTCGAACATGGAGCCTCGTCCTTCCGGAACGCCCCCGGAAGGACAAGGCTAATGCAGTCCGCGATTCACGGAAACAGCGCGACCTGATCGATTCCGGTCGGCTCGGGCCAGCCCATGATCAGGTTCATGTTCTGGATCGCCTGACCGGAGGCGCCTTTCACCAGATTATCGAGCGCCGCAATGACGATCGCCCGCCCCGGCTGCCGGTCTTTCGCCACACCGATAAAGGTCATGTTCGAGCCGCGCACGTGCCTTGTGTGCGGCGTCTCGCCGAACGGCAGGACATGCACGAACGGCTCCTTCGCGTAGAACTTTAAAAGTATCTCGTGAAGTTCTTCCGGGGTCTTCCCCCGCCGGCCCTTGACGTAGATGGTCGAGAGAATGCCCCGGTTCATCGGCACGAGGTGCGGCGTGAACGAGACGATCACCTCCTTGCCAGCGGCAGCCGAGAACTCCTGGTCGAGTTCGGCCATGTGCCGGTGGTGGCCGACGCCATAGGCGTTGAAGCCCTCCGACACCTCCGAGAACAGCATCGCCTCCTTCGCCGCCCGCCCCGCGCCGGTCATGCCGGACTTGGCGTCGATGACGATGTCGTCGAGCTCGATCGCCTTGGCCTTGATCAGCGGGATCAGCGGCAGCTCCGCGCAGGTCGTGTAGCAGCCCGGATTGGCGACGAGATGCGCGTGCCGAAGTTGCCGCCGGTGGATTTCGACGAGGCCGTAGACCGCCTGCGTCTGGAGCTCCGGCGCATGGTGCTCGTGGCCGTACCATTTGGCATAGGCGGCCGTGTCGGCCAGCCGGAAGTCGGCCGACAGGTCGACGACCTTGGTCGACGGCGCCGCCGCCAGCAGGCCCTTGATCACCTTCTGCGTCGTCGCATGCGGCAGCGCGCAGAAGGCGACGTCGAGCCCCGCTCCGACCCAGTCGAGGCCATCGAGCGCGACCAAAGTCGGCAGGTCGTACGGCGAGAACTGCGGGAACACGTCGCGCATCTTCTTGCCGGCCGACCGCTCGGCCGTCAGCAGCGCGATCTCGACCTTCGGATGGCGCAGCAGCAGCCGCACCAGTTCGGAACCGGTGTACCCGGAGGCGCCGAGGACGCCGACCTTCGCCTTCGAGGCCATCACATGTCTCCACTGTCGGCGAGCGCGGCTTGCGGCGCGCCCGCCTGGTTCTGGTACATCAATTGCGGCCGCAGCGCGACCATGCGCGCGGCGATCGTCTGCGCCGCCGGATCGGCTTGAGCCAAAAGCTGCGACGCGATCGCGACATGGTCGGCGTCGTTCTTGTGCTGGTTGAGCTTGAACTTGCCCTCGATGTCTTCGACCAGCATCTCGATGACGACGATGGCGCGCATTAGTTGCTCGAGCTTTGCCAGCGCGACCTTGTCCGTCGTCCACGGATCGCCGATCCCCTGCTCGAACCGCGCCGTGAGCGCGTCGAGATGAACACGCGCGTGCTCGGCCGGCACCACCGCGACCGGGCCCGACAGATGGACGGTCTCGTAGAGCCAGGTCGGCACCTGATCGGCGCTCGCATACCAGGCGGCGGAGACATAGGCGTCCGCGCCCTGCACCGCGAGCAGCCAGGTGCCCCGTTTCTCGGCGGCCGCGGCGAGCGGAT
>DASTGR010000176.1:0-3341 GCA_035718885.1 Pseudolabrys sp. | reverse complement strand
AGCGACACGGTGCAGCAGCGCCTGACCGGCATCGGCTTCGATACGCTCACCCTGCCGCAGCCGCAGGCGCAGGCCATGTTCACCGGCGAGATCGACAAATGGGGCCGCATGGTGAAGACCCTCGGCCTGTCGGTGAAATAGGCGCGATAGGAGGCGGGTTCCCTCGCGCGGCGGCGGCCACTAGATTCGTCCGCGGGACGAATCACGCGGGGGAGTCCCCATGCCGCGCCGCACCGAGGACCTCGTCTATTACGCGACCGCGCCTGTGCGCCTGTTCGGCCGGTCCCGCGCCTTTCGCATCGCGCTCGCCGCCGTGGTGATCGGCGGCGGCTTCTTCGCCGCGACCTTGTGGACGCTCGACCGCTTCCTGCCGGCGGACAACGGCGCGCGCGAAGCGCTCGCCAAGCTGCCGAAGCCGCCGCCGCTCCCGCCGGTCACGCGCACGTCCTACGTGATCGCGCCGGTCGCCGTGTCGCTCGTCGCCATCCGCGCCAGCCTGGACAACGCCGCGCCGCGCGAGTTCTCCGGCAAGAACTCCAATCCGGTGAGCAAACTGCTGTCCAAGGCGGACATCGGCATCACGCTGTCGCGCGGCTCCATGACCGTGAACGGCGCGGCGAACGAGCTCACCGTTAACACGCCGATCACCGGCTCGCTCCAGATCACCGGCCAGCTCGCGACGCAGGCCGGCAATCTCACCAACTCCCTCGCCGGCCTCATCGACCAGTCGATCGGCAAGCAACTGGGCAACATCACCGGGCAGGTGCTGAACCAGAACGCGCAGGTGCGCGGCGAGGTCGTGATCAAATCGAAGCCGGCCTTGAAGGCGAACTGGCGGCTCGAGCCGAACCTCACGGCAACGCTCGGCCTCGGCGACAGCGCGCTCAATCTCGCCGGCATCAAGGTCAACGTGACGAACGAGGCGCGGCCGCTGATCGACAAGGCGGTCAGCGAGCAGGTCGCCGCGCTCGAGCAGCGCCTGCGCAACGATCCGGTCATCGAGCACGCCGCCCGCGAGCAGTGGGCCAAGATGTGCCGCTCGATCCCGCTCGGCGGCGGCGACACGGGCCTGCCGAAGCTCTTTCTCGAAATGCGCCCGGTGCGCGCCGCGGCGGCGCAGCCGCAGGTCGACGCCCGCAACGTCACGCTGACCATCGGCGTTCAGGCGGAGACGCGGATCTCGCCGCAGGCGACGACGCCCACCTGCCCGTTCCCGGCACAGCTCGAGCTCGTGCCGCCGATGCAGGACGGCAAGCTCGCGGTCGGCATGCCGATCGACGTGCCTTTCACAGAGATCAACAAGATCCTCGAAGCGCAGCTCAAGGGCCGGCACTTCCCGGAGGACAAGAACGCGCCGGTCGACGTCGAGGTGAAGCGCGCGAGCCTGGCCGCCGCCGGCGACCGCGTCCTGATCGCCCTGCACGTGAAGGCGCGTGAAAAGAAAAGCTGGTTCGGTTTCGGCGGCGAGGCCGACGTGCTGGTCTGGGGCAAGCCGGCGCTCGATCCGAAGAACCAGATCCTGCGGCTGACCGACATCTCGCTGGCGGTGGAGTCGCAGGCGGCGCTGGTGAGCGCGGCGGCGCGCGCGGCCACGCTCTATCTCGAGCAGGCGCTCGCCGCCAATGCGGTGATCGATCTGAAACCCTTCGCCGCCGATGCGAAAGCCAAGATTGCCGCCGCGCTTGGCGAGTTCCGCAAGAACGAGAACGGCGTGCGCATCGATGCCAGCGTCGACGATGTCAGGCTGACCGGCATCGCCTTCGACGCGACGACATTACGTGTCATCGCCGAGGCCGACGGCACCGCCCGCGCCGCGGTGACGCGCCTGCCGGGGATGTGAGGCTGTTCAAGAGGGCGGCGCCACGAGCGCCCATGCGTATCGATGTGCCCTCTCCCCTGGTGGGAGAGGGCATTGAGAGCATCTCGAAACATTCTGATGGGTGAGGGGGAGCCCCCTCACCCATTCATTCTGATTGAAGCACTGCGGATGCCCTCTCCCACAAGGAGAGAGGGCACATTTATGTACGCCGCGCCCAGGGCAACGACCCGCCCTACTTCCAGCCTGCTTCCTTGTCGCAGGCCTTGCGTTCGGCGACGTGGGTCTTCTCCCACTGCGTGATCGACTGGGTCTCGTTGTCGCTCATCTTGTTGTTCATGCAGGTGCAGTATTTCAGCACGACGGCGGCCGCCGCATCGCCCTTGTTGTCGGCGACGCACTGGTTGATCCATTTGACGTCGTCGGTCGTGACCGCGTTCGCGGCGGTCGTCGTGACGGACAGCGCAGCCAGCAGAACGAGCATCGTGGTCTTCATGAGAGCCCCCGTGGTTTGAACGAATAAGGCATCGGACTTCAGTTGAACTTCAGCCCCGCCTCCTTGGCGATGCGGATGTTGAGCGCGATCTCCTTCTTGATCATCGCGTCCATTGCGGCCGGCGTCATCGGCAATGGCTCGACGCCCTGCACGGCGAGCTTCTTCTGCACGTCGGGCAGCGCCAGCGCCTTGGTCGCCTCGGCGTTGAGGCGGTCGATGATCGGCCGCGGCGTCTTGGCCGGCACCAGGAGCCCGTTCCAGAAATTGTAATCGCTATCCTTGTAACCCTTCTCGAGCGAGGTCGGGATGTCCGGCAGCGAGGGCGAGCGCTTCGCCGAGGTGACGACGAGCGGCAGGAGCCGGCCGTCCTTGATGAACGGCATGGACGAGGCAATGCCGATGCAGCACCAGTCGACGCGGCCGGTCATCACCTCGGTGAGCGCTTCGGGCCCGCCTCGGAACGGCACGTGCGTGCCCTTGAAGCCGGCCGAGACGCGGAAGCGCTCGGCGCCCCAATGCGTGGCGCTGCCGACGCCGGCCGACGAATAAGTCATCTGACCGCTCGCCTTGGCCTTGGCGACGAAATCCTCGATCGTCTTGATGCCCTTGGACGGAGCGACGCAGAGGACGTTCGGAACGGTGCCGAACATGGCGACGCCGGAAAAGTCGGCCGACGGATCGTAGGTCAGATGCGGGTAGACCGCCGGCGCGCCGGTGTGCGCGGCGGCGTTGATCAGCACCGTGTAGCCGTCGGGCTCCGCGCGCGCCGCCATGGCCGAGCCGAGCGTGCCGCCGGCGCCGCCACGGTTCTCGATCACGATGGTCTGGCCGAGCGCCTGCGACATCGGGTCGGCGACGATGCGGCCAATGATGTCGACGGTCGATCCGGCACCGAACGGCACGATGGCGCGAATCACGCGCTCCTTCGGCCAGTCGGCGGCGAATGCCGTGCGCGACAAGGCCGGCGCAGCCAGGGTTGCAGAGGCGAGCGACAGGAAACGGCGGCGGCTGAACGTCATATCTTTGTTT
>DASTGR010000175.1:0-2729 GCA_035718885.1 Pseudolabrys sp. | reverse complement strand
CGGCCAGTCGGCCGATTACGACAACTGGCGGCAGCTCGGCCTGCCGGGCTGGTCATGGGACGACGTGCGGCCGTTCTTCCGCAAGCACGTCGACCATTTCATTGCCGGCGATGAGCATGGGCAGGGCGGCGAATGGCGCGTTGAGGAGCAGCGCCTCTCGTGGGAGATCCTGGAGGCGTTCCGGCAGGCGGCGGTCCAGTACGGCATTCCGGCCGTCAGCGACTTCAACACCGGCGACAATGAAGGCATCTGCTATTTCCACGTCAATCAGCGGCGCGGGCGGCGTTGGTCGGCAGCGCGCGGATTCCTGAAGCCGGTGCTCGATCGGAAGAACCTGAAACTGGAGACGGGCTGCCTGGTCGAGGCGATCGAGTTCACCGGCAAGCGCGCCACGGGCGTTCGCTGGCGACAGAATGGCGAGGTGCGCAGCGCCAGGTGCCGCGGCGAGATCGTGCTGACGGCGGGCGCCATCGGCTCGCCGCAGATCCTGATGCTGTCCGGCGTTGGACCTGCGGCGCATCTGTCGCAGCACGGCATTCCGCTCGTGCTCGACAGGATGGGTGTCGGGCAGAACCTGCACGACCATTTGCAATTGAGGACGATCTACAAGGTCTCGAACGTGAAGACGCTCAATTCAATGTATGCGACTCTTGGCGGCAAGCTGACGATGGGCCTCGATTACCTGCTGCGCCGGCGGGGGCCGCTGACCATGGCGCCGTCGCAGCTCGGGGCGTTCACGCGTTCGGACCGGACGCAGGACCGCGCCAACATCCAGTATCACGTGCAGCCTTTGTCGCTCGACAAGTTCGGCGAGCCGCTGCACCCGTTCCCGGCCTTCACGGCGAGCGTCACCAACGTCCGGCCGACCAGCCGCGGCGCGCTGACCCTGAAGTCGGCCGATCCGGCGGCGCCGCCCGCGATCAGCCCGAATTACCTCGCGACGCCGGAGGACCGGCAGGTGGCGGCGGATTCGATCCGCGTCACACGGCAAATCGTGTCGCAGCCGGCGCTGGCGCAATATCGACCCGAGGAGTATCTGCCGGGACCGCAGGTCGGCGACGACGAGGCCGCGCTGGAGCACGCCGCCGGCAATATCGGCACCACGATCTTCCATCCGGTCGGCACCGCGCGCATGGGCCGCGACGACGACGTGCGCGCGGTGGTCGATGCGCGGCTGCGCGTTATCGGCGTCGAAGGTTTGCGTATTGCCGATGCCTCGGTGATGCCGTCGATCACCTCGGGCAACACCAACTCGCCGACCATGATGATCGCCGAAAAATGCGCGGCGATGATGGCCGAGGACGCGAAGCGCTAGCCTCTCGGTTGTCATGCGCGGGCTTGTCCCGCGCATCCCGATCAGGAACGCACGGTGCCCGCCTAAGCGAGATGGCCGGGACAAGCCCGGCCATGACAGCTATTAGCTCATCACCCTGAGGTGCCTTATCGGCCGGCCCGGCGCGATCGCCTGCGCCGCGGCGATGATCGACTGCGCGTCGATGCCGTAGTGCCGGTAAAGATCGGCGAGCGTGCCGGTCTGGCCGAAATGCTCGACGCCGAGCGAGCGCGTGCGGTGGCCGTTGACCGCGCCGAGCCAGGCGAGAGTCGCCGGATGGCCGTCGAGAACGGTGACCAGCGCGCAGCCGGGCGGCACGTCGTCCAGCAGACGCTCGATGTGCGCGCGGGCGTGCACCAGGCCGCGCTCGCGTGCACGCTGCGCCGCGGTCCAGCCGGCGTTCAGTCGGTCAGCGGAGGTCACGGCCATGAGGCCGACGTCGCGGCGGTCCTCGGCCATCAGGCCGACCGCCTCGATCGCTTCCGGTGCGATGGCGCCGGTGTAGACGACGACGATCTGCGCGTTCGGCCCAGGCTTCCTGAGCCAGTAGGCGCCGTCGACGATCTCCTGCGCCAGCGCGTCCGACATCGTCCGCTGCGGTTGCTCGACGGGCCGCGTCGACAGCCTGAGATAGACCGAGCCGCCGGTCTCGTCGCGCAGCCAGTTGTGCTCGGAAATCTCGCCGCCGCTCTTCTGCATGTAGTCGAAGGCCCAGCGCATGATGACGGCGAGCTCGTCGACATAGGCCGGCTCGAACGCGGCGAGGCCGTCCTGCGTCATGCCGATCAGCGGCTCGGCGATCGATTGGTGCGCGCCGCCTTCGCCGGCCAGCGTGATGCCGGACGGCGTCGCCACCACCATGAAGCGGGCGTCCTGATAACAGGCGTAATTGAGCTGATCGAGGCCGCGCGCGATGAACGGATCGTAGAGCGTGCCGACGGGCAGGAGCCGCACGCCGTTGATCGAGTGCGACAGGCCGAGCGCGGACAGGTTGATGAACAGGTTCGCTTCCGCGATGCCGAGCTCGATGTGCTGGCCGGCCGGCGAGAACTCCCAATGGAACGTGGACGGGATCGCCTCGCTCTTGAACGTGTCCGCCATCTTCTCGCGCGCGAACAGCCCGCGGCGATTGACCCACGGCCCGAGATTGGTCGAGACGGTGACGTCCGGCGAGGTCGTGACGATGCGGCTCGCAAACTCCGTGTCGCCGCGGCCGATCTCGTTGAGGATGTTGCCGAAGCCACCCTGCGTCGACATGGTCGGCTGGATCGCAACGGCGAGCTTGTCCGGCACGGGCAGCGCCGGCGCCTCGAGCCGCCGCACGCCGCCTTGCGCGAAGGGCACGCGGTCGAGGAATGCCTGGATCTCACCTTCGCTGAGCGGCAGGCCCTCGAAC
>DASTGR010000174.1:0-8248 GCA_035718885.1 Pseudolabrys sp. | reverse complement strand
GCGCTGCTGCGCGCCCGCAAACGCATCGGCCTCGGCGCCTTCTTCTGCGCTCTCGGCGTCATGCACTTTCTCGAAACCTATCTGGCCAGCACGCTCTATGTGCCGCTGCCGTTCGGCATCGTGGCGTCGCCGGGCTCGACGGTGCTGTTCACCGGCAAGCTGATGATGCTGCTTCTTCTCTACATCCGCGAGGACGCGGTGGTGGTGCGCCAGCCGATCTACGGCCTCCTGTTCGGCAACGTGCTGCTGTTTGCGCTCGGCTTTGTCATGCGCCATCACTCTGGCGCCCCCGGTTACGTCGCCGATTACGGCTTCGTCGACCAGATGGGCGCCTTGATGGTGTGGGGAACGGCAATTCTGTTCTTCGACTGCATCATAATCATCCTGCTCTACGAGCGGACGCGCGCATGGTTCGGCGACCGCATCCTGCCGCGGGTGGCGGTCGCCGGCGCGCTGGTTCTGAGCTTCGATCAACTGGCCTTCTTCGTCGGGCTCAACACGCTGACCGGGGCGGGCCTGCCGATGCTCGTCGGCGGCTGGGCGGCGAAGATGGGTGCGGTGGCGCTCTACAGCGTCATGGCCGCGGTCTACCTGCAACGCTTTGAGCGACCTTTGACGCGTGGCCGCGCCGCGCCGCGGATCGCAGACGTGTTCGACTTCCTCACTTATCGCGAACGCTACGAGGACCTCTTGGCGCGCACCGGCTGCGACGCGCTCACCGGCGCTCTCGACCGGCATTCGCTCGAGGCGCATGGCCGCCGCTCGGTCGAGCATGCTGCCGCGGCGGGGCGACCGCTGGCGCTGCTGCTCGTCGACATCGACCACTTCAAGTCGTTCAACGACCGGTTCGGCCACGCCGCGGGCGACCGCATGCTCAAGCGCGTCACGCTCGACATCATGGCGGCGGTGCGCGTTTCCGATTTCACCTACCGTTTCGGCGGCGAAGAGTTCGTGGTGATCGCCGAGGACATCGCGCCGGACGAGGCTGCGGACATGGCCGAGCGCGTTCGTCGCCGCATCGGCGGGGCCGCCGCCACCCATGCCGGCGAGGCGGTCACCGTCAGCATCGGCGTCGCGATGTGCCCGCGCGACGACACCGATTACGACACGCTGTTCGAGATCGCCGACAAGCGCCTCTACGAGGCCAAGGCCGCGGGGCGGAACCGCGTCGTCGACGGCCGGGCCAATGGCCCCGACGGCCACGTGCGGCTCGTCTCAGGCTGATATAGTCGCGGCACCGAACCGGAGGTGCCCGCATGCGTTACCAGCTCTTCTACTGGCCGGAGATCCAGGGCCGCGGCGAATTCGTCCGGCTGGCGCTCGAGGACGCCGGGGCCGACTACGACGACGTCGCGCGTGCGTCCGGCGGCATGGACCGCATGATGGCGATGATGCGGGGCCCGCGCGAGAAGCGGCCGCCTTATGCGCCGCCCTTCCTGAAGGCGGGCAAGCTCGTCATCGCGCAGGCCGCGGAAATCCTGTTCTATCTCGGCCCGAGGCTGAAACTGGCGCCGAAGAGCGAAGCCGACCGTTTGTGGCTGCATCAGTTGCAGCTCACCGTGACCGACTTCGTGAAGGAGGTGCACGACACGCATCATCCTGTCGGCGCCGGGCTCTATTACGAAGACCAGAAGGAAGAATCGAAGCGTTACGCCGAGGGTTTCCTCGGCGAGCGCGCGCCGAAATATCTCGGCTACTTCGAGACCGTCCTGAAGCGCAGCGGCGGGCCGTGGCTCATTGGCCGCCGCTTCAGCTATGTCGACCTGTCGATCTTCCAACTCATCGAGGGCATGCGCTACGCCTTCCCGAAGGGCGCGGCGCGCATCGAAAAGAAGGTGCCGGGCCTCGTCGACATCCACGGCCGGGTTATGAAGCGGCCGCGCATCAAGGCCTATCTGGCGTCGGAGCGGCGCATCCCGTTCAACGAGAGCGGCATCTTCCGCTGCTACCCGGAACTCGACCGGTAGCGCTTACCCTTGCGCCTTGAGCGCCTTGCCGTCGGGCGCGGCGACCGGCTTCGCGCCGATCAGCGAGAAGGCGATGACGCATGGGACCGTGCCGTTGTTGACCCAGTCGTGGATGGTGCCGCGCTGGACCATGACGTCGCCGGCTTTCAGCCGGACGGTGCCGGTCTCCATCACCATGTCGATCTCGCCGGAGATGACGACGGCGTAGTCGATCGAATCGGTGCGGTGGTTGCGCGGCGCCACGCCGGGGCCGAACGAGACGACGCGGAACACGCTGCCCTCGGCGATCGCGGTCGGGATTTTCTTGTTCGACGGATCGACGCTGCCGTCATTGTTCGCCGGCAGTTCCTCGGTCGACCAGATGACGCTGTAGGTCGCGCCCGGCCGCGGTGAGTGCTGGTTGGTCACCTGCTCGTCGATCAGCACTGTCGAGCGCCCTTGTGCGTCATGTCCGGTGACCACGCGGCGGATGTTCAGCGTCATTGTTGTTCTCCTTCTTGCAATGCGATGCGGCGGGCGCGCCGCTTCTTGCCGCTCTCGTGCAGCAGCAGGAACAAGCCCGAGCCGACGACGACCGCCGAACCGGTGACCAGCGTCAGCGTTGGGACCTCGCCCCAGAACAGGAAGCCGAGCAGGAGTGCCCAGACCAACGAAAAGTAGTTGAACGGTCCCACGGCGGCCGGCGGCGCCATCGTCAGCGCGCGTGTCCACCAGTACTGCCCGATCGCATTGACGACGCCGTTGGCGACCAACGCGCCGAGGTCGGCATTGGTCGGCCACACGAAGCCGAAGAATGGCAGGCCCAGCGCAAAGAACAGCGCGAGGAACACCATCTGATACATGGTCAGCGTCTCGGCCGACTCGGTCGTCGTCATGCCGCGCACGGCGGCGGTGACGCTGCCGTAGAGCACGGCGTTGGCGAGCGCGAACAATGCGCCGATGCGGAACGTGTCGGCGCCGGGCGCGGCGACCAGCAGCACGCCGGCGAAACCGGCGATGAGAGCGGCACCGCGCGCCAGGCCGATCGCCTCCTTCAACCACAGCGCCGCCAGCAGAGTGGCGATCAGCGGCGCGGCGAAGTTGATGGCCACGGCGCCGCCGAGCGGCATCAGCCCGAACGCAATGATGATGCAGCTCTGCGCCACCGTCTGCGTCAGGCTGCGGCCGGCATGGTCGGCAAGCCGCTGAGTGCGGAACACGATGAGACCGGTGCGGGGCAGGACGATGACGGCGATGGTGACGAGCGAGGCAATGGCGCGAAAGAACAGCACCTCGTCGAACGAATAGATGCCGACCTGCCACTTCGAAATCGCGCTCGAGGCGGCAAACATCACCGTCGCGCCGAGCATATAGAGAATGCCGAGTGGCACGCGGTCGGTACGCGATCGGCTGAGAGATGAGGTTTCGGCGGTCACGGGGGCAAGGCGGTTTGTGTGGCGCCTTTGCCTAACACGGCCGACGCAGGCAATGGCAGATGCGCGGCCGCATGGCGGCGCGGCGTCAGCGCGGGCCGCAGCTCGCGCAGCGGCAGCCGTGCTTGAAATAGAGCGCCACGTGCTCGTCGCCGTAGTCGATGGTGATCTCCGCGCCGGCCGCAATATTTTTCACGGCGCGAAACATCATGCGGCCACGACTCAGCACGGCTTCCGCGTTGGGATCGCAGGCGTGGTTGACGTAGCGGGCGACATTGCCGCGCGGCGAACCGTCAATGGTCCAGCGGCGGTCGATCTCGAACAGGTACTTGTTGGCGCGGCGGCGGTCGAGCGCCTGCGCCTCCTTCGTCGGGATGCGCGGGCCGGTGTATTCGACGATGTCCGAATTCTTCATGATGGGAGTGGCGGCGAAGAGGCCGAGGCCGGTCGCAGAGCGGCCGACGCGAAAGGGCTTCTCCGGCGCCGCCATCGTCATCGGGCAGCCCGGCGGGCGCGCTTGGCCCGCAATTCGCGCGCGCGCTTGGCGCGGCGCCGGCGGCAACGCACGCACTTGCAGTTCGACTTGCCGATGACGTTCTTGAGGTAGTCGCTGCCGTAATTGTAGGTCAGTTCCTCGCCCGGCTTGATCGCGCGCAGCGTGTAGATGAACACGCGCTTGCCCTGGATCGAGGAGTCGCAGTTCGGCCCGCAGGAGTGGTTGAAGTAGCGGGCGATGTTCTTGCGGCCCTTGCCGTCGATGGTCCAGCGGCTGTTGACCTCGAACAGGTAACGATTGCCGCTGTTTTCCGCCTTCTCCGCCGCCTTGAGGTCGAGCAGGGGCCCCTTGTACTCGGCAATGCGGGCCCGCTTCTTGATCGGCTTTGTCGCAAAGAGGCCGAGGCCGGTGAGTGAGCGACCGAGGCGAAAAGGTCTTGATGACATGCGTACTGTTATTGGTGAGGCCGGTTAAGAGGCGCGGCAATGCCAGATACCGGCGCGAAGGTCAATGATTCACGGCACGTGCGCGCGTGCCGACAGGGGCTCGGCGATCTTCTCCAGCGACTGCCGCTCGGCGGCGACGCCCCAGATCACTTCGATGGCGGCGGCAGCCAGCATCAAGGCGGCCGCCGCCGCATAGCCGTAAAAGACGTTGAGACGCGATCCGGTCCCGATCAGCGTGCCGAACAGCCAGGGCGCGGCGACGCCGCCGGCGCCGGTCCCGAGCGCGACGAACACCGCGATCGCCAGCCCGCGCGTTTCGAGCGGGAAGATCTCCGACACGGTGAGGTAGGCGGAACTGGCGGCCGGCGAGGCGATGAAGAAGATCGCCGTCCAAAGCGCCGTGAGCGTGACGACCGTCAAGGAATCGGCGGCGAACAGCCAGCCCGTCAGAAGCAAGAGCGCCGCCGACAGGCCGTAGGTCGCGGCGATCATGCGGCGGCGGCCGAGCGTGTCGAAGAAATGGCCGAGGACGAGCACGCCGAGGACGTTGCCCACCGCGAAGGGCAGGAGATAGAGCCCGGTCGCGCCGGCGGCCACCTTGTAGAAGCGGGTGAGCACGAGCGCATAGGTGAAGAAGATCGCGTTGTAGAGGAAGGCTTGCGCCACCATCAGCGCGAAGCCGACGAGCGCGCGCTCCCAATAGCGCGCAAACATCGTGTGCAGGATGACACCGAAGCCGAAGCTGTGCCGCGGGTGCACGGCGATGGCCTCGGCCTCGTCGATCTTGGGCAGGCGCCCATGCACTTCGGCGGCGACAGTCGCCTCGATGCCGGCGACGGTCGCCTCGGCGGCCTCGGGATAGCCGTGCGTGATGAGCCAGCGCGGGCTCTCCGGCACCCAGTGGCGCACGAAGAGGATGCACAGGCCCAGGAGCGCGCCGATCCCGAAGCCGAGGCGCCAGCCGAAGTCGACGCCGAACAGGCGCGGATCGAGCAGCAGGAGCGTCGCGCCGGAGCCGAGCGCGGCGCCGATCCAGTACGAGCCGTTGATCATGATGTCGACGCGGCCGCGCACCCGCGCCGGAATGAGCTCGTCGATTGCCGAGTTGATCGCGGCATATTCGCCGCCGATCCCGGCGCCGGTGATGACGCGAAACAAAGCGAAGCTCCAGAAATCCCACGAGAAGGCGGTGAGCAGCACGCCGACGAGATAGGTCGCGAGCGTGATGAAGAAGAACAGCCGCCGGCCGAAGCGGTCGGTGAGCCAGCCGAAGAGAAGCGCGCCGCCGACCACGCCGACGAGATAGAAAGAGCCGATGAGGCCGATATCGGCGCTGGAGAAATGCAGCGTGCCCGGCTCGGCCAGCACGCCGGAAACCGCGCCCATGAGCGTGACTTCGAGGCCGTCGAGCACCCAGGTGACGCCGAGGCCGATGACGATGAGGGTGTGGAACGGCGTCCAGGGCAGGCGGTCGAGCCGCGCCGGGATCAGCGTGCGGAGCGCCGCCGCCGTCACTGCACACGCTCCAGCGCCTTGCGGATGCTCTCGGCGCTTTTCTCGAGCGCCTTGTCTTCTTCGTCCGAAAGCTGCGGCTTGAGCACCGCGACGACGCCGTCGCGGCCGACGACGCTCGGCAGCGAAAGTGTGCATCCATATTTGTCGTGATGGCTGCCGATCGGGATCGCGGCGCGCTCGTCGTTCAGGATCATCTCGGCGATGCGGCAGGACACGATGGCAATGCCGTACTGGCTCGCGTCATGGCCTTCGATGATGGTGATGTTGGCGTAGCGCACGTCCTTCTCGAGCGTCTCGTGCATGGCCCTGGCGTCCTCGCCGCGCTCCTTCAAGAGCGCCGCGACCGGCACGCCGCCGACGCGCGCGGTCGACCAGGCGAAGACCTGCGAGGTGCCGTGCTCGCCGAGTACCTGCGCCTCGACGGTGGCGGGGTCGACATTGAAATGCGCGCCGAGGTGGACGCGAAAGCGCTGCGAGTCGAGATAGGTGCCGGCGCTGAGGACACGGGCCTTGGGGGCGGCGGCGCGCGCAATGTCGGCGAGCGGGTCGGGCGGGTCGGTGACGACGAGCAGCACGGCCTCCGGCGCGGCCGCAACGATACGCGGGACGATGTCGCGGTAGATCTCCGCGTTCTTGCCGAGCAGCTTGAGGCGGCCCTCACTGTCGTTGCGGTCGGTGGCGCCGCCGGTCTTCTCGTTGACGCCGGAGGTGATCATGACGACGCCGGCGCCTGCGAGGTCGGCATAGTCGCCGTCGACGATCGAGGCCCGCGGCGACAGCGGCAGGCCATAGCGGATGTCGGTCGCGACCGCGGCGGCGGTCTTGCGCGTGCGGTTGACCAGCACGATCTCGCGCGCCGTGCCGCGGTTGACGGCGGTGAGCGCGCAGGCACAGCCGACATTGCCCGCGCCGATGATGCCGACTTTCATGGGGATGCTCCCGTGGCCTTGCGTGAACCCTTAAGCGGTGAGGGGCGTTCCTTCGCCGGAGGCCATTGTACGCGTCACGTGCGCGCTTCATGATACCCGCCGGAGGCGCCCCTCATGCCCGCCAATCCCGACCGCTGGCCCGAACTCTCCGCCGACGCCTGGCGCGACACGCGCGCGACGCTGCACCTGATGACGCAGATCGTCGGCAAGGTCCGCCTGGCCTTGACGCCGTGGCAGAACCATTCCTGGCACGTGCCGCTTTACGTCTCGGCGCGCGGGCTGACGACTTCGCCGATCCCCGACCGCGGCCGCACCTTCCAGATCGACTTCGACTTCATCGACCACGTGCTCTGGATCCGCACCAGCGACGGGCATTATCGCCAGGTGCTGCTGCGGCCGATGCCGGTGGCCGAGTTCTACGAGGAGACGATGAGCGCGCTGGAGCAGCTCGGCATCGAGGTGACGATCCGCACCACGCCGAACGAGGTCGCCGACCCGATCGCCTTCGACAAGGACAATGTGCACGCCTCTTACGACGCCGAATACGTGCGCCGCTTTTGGCACGTGCTGCTGTCGGCCGACGAAGTGCTCAAGCGTTTCCGCACCGGCTTTCTCGGCAAGGTCTCGCCGGTGCATTTCTTCTGGGGCTCGTTCGACCTCGCGGTGACGCGCTTCTCGGGACGCAGGGCGCCCAAGCACCCCGGCGGCGTGCCGAACCTGCCGGACGATGTCGCGCGCGAGGCCTATTCGCACGAAGTGTCGAGCGCCGGCTTCTGGCCGGGCGGCGGCGGCATTTACGACGAGGCGGCGTTTTATTCGTACGCCTATCCGGGGCCGCCGGGCTTTGCCGAGGCCAAGATCGCGCCGAAGGACGCGCGCTGGTCGAAGGAGCTCGGCGAGTTCATCCTGCCTTACGCCGCGATGCGCGCGAGCGAGGACCCCGACACGACGCTGATGACGTTCCTGCAATCGACCTACGTCGCCGCCGCCGATGCCGGGAAATGGGACCGCGCCGCGCTGGAATGCTCGCTCGGCGTGCCGGGGAAGTGCAGGGCGGTGTGAGGAGGCGGGATGGGTTGGCGCAGGCATGCGTCATCGCCCGTATTCTTTGATCGGCGCCGGGTACGCCGCAGTCCAAACTTCGTTTCCGCCGCTCCCGATAAGAACCGAGGGCGCGCGGGACGCTCTTGGGTCCGGGGCGCACACAAGTTTACGCAAGTCGGCGCAAACCATAGTGCTCGGACCCACGGACCCCGACGCCTCGCAGCATCGAGGCATGCTGAAGTCCGATAACCGCAAGTCCGCCAGAGCCAAGGCGTCCCGCGCACGGTGTTTAATCGGTCTGCTCCGCGCCGCCCCCGGTGGACTTCCCGTTTCAGGCCTCTTTTGAAGGCCTATCCACCACTGTGGGCCCAAAGGGCTGTGGCTCGCCGTCGACCGGCACCACGGCCCCCGTCGATGGGGCCCAGCGACGTGCGGTAGG
>DASTGR010000173.1:0-4124 GCA_035718885.1 Pseudolabrys sp. | reverse complement strand
GCGCCGAGGTGATACTTCACGTCGCCTGAGCCTTCGACGTCTTCCGGCGTCGCCGAGCCGCCCTTGAATTCGTGGAACAGGACGCGGTGCGGCTTGCCCATCACTTGCGTGAGGACGTTGAGGCGGCCGCGATGCGGCATGCCGATGCAGATTTCCTTCACGCCGAGATTGCCGCCGCGCTTGATGATCTGCTCGAGCGCCGGAATCAGCGCCTCGCCGCCGTCGAGGCCGAAGCGTTTCGTGCCGGTATATTTGACGTCGAGGAATTTCTCGAAGCCCTCGGCTTCGACCAGCTTGTTGAGGATCGCGCGCTTGCCCTCGCGCGTGAAGTGAATCTCCTTGTCGCGACCTTCGATGCGCTCCTGGATCCACGCCTTCTGTGCGGCGTTGGAGATGTGCATGAACTCGATGCCGACGGTCTGGCAGTACGTACGGCGCAGGATCGAGACGATCTCGCGCATCGACGCGAACTCGATGCCGAGCACCTTGTCGAGGAAGATCTTGCGGTCCATGTCGGCTTCGCTGAAGCCGTAGGACGCGGGCTCGAGTTCTTCTTCGTTCGGCTCGGACTGGATGGCGAGCGGATCGAGCTTGGCGTGGAAGTGACCGCGAATGCGGTAGGCGCGGATCAGCATCAGCGCGTGAATCGAATCGCGCGTCGCCTGCATGACGTCGGCGGAGGCGAGCTCGACGCCCTTGGCCTGCGCCTTCGCCGCGATCTTCTCGCCGATCTTCTTCTCGGTCGCGGCCCAGTTGCCATCGAGCGCGGCGACGAGGTCGTCGTTCGGACGCACCGGCCAGTTCGGCTTCGTCCAGGAGGCGCCCTCGGCGCTTTTCGCAACCGCGGCGCGGTCGTCCTTCAGGCTCTGGAAGAAATCGCGCCACTCGGCGTCGACCGAAGCCGGGTTCTGCTCGTAACGGGCGTGGAGGTCTTCGATGTAGGCGGCGTTGCCGCCGTAGAGGAACGAGGTGCGGGCGAAAAGAGCGTTGGCGTCCTGGCGGGACATGTCTGTGCGGTCCTTCGGCGCGGGTTGGCAATACGCGCGGGCGCCGGACCGGGCTCCTGGCAGGCCCGTTCGGCGCGGTGACTTGTAGCTCTATTTATGACCTCTGTAAGTCAACGAAAGACCAAAGAATGAATTAGATTTCATTTTTTGAAGGGAACCTGCGACTCCCGATCCGCCCCATTGCGTGCGGCTAAACGAGGTGTCCGGACAAAAATGCATGTGCCCGCCAGACTGGGCGGGCACATGGCTTCTGGATCGATGAGGGCGGACTACTTCAGGTTCTCGAGCACCGGCTTGCGGCCATCCTCGATCGGTCGCTTCGTCCGTTCCGGCAGGGTCGGCCGCGTATTGCCCACCGGGTCGCGCGCCGGCGTGCCGCAGCCTGCCGTCGGCAGGATGAGCGTGCCGCACTTGTCCTTCTTCAGCTTGTCGTCGCGTTCATGCCGCTTGCGGTCGCGATGCTTCGTGCCGCTGTCACCCGGGCACGGCGCCTTGATGCACACCACGATGTGCTTCTTGTGCTTCTTGCGGTGTGACCGCTTGTCGTCCGAATGCTTGCTGTCGTGATCCTTATGCGCCTTGTGGTCGCTGCCGGCGCGCGCAACAGCGGCGCCGGATGTGGCGACGAGCGCCGGCGCGCCGGCCAGCAGCATCGTGACGGCCACGAAGGCCGCTCGCATCGTCTTGATCATCGTTCACTCCAATTGGACATGGTGTTGCGCGCCTTGCTTGCGTCGTCGCGCATCGGTCGATGCAGCCGGCGAGAAGCTTGCTACCGCTGGGTCGTGGTGGACGTTTTCGGTTCGCCCGCGCCGGGCGTTCCCGGCTTCGGCGAGCCGATGGAAATCGCGTCCGCAGCGCCGCGGCCGACGGCCTTGCCGGCATCGACGATCGATCCGCCGATCGCGCCGAGGAAGCCGCCTTCGGGGCCGCCGGTGACGTGACTCGGAGGGGCAACCGGCGCCGGCGCGGCGGGCGCCGTGGGTTTCGGATATGACGCGCCCAGACCGATGGCCAATGTCACCTCGCCGTTCGGATGATCGGCACGTTGAATGAACGCACCGGGCGAAACGATCTTGGCGCCCGAGACGCTGACCGAACCGCCCGACAACGTCACCGACTGGCCGTTATCGGCGCGGACGAGGATCTTGCCGGGCTCGAGGGTTTGCACGACGACGCCGGCGCCGGCCCCGTGAAGAATGGTCGCGGTCACGCCGTTCGAGACGACGACGTCGCCCTTGGCCGGGCGCAAGCCGCCGACCGGCGCGGGAGCCGGTTTGTCCTTGTTGGCGTCACCAGCCGGCTTGGTCTTGCCCTTGCCGCCGTCCGGCGAGCACGGCGCCTTGATGCAAACGACTTTCTTCGCGTGCTTCTCGTGCTTCTTGCGATGCGCGCGGTGCTTGTCGTCGCGATCCTTGTGGACCTTGTAGTCCTTGTGATCCCTGCTGGCGCCGCGCGCTTCGGCCAGGCCGGATGTAGCGACGAGCGCGGCCGTGCCCGTCAGCAGGATGGTCAGCGCCATCAGGGGCGCGCGCAGCTTCTCGATCATCACTCACTCCGTTCGGGCATGTCCTGCGGCACTCACTAGTGCCGCACGCAGAACCCGGGAATGATCGGTCTGCCTGATTTCATGATCGCGCGTCCAAACACGCGCGCGGCGATGGGCGTCCCCAAATGAAATGGCCGGGACAAGGCCCGGCCATAACAACGTTTGCGGTTGTGAGCGGAGACGTTCTTAGCGCTTGAGCACTTCCATCAGCGTCTTGCCGATGCGTGCCGGCGACGGCGACACCTTGATGCCGGCCGCTTCCATCGCGGCGATCTTGGATTCCGCGTCGCCCTTGCCGCCGGAGATGATCGCGCCGGCATGGCCCATGCGGCGTCCCGGAGGCGCCGTGCGCCCGGCGATGAAGCCGGCCATCGGCTTCTTGCGGCCGCGCTTCGCTTCGTCCTTGAGGAACTGCGCCGCGTCCTCTTCGGCCGAGCCGCCGATCTCGCCGATCATGATGATCGACGTGGTCTTGTCGTCGGCGAGAAACATCTCGAGCACGTCGATGAACTCGGTGCCCTTCACCGGATCGCCGCCGATGCCGACCGCGGTGGTCTGGCCGAGGCCTTCGCGCGAGGTCTGGAACACCGCTTCATACGTGAGCGTGCCGGAGCGCGACACGATGCCGACCGAGCCGGGCTTGAAGATGTTGCCCGGCATGATGCCGATCTTGCATTCGCCGGCGGTCATCACGCCCGGACAGTTCGGGCCGACGAGGCGCGACTTCGAACCGGACAGCGAACGCTTGACGCGCACCATGTCCATCACCGGAATGCCCTCGGTGATGGCGACGATCAGCGGGATCTCCGCCTGGATCGCTTCGCAAATGGCGTCGGCAGCGCCCGCCGGCGGCACGTAGATCACGGAGGCGTCGCACTGCGTCTTCTCGCGCGCTTCGGCGACGGTGTCGAAGATCGGCAGGCCGAGATGCGTGCCGCCGCCTTTGCCGGGCGACGTGCCGCCGACCATCTTGGTGCCGTACTTGATTGCCTGCTCGGAATGAAAGGTGCCGTTCTTGCCGGTGAAGCCCTGGCAGATGACCTTGGTGTTCTTGTCGATGAGGACGGACATCAGGCGGCTTCCTTCACGGCTTTGACGATCTTCTGCGCGGCGTCGTCGAGATCGTCGCCCGACGTCACGTTGAGGCCGGACTCGGCGATGATCTTCTTGCCGAGCTCAACATTGGTGCCTTCGAGCCGCACGACCAGCGGCACCTTGAGGCCCACTTCCTTCACCGCGGCGACGACGCCCTCGGCGATGACATCGCACTTCATGATGCCGCCGAAGATGTTGACCAGGATGCCCTTCACGTTGGGATCGGAGGTGATGATCTTGAACGCGGCGGCGACCTTGTCCTTGGTGGCCGAGCCGCCGACGTCGAGGAAGTTCGCCGGCGCCATGCCGTAGAGCTTGATGATGTCCATCGACGCCATGGCGAGGCCGGCGCCGTTGACCATGCAGCCGATCGAGCCGTCGAGCGCGATGTAGTTGAGGTCGTATTTCGACGCCTCGACTTCCTTCTCGTCCTCTTCCGTCAGGTCGCGCAGCGCGACGACGTCGGAGTGGCG
>DASTGR010000172.1:0-9346 GCA_035718885.1 Pseudolabrys sp. | reverse complement strand
CGAAGGCCGACCAGAGCAGCGACATACCTCGGACAGGTCCGGCCGGCTTAAAAGGCGCGGCCGCGCGCCGTCACCGGCCACAGGCACTCGACGCGGCCCGCGCGCACGCCGACGAACCAGTCGTGCACATTGCAGGTGGGGTCGCAGTGGCCCGGCACCAGCCTGAGTTTCTCGTTGATACACAGGACGCCCTTCGGGTCGGCGATGACACCGTGCTCGTCCGAGCATTTCGTATAGGTGACGTCGTCGCGGCCGAACACGACCGGCAGGCCGGAGTCGACGCTTTGCGCCTTCAGCCCGGCATCGCACACCGCCATGTCGCGCTTGGCGTGCGACATCACCGTGGTGAGGATGAACAGCGCGTTCGCGAACGTCGACAGCGGGGCGCCGCTCGCGTCGCGGATGCGCCCGTAATCGGCGTCCATGAATACGTAGGAGCCGCACTGCATTTCGTTGTAGACGCCGCTGGTGCCCTCGAACTCATAGGTTCCGGTGCCGGCTCCGCCGACGATCGCGCATTGCAAGCCGGCCGTGTCGAGCTGCGCGACCGTGTCGCGCGTCATTGCGACGGCGCTGGCGATTGCGTCGCGCCGCTCGGCAAAGGTGCGGAGGTGTTGCGCCGGGCCGTGATAGGCTTGCAGCCCGGAGAAGACGAGGTTCGGCGCCGCGGCGATTTTTTGCGCAAGGCGCACCGCGGCAGAGCCCGGCGCGACGCCGCAGCGGCCGGCGCCGACGTCGATCTCGACCAGGCATCCGAGCGTCACGCCGTGGCGTTTCGCGGCGGCGGAGAGATCGTCGATATTGCCAGAGTCGTCGACGCAGACGATGACGCGCGCCTTCACGCAGAGACGGGCCAAACGATCGATCATCTTCGGATCGGTGACTTCGTTCGACACCAGCACGTCCGTGATGCCGGCATTGACCAGCGCCTCGGCCTCCGATGTCTTCTGGCAGCAGATGCCGCAGGCACCGTGCGCGATCTGGATGCGCGCGATGTCGGCGGACTTGTGCGTCTTGGCATGCGCGCGCAGCCGCACACCGGCCTTGCGCGCGAACTCGGCCATCGTGCGGACATTGCGCTCGAAGGCGTCGAGATCGACGATCAGCGCCGGCGTGTAGATGTCTTCGATCGCCATGCCGATAGCGGCAGGAACATTGAAGCCGGGTACGAGGTCGCTCATGGAGCCTCCAACAGGGCGAACCGCCGCACCATAGCGCGCGGCAAAGGGTGCGTCAGTACGCCCACCGAACTGGACAAAGGCGCGGTGCATCGTCTAATCCGCCGCGGGAGGAAAAGCGCATGATGGTCGAACGGTCGCATTTCGGAACATTGAGCGACGGGCGCGCCGTCGAGAAATTCACCTTGCGCAATGCGCGCGGTGTGAGCGCCGAGGTGCTGAACTTCGGCGCCACCATCAAATCGCTCCGGCCCGCCGGGAGCGCCGAGAGCATCCTGCTCGGCTACGACACGCTCATCGACTACATCCATGACGGGGCGCATCACGGCGGTTTCATGGGCCGTTACGCCAACCGCATCGCGCATGGAGAGATCGAGATCGACGGACACCGCTACGCGCTCAGTCGCAACAGGGGCGAAAACACACTGCACGGCGGTTTCGAGGGCTTCGATCGCAAGCTTTGGTCGGCGACAGTCTCAGGTGATGGTGTGCGCCTCGCTTATACGAGCGCGGACGGCGAGGAGGGTTTCCCCGGCAAGCTCGAGGTCACCGTCGATTACGCGCTCTCGGAAGCCGACGCGCTCAGCATGACGGTCCGAGCCGCGACCGATGCGCCGACGGTGGTTAATTTCACCAACCACGCTTACTGGAATCTCTCTGCCGCACCGACCATCGTAGACCATCACGTCACGGTCGCCGCCGATGCTTACACGCCCGCCGACGGTGACGGCATGCCGACCGGGGAGATCCGCGCCGTCGACGGCACGCCGTTCGACCTGCGCAACGGCGCGCGCGTCGGCGACCGTCTCGGCAGCGACGACGAGCAGATTGCCATGTGCCACGGCTTCGATCGCAATTACGTATTGCGCGATCATGGACCGCGCGAGCTCGTTTTTGCGGCGCGCACCAGCGCGCCGGGTGCCTCACAGGCGCTCGAAGTGTGGACCACAGAGCCCGGCATGCAGTTCTATACCGGCCAGTTCCTCGGCGACCGCAGCGGCGGCCGCGTCGCCGACGAGCACGCGCGCATGAAGGGCCTGTGCCTCGAAACGCAGCACTTCCCCGATTCGCCGCACCACCCGAACTTCCCGTCCACGGTGCTGCGGCCGGGCGAGACCTTCTACAGCCGCACCGAATATCGCCTCGTCGGCTGAACTCAGACGAGCACGCCGCCGCCGTCGAGATAAACGATGGCGCCGGTGGCGAAGCCGTTGTCCATGAAGGCGAGGATCTGCTTCGCCACGTCCTCGGCGAGGCCGACACGTCCGACCGGCAGCGACGCGGCGGTTTTCTCCAGCATCGCCTTGCGCGCTTCTTCCGGCATGGCGGCACGGATCGGCGTGTCGATGATGCCGGGCGACACCGCGTTGACGCGCACCGGCGCGAGATCGATGGCGAGGCTGCGCGCCAGCGCCTCGAGCGCGCCATTGGCGGCGCCGACGATCGCGGAGTTCGGCCGCGGCCGGATGCTCAGGAAGCCGGTGACGATGGTGAGCGAGCCGCCGGGTCTGAACTCGGCCGAACGCGCGACGCGCCACGAGCCCCAGAACTTGCCATCCATCGTCGCCTTCGCTTCGGCGATCGGCTGCGCCTTGAACGGTCCGGCCTTCAATTGAGCCGCGGTGACGACGACATGATCGACCGGCCCGGTCGTCTTGAACAGCGCCTCGACCGCCTCGTCGCTGGTGACGTCGGCGGCGATGCCCTTCACGCCGAGCGCCTTGGCCGCGCTCTCGAGCCGCGCGCCGGCGCGCGAGGCGATCGTGACCTCGGCGCCTTGCGCCTTCGCCATCTCCGCCGTGGCGTACCCGATGCCGGACGATCCGCCGACGACGACAACCTTCTTGCCCTTCAACGACATTGCTTCTCCTCGGCGCTTTCCGCGCCGTCTAAAGCCACAGGACCTTCTTGCGGTAATCGAGATCGTCGTGCAGCGGCTGCGCCGGGCCGGTATGGAATACCGCGCCGCGCTCGAGCACGAAGACGCGGTCGGCGAGCGCCAGCACGAGATCGAGATTGTGCTCGACGATGACGATCGAGCAGTGCCGGCGAAGCTGATCGAACACGGTGAACAGCTCCTGGACCACCGCCGGCGCCAAGCCCTCGAAGGGCTCGTCGAGCAGCAACAGCTTCACATTGCCCGACAGCGCGCGCGCGACCGCCGCCATCTGCTGCTCGCCGCCGGAGAGATAATCGGCGTGGATCGCCATCCGCTCCTTCAGCCGCGGGAAATGCTCGAACACCGTCTTCTCGTCCCAGACGACGCCGTCGGAGCCGTCGGTCGCGCGGGCGAGGCGCCCGAGCGCGAGATTGTCGGCGACGCTCATGCCGGCGAACAGCCCGCGACCCTGCGGCACGTAGCCGACGCCGAGACGCGCGATCTGGTGCGCCGGCAGGCCGGCGATCGCCTCACTCGCGAAGTCGATGGTGCCCGAGGCCGGCGGTACCAGCCCGGCAAGGCTCTTGAGCAGCGTCGACTTGCCGGCGCCGTTGCGTCCCAGCAGCGCCACAATCTCGCCCTCGCGCACGTCGAGCGACACGTCGTTGAGAATGTGGCTCTTGCCGTAGAACGTGTTCATCTTGTGGATGGTGAGCAACTGCCTCTCGCGCGCCGCGTCGGCGCTGCGGCCGGTGACCGGCGGCGTGCCGCTGCCGGTGTAGACCTGCTGCACGCGTGCATCGCGGCGCACCTCGTCGGGCGTGCCGGCCATCAGCACCTCGCCCTGGTTCATGACGGTGACGCGATGCGAGAAGCCGAGCACGCGGCCGATGTCGTGCTCGACGATCAGGACGGGGATCGATGCGGCGATGTTCTTCACCAGGTTCGAGACGCGGTCGCGCTCAGCGGCGGCAAGACCGGCGAGCGGCTCGTCGAGCAGCAGGACCTGCGGCTTGGAGCCGAGCGCGATACCGAGATCGACGAGACGCTGCCCGCCATAGGAGAGCTCGCCGCCCTCGATCGTCTCTATGCCCTCGAGCCCGAGGAAGCGCATCAGCTCGGTGGTCTCGGCGTGCACCTCGGTGTAGCTGTCAATGTCGCGCCAGATGTTGAAGCGGCCGGGATGCCTCGCCTGCAACGACAGGCGCAGGTTCTCGTAGATGGTCAGCGTGCGGAAAAGGTTCGTGATCTGGAACGAGCGCGCGAGGCCTTGCTGGCAGATATTGTCGGGACGCAGGTCGCGCAGCTCCGCACCGTTCATGCGCACGGTGCCCTCGTCCGGCACGTAGAGCCCGGAGACGAGATTGAACAACGTGGTCTTGCCGGCGCCGTTTGGCCCGATCAGCGCGTGGATTTCTCCTGCGGCGATCGAGAGGCTGGCGTTCGACACGGCGCGGATGCCGCCGAAATGCTTCGACACGCCGCTGACCTCGAGCGCGGCGCCGCTCTCGCGCGGCGCCGGCCGCAGGAATGACGGCAGCGAGAGACCGTCATAGATCCTGCGCTTGCTCATCGCCGCTTCGTCGCGCAGCGCTGGTTTCCAATAGAGGCTGAGTTTCGCCCAGATGCCGACGAGCCCGCCGGGCGAATAGAGCACGAAGGCGACGAAGACGAGACCGAACCAGAGCAGCCAATTCGCAGTCCAGATCGAAAACAATTCGCGGAACAAAATGAAGAACAGCGAGCCGATCGCCGGCCCGAGAAGGCTGCGCATCCCGCCGATCACCACCATCGCCAGCAGTTCGCCGGAGAATGGCACCGAAACCGCTTCGGCCGAGACGAGGTAAGTCTGGAAGCCGAGCAGCGCGCCCGCGAGCCCGGTGATCACGGCGGAGATGACGAAGACCGCGAGCTTGTAGCGCTCGACCGGATAGCCCTGGAACGTCGCGCGCGTCTGGTTTTCGCGGATCGCCACGACCACATGGCCGAACGGCGAGCGGGTGAGGCGCATCAGCAGATACAGCGTCGCCAGCCCCAGCACGGCGACGAAGATGTAGAAGGCTGTCGGATCGTCGAGATGGATCGGCCCGATCGTGCCCCGCTTGAGACCGCCGAGGCCGTCCTCGCCGCCGGTCACGTCAGTCCAGCGGAAGGCGACGGTGTAGGTCAGCGCCGACAATGCCAGCGTCAACAGCGAGAAATACACGCCGCGCCGCCGCAGGATCAGCATTCCGACGCAAGCCGAGAGCGCCGCGACGAACACCATCGACAGGACGAGCGGCAGGAAGATCGTGTTCGGAAACCAGTGCAGTTGGATCAGGCCGGCCGCATAGGCGCCAATCCCGAACCACGTGCTGTGGCCGAACGACACAAGCCCGGTGTAGCCGACGCAGAGATTGAGGCCCATGGTCGCGATGGCGAGGATGATCACCATCGACGCCGTGTTCAGGCTGAGGCCGAGCGCGTGCATTGCCGGCGGCAGGAGAAGCAGCCCGGCCACGGCGAACAGCAGCGGCTGATATTTCGAAAACAGCGAGGTCTTCATTCGAATTTCTCGATGCGCTCACCGAGCAGCCCGCGCGGCCGAAACAGCAGCACAAGGAACATGAGGACGTAGATGGAGGCTTCGCCCGCCGCCGGAACGAAATTGATAGTGATGCCGCGTACGACGCCGACGAGCACGGCGGCGAGCACGACGCCCCAGAAGCTGCCGAGGCCGCCGATGACCACGACGACGAAGGCGACGGTGATGATCTCGGCGCCCATGGCCGGATGCACGATGGTGATCGGCGCGAAAAGGGCGCCGCCGAGCGCCGCCATGCCGACGCCGAGCACGACGATGGTGGTCATGTAAGGCTGGAGGCGGATACCGAGCGCCGCCACCATGTCGGGCCGCTGGATGCCGGCGCGCACGACGCGGCCGAAGGCGGTCTGGTAGATGAGGAGCCAGATGCCCATGAGCACGACGGCGACGATGCCGAGCAGCACCAGCCGGTAGCGAGAGAACAGAAAGTCGCCGACGATCACCGCGCCCTTGAGGCTCTGCGGCATCACCGCCGACAGCGGCGCCGCCCCCCAGACGATGCGGATCGCCTGCTCCGTGACCATGGCGAGGCCGAAGGTCACGAGCAGCGAAAGGATCGGGTCGGCGGTATAGAATCGCCGCAGGATGAAACGCTCGAACAGGATGCCGAGGAGGCCGACCGCGACTGGCGACAGCGCCACCGCCGGATAGAAGCCGACATACTGGGTGAGAGTCACGGCGACGTAGGCGCCGATCGCGTAGAATGCGCCGTGCGCGAGATTGACGACGCCGCCGACGCTGAAGATCAGTGACAGGCCGAGCGCGATCAACAGGTAGTAGCCGCCCAGGACGAGGCCGTTGACCACCTGTTCGAGCAGGAACATGAACAAAGAACTCTCGGGCTGAGGCGGCAAGCGCCGCGCGATGGGCGCGGCGCTTGTTTCAAGAGTGCGGCCGCCGGACGGGCGGCCGCGCGGCGAGCAAGGTCACGCCTTGTCCAGATTGCAGGGGTTCTGCTCGCGGGTCGGCGCGATGGACTCGAGCGACTGGTTTGCGCCCGGCACCGCAGGCCCGAGCGCCAGCAGGTCCCACTTGTCCTTCGCCTGACCCTTCGCCTTCACCGTGAAGGGATAGGCCTCCTGCATGAGCTGGTGATCCCAGTTACGGAAGTGACCCTTGCGGCCCTTGAGGATCTCGAACTCCGCCTGCTTCTCGAGATGCGCGATCAGCTTGGTGTTGTCGGTGTCCTTGATCTCGCTCATCGCCTGCGCCATCACCTTCATCGAGACGTACTCGATCCAGGCGTGGTTCTCTGGCGGCTTGCCGTATTTCTTCGTGAAATTGTCGACGAAGGTCTTCGACGTTGGAACGTCGAGCGTGTGGTACCAGACCGTCGGCCAGGTGCCGGCGAGGTTGCCTTCGCCCGCCGCCCAGGCGTCGGCGGTGTTCAGGTTGAAGCCGACGAGTGGAAATTTGAATCCGAACTCGGCGTATTGCTTGACCAGGTTAGTGACCTGGTTGCCGGCGAGGTTGCAGCAGACGATGTCGGGATTGGCTTGCCGGACCTTCAGCAGATAGGGGCTGAAGTCGGTGACGTCGGTGGCGATCAGCTCGTTGCCGATCAGGTTGCCGTCATTGGCCGCGAAGAACCGCTTGGCCGCGGCCAGCAGATCGTGACCGAAGATGTAGTCGGCCGTGAGCGTAAAGAACTTCTTGCCCTTGACCATGTTGTCGCGCATCAGCGCCTGGCCGACCGCGTTGACCATCACCGTGTTCGGGATGTCCATGTGGAAGGTGTACTTGTTGCAGTTCTTGCCGCGCAGCGCGTCCGAGCGCGCCCCAATCTGGAGGAAGAAGCGCTTGTTGCGCTCGGCGACCTGCATGATGGTGAGCGCGGAAGCGGAGTTGATCTCGCCCATCAGGATGTCGACCTTGTCCTGGTCGTACATGCGCTGGGCCTTGGTGGCGGCGGTCGCCGGATTGACCGAGTCTTCCGAGACGAGATCGAGCTTGCGGCCGTTGACGCCGCCGGCGGCGTTGATTTCCTCGACCGCCATCTTGATGCCCATCTGGGCATAGGCGCCGAGCGCGCCAAGGAAGCCGGTGAGCGGTGTCAGATGGCCGACCTTGATGGCGGCCGATTGGGCGCGGACGATGGCCGGAAAGCCGAAGGCGGCGGTGCCCGCCATGGCGGCGCTGCCCTTGAGCACCTGACGTCGGTTCGTGCGGATCATGCTGGTCTCCTCCCGAGAGATCGTTGCAGCGTTCGCCTCCGGCTATGGTTCTGGTCCGCTTCGACTGCGGTGGTGTTTGCTTGCCGGTGGGCAAGTCTCTCACAATAGCGAATTAGGTTTCAAGGTCTGAGAGCAATAATGCCGAAACGGCGTCGAATGTTTTCAAATGGCGCAAATAACACCGTCCGGCGTTGTTTGATGGCAAATGATCTCACATGGATGTATGCAGCTTGATAGTGTGATAGATGCCGACAGGGCCCGAGGGCCGGAGAACGCGTGGAAGGCGAGGATCGACAATGCCCAAACTCAAAGGCGCCGAACTGATCACCGAGTACCTGATCGCCAGCGATATCCCTTACGTGTTCGGGATTTGCGGGCACGGCAATGTCGGCATGCTCGACCCGCTCTACGAAGCCCGCGACAAGATCACCCTGGTGTCGCCGCGGCACGAGCAGGTCGCCGTGCACATGGCCGACGCCTATTTCCGCGTAAAGCACAAGCCGGTGGCGACGCTGACGTCCTGCGGCCCCGGCTCCTGCAACATCATCATGCCGCTCGCCTGCGCGTTGACCGATTCCTCGGCCGTGCTGGCCATTTCCGCGAACGTCCCGACCTCGCAGTTCAACCGCAGCCCGTTCCAGGAGATCAACCGGCACTTCCAAGCCGATTTCGTCAGCATCGTCCGCCCGGTGGTGAAGCGCAGCTTCCAGCCGACGCGCGTCGACATGCTGCCCTTGGCCTTGCGCCAGGCGACGACGACGATGCTGTCCGGCCGCCCCGGCCCCGTGAACATCGACGTGCCCTTCAACGTCTTCCAGGAAGAAGACGACGTCGAGATGCCGCCGCCCGCGCCGCCGCTCAACGCGCAGCGCTCGGGCGCCTCGCCCGATGAGATCGCGCTCGCCTTCGACATGATCGCCAAGGCGGAGCGCCCCGTCATCTTCATCGGCCACGGCGTGACGCTGTCGGAGGCGAGCCGCGAGCTGACCGAGTTCGCGAAGAAGCATGCCATCCCGATCATCTCGTCGCCGAACGGCATGGGCTGCTTCGACATGACCGACGCGCTCTCGCTCGGCTTCATCGGCCGCAACGGCGCCTATCAGGCGAACGAAGCCGGCCGCCGCGCCGACGTCGTCATCGCCATCGGCGCGCGTTTCGACGACCGCTCGGCGTCGTCGTGGATGCCGGGCTATTCCTGGAATTTTCCGACGAGCAAGCTCATTCACGTCGATCTCGACCCGGCCGAGCTCGGTCGCAATTATCCGCCGGACCTCGGCATCCTCGCCGATGCGCGTACCTTCCTGCGCCAGCTTCTGGCCGAGAGCGAACGCCGCGGCGGCAAGGGGCCGAACACCAAAGCGTGGCTGTCGGCCATCGCCGGCTGGAAGAAGCGCTGGGACGACTTCACGAGGCCGAACTTCGGCGTGCACGCGTCGCCGATCCGGCCCGAGCGCATCGTCGCGGATTGCCAGGCGGTGCTGCCCGACGACGCCATTCTCGCCTGCGACGTCGGCGTCAACCACAACTGGTA
>DASTGR010000171.1:0-2902 GCA_035718885.1 Pseudolabrys sp. | reverse complement strand
CGCCGGCGGCCACCCGTCCCGTTCGTTCCGTGCACGCATCTGCCCTTTCAGCGGCGCCGACAGCTCCGAGCATTTAGTTTGATGCCAAACTATACGCTTTACAACGGCGCTGGCATTCGGCTGAATATTGCAAAAAGTTGGTCGCTAAACCAACACCCAAACCCCAAGGAGGACCCCATGAAACTGCGTTTCGCCGCATGTGTCTATGCGGCCGCTCTGTTGATCGGCGGAGCGAGCGGCGCATTCGCGCAAGAGAAGACCTTCGAGCTGAAGCTGTCGCACTGGGTGCCGCCGTCTCATCCCTTGCAAAAGGCGCTCGAGGAATGGGGCGCCGACGTCGAGAAGGAGTCGGGTGGCACCATCAAGTACAAGGTTTTTCCGGCACAGCAGCTCGGCAAGGCGTTCGACCATTACGACATGGCGCGCGACGGCATCGCCGACCTCACCTACATCAATCCCGGCTATCAACCCGGCCGCTTTCCGATCATCGCCGCCGGCGAATTGCCGTTCCTGATCGCCAATGCCAAAGGCGGCTCGCAGGCGCTCGACGCCTGGTATCGCAAATATGCCGACAAGGAGATGAAGGACGTCAAGTTCTGCCTGGCCTTCGTGCACGATCCGGGCTCGTTTCATTCGAAAAGCAAGAAGATCGTGCTGCCGTCCGACATCAAGGGCATGAAGATCCGCCCGGCGCATGCGACAATGGCTGAATGGGTCAAGCAGCTCGGCGGCACCAACGTGCAGTCGAGCGCGCCGGAAGTGCGCGACATTCTCGATAAGGGTGTCGCCGACGCAGTGACGTTCCCGTGGGGATCGGTGCCGCTCTTTGGCATCGACAAGGTCACGAAGTACCACATGGACGTGCCGCTCTACACGACCACCTTCGCCTTCGTGTTCAACAAGAACACGTACAATCAGATGTCGGCGAAGCAGAAGAAGGCGATTGACGACCACTGCACCAACGAATGGGCGCTGAAGGTCGCGGCGCCGTGGGCCGACTTCGAGCACGCGGGCATCGCCAAGATCAAGGCGGAGTCCGGCCACGAGGTGTACGAGCTCACCCCGGCGCAGCTTGGCGAATGGAAGAAGGCGGCCGCGCCGCTCGAGAAGGCATGGGCCGACAACGTCAAGAAGGTCGGCGTCGACCCGGACGCCGCGATGAAGGAGCTCAAGGCCGACCTCGTCAAGTACAAGGCCGCCTACTGAGCAGGCTCATTCGACGTACGCCGGGCACGTGAAGGTGCCCGGCGGCTATTTTCGGAGCCTTGATCCATGTCCGATCATGTGATGAGCGAGGAAGACGTCGCCCGCCGGCTCGCCGGTGGCAGCGGCCGCCCTCGCCGTCACAACCTGATGGATCGGTTCATCAACGGCATCGAGCTGATTGCCGCGTTCTTCGTCGGCATTGTCGCCGCCGACATCTTCATCTCGGTGCTGTTGCGCTATTTCTTCAGCGTGCAGATCCCGGACGCCTACGATTTCGGCCGGCTTCTGCTCGGAATTCTGATCTTCTGGGGCATCGCCGCGACGTCCTACCGTGGCACGCACATCACCGTTGACCTCATCTGGGCGAATTCCAGCCCGCGCTGGCAGCGCGCCATCGACGTGTTCGCGACGCTCGTTCTGCTGTTCGTCGTCAGCGTGCAGACCTACACGCTGTTCGACAAGGTGACCGGCACCTACAACGACAACGTTCTCACCTTCGATCTTCGGCTGCCGACGTGGCCGTTCTTCGCCGTCGCCTGGATCGGCGACGTGTCCGCCGTGCTGCTCATCGCCATCCGCACCTACCGGCTGATCTTCTACCCGGAGGCGATGGAGGGCGGCTACCAGATCAAGGCCGTCGAGTAATGGCGTTTCATTTGAGCAGCGACTCCGTCGCCATCATCGGATTCGTCGCCCTGTTCGCGATGATGCTTCTGCGCGTGCCGATCGGCATGGCCATGGGCCTCGTCGGCGTCACCGGCTTCGGTTACATCGTCGGCGGCGTGCCGGCGCTGAAGATGGTCGGGCAGACGTCGATGCGGACCGTGACCGACTACACGTTCGGCGTCATCCCGATGTTCCTGCTGATGGGCGCCTTCGTGTCGAATTCCGGCATGAGCCGCGAACTGTTCCGCGCGGCCAATGGATTCCTCGGCCATCTGCGCGGCGGACTCGGCATCGCCACCATCGCGGCCTGCGGCGGCTTCGCCGCAATCTCCGGCTCGTCGGTGGCAACCGCCGCGACCTTCTCGACCGTCGCCTATCCGGAGATGCGCCGCTACGGCTATCCGCAGAGCTTCGCCACCGGCGTCATCGCCGCCGGCGGCACGCTCGGCGCAATGCTGCCGCCGTCCACCGTGCTCGCGGTCTACGGCATCATCACCGAGCAGGACATCGGCAAATTGTTCATCGCCGGCGTGCTGCCCGGCATCCTGGCGGCGGCGATGTATATCGGCACCGTCACGATCATCGGCTTTGTCCGGCCGGATTTCCTGCCGCGCGCGCCGCGCTTCAGCTGGAAAGAGCGGCTCGAGGGGCTGCGGAACATCTGGGCGACACTGCTGCTGTTCGTGTTCGTCATCGGTGGACTTTATGGCGGCCTGTTCACGCCAACCGAAGCCGGCGGCATGGGCGCCGGCGGCGCCTTTGTGATCGGCGTGCTGCGCGGCCGGCTGAACCGCGCCGAGATCCGCCGCTCGCTGTTGCAGGCCACGCGCACCGCAGCGGCGGTGTTCACCGTGCTGATCGGCGCGCTGCTGTTCGGCTATTTCCTCACTGTCACGCAGACGCCGCAGAAGGTCACCGAGTTCCTCACCAGCCTCGGCGTCGGCCGCTACGGCGTGCTAGCGCTGATCATGCTGATGTATCTGGTGCTCGGTTGCCTAATGGATTCGCTCGCCATGGTGATCCTCACCGT
>DASTGR010000170.1:0-17357 GCA_035718885.1 Pseudolabrys sp. | reverse complement strand
CGCCGGCGACTTCGGCACGACGCGTCTGTTCGGCGGCGACATCGCCATCCGCGGCGTCGCCGGCGACCAGCAGGCCGCGACCGTCGGCCACGGCTGCTTCAAGCCCGGCATGATCAAGTCGACCTACGGCACCGGCTGTTTCGCGGTGCTCAACACCGGTCCCGAGCGCGTCGCCTCGAAGAACCGCCTGCTCACAACCATCGCCTATCAGCTCGACGGCAAGCGCACCTACGCGCTCGAGGGCGCGCTGTTCGTCGCCGGCGCGGCGGTGCAATGGCTGCGCGACGGCCTCAAGATCATCGACACGGCGGGGGAGGCTGGCCGGCTGGCCGCGCTCGCCGACCCGGCCGAGCAGGTCTATCTGGTGCCGGCCTTCGTCGGCCTCGGCGCTCCCTATTGGGACCCGCAGGCGCGCGGCGCGATCTTTGGCCTCACCCGCAAGTCGGGCGACGCCGAGCTGGCGCGGGCAACGCTGGAATCGGTCGGCTTCCAGACCCGCGACCTGATCGAGGCCATGCGCGGCGACTGCCCGTCGGCTTTCGCCGGCAATTCGGTGCTGCGCGTCGATGGCGGCATGACGAAAAGCGAGTTCACGATGCAGTTCCTCGCCGACATCCTGGCCATGCCGGTCGAGCGGCCGAGCGTGATGGAGACGACGGCGGTCGGCGCCGCCTATCTCGCCGGCCGCGCCGCGGGCCTGTGTCCCGACCTCGACGGCTTCGCCGCGCAATGGCGGTGCGAGCAGCGCTTCGAGCCGCGGATGGCCGACGCCGAACGCGCGCGGAAATATGCCGGCTGGCAGGACGCGGTACGCCGTACGCTGACGCCACGCTAGCTGTGCACCGCGTCGTCTTCTCCCGTTGAGGCGGAGGTCGCGGGCCGCTAGCGTCGACTGTCGTTCGGGTTCGGGTGAGGGAAGCAATGGAGGCTGGGGCAGCGCCGCTGGTGCGCTTCGAGGCGGTGTCGAAGCGGTTCGGCGCGCTCACCGCGGTCGACGCGCTCTCCCTCGATATTGCCAAAGGCGAGTTCTTCGCGCTGCTCGGACCCTCCGGCTGCGGCAAGACCACGCTCCTGCGCATGCTCGCCGGCTTCGAGACGCCGAGCGAGGGCCGCATCCTGCTCGACGGTGAGGACATTAGCGCCATGCCGCCGCACCTGCGGCCGGTGAATATGATGTTCCAGAACTATGCGCTGTTCCCGCACCTCAATGTCGAGAAGAACGTCGGCTTCGGCCTCCGCCAGGAGAAGGTCGCCCGTCGCGAGATCGCGGCGCGGGTCGAGGAAATGCTCGCGCTCGTCCGCCTCCAGGGCTACGGTCGCCGCCGCATCGACCAGCTCTCCGGCGGGCAGAAGCAGCGCGTCGCGCTCGCCCGCGCGTTGATCAAGCGGCCGAGCGTGCTGCTGCTCGACGAACCGCTCGCCGCGCTCGACAAGAAGCTGCGCGCCGAGACGCAGTTCGAATTGATGGAATTGCAGCGCAAGCTCGGCACCACTTTCGTTATCGTCACCCATGACCAGGACGAGGCGATGACCGTCGCCGATCGCATTGCGGTGATGGACCGCGGCCGGCTCGCGCAGGTCGGCGCCCCGTCGGAGGTCTATGAGCGCCCGGCATCGCGCTGGGTCGCGGACTTCATCGGCGAGGTGACCTTGATCGAGGGCCGCTTCTCGGCTCCGGGCCTCATGCAGACCTTGATCGGACAGGTCCGCGTCGCGGACACGAGTGTGCCGCTCGGCGAGACCGTCTGGCTCGGCCTGCGGCCCGAGAAAGTGTCCATCGGCCGCGATAAGCCCACGGGCGACGTCAACGCGCTCGCCGGCACGCTGCACGAGGCCGGCTATCGCGGCGACATGTCGATCTACAAGGTGCGGCTCGGCGACCGCTCGCTGATGAAGGTCGCGCTCGCCAATACCGGTGCGCGCCAGCGCAATTTTTCGATCGGCGACGTGGTGTGGCTGTCCTGGCCGCCCGACGCCGGCATGGTGCTCGCACGATGAAGGCCCGCGCCGCAGCGAAGCGTCCCGGCGGCGGACGCCTCGTCGTCCTCGTCCCGTATCTGTGGCTGCTCGCCTTCTTCCTCGTGCCGTTCGTGATCGTCGCAAAGATCAGCCTGTCGCAGACGGCGATGGCGCTGCCGCCCTACACGCCGGTGCTCGATCTTTCCGCCGGCTGGGAAGGGCTTAAAGCGTTTGCCGCGCAGCTTTCGCTCGATTCCTACGCGCTGCTCGTCTCCGATGAACTTTATCTGCGCTCGTACCTCAAGAGCGTGGAGGTCGCCGGCGTCTCGACCGTGCTGCTCCTGCTGATCGGCTATCCGCTCGCTTACGGCATTGCGCGTTCGCCCCGCGGTCTCCAGCCGCTCCTCGTCATGCTGGTGGTGCTGCCGTTCTGGACCTCGTTCCTGATCCGCGTCTATGCCTGGATCAACATCCTTCAGCGCGACGGCCTCCTCAACGACGTGCTGATGCGGCTCCACATCACTTCTGTGCCGATCGCCTGGCTGTCGTCCGACACTGCGATCTATATCGGCGTCGTCTATTCCTACCTGCCGTTCATGGTGCTGCCGCTTTACGCCTCGCTCGAGAAGATCGACCCGGGTCTCCTGGAGGCGGCGGCCGATCTGGGCTGTCCGCGCTGGAAGGCGTTCTGGCGCGTGACGCTGCCGCTGTCGTGGCCGGGGGTCGCCGCCGGCGCATTGCTTTGCTTCATCCCAATCACCGGCGAGTTCGTCATTCCCGACCTGCTCGGCGGCTCGCGCACGCTGATGATCGGTCAGACGCTTTGGACCGAGTTCTTCTCCAACCGCGACTGGCCGGTCGCCTCGGCCATCGCGGTAGCGCTGCTCGCGCTGCTGCTGGTGCCGATCCTGCTCTACGAGCGTCTGCAAAAGCGCGCGATCGGCGAGGCGCCGTAATGAAGCGCACCTCCGCCTTCAACGTCGTCTCGGTCGCGCTCGGCCTCGCTTTTCTCTATCTGCCGATCGCGATCCTGGTGATCTATTCGTTCAACGCCTCGCGGCTCGTCACGGTCTGGGGCGGCTGGTCGCTCGAATGGTACCGTGAACTCCTCCGCGACCAGGCCATTCTCGATGCCGCCTGGATGAGCCTGCGCATCGGCGCGCTCTCGGCGAGCGCCGCGACGGTTCTCGGCACGCTCGCCGCGGTGGCGCTGACGCGCGGCCGCCGCTTCCGCGGCCGGCTCCTGTTTTCCGGCATGGTCTATGCGCCGCTCGTCATGCCGGAAGTCATCACCGGCCTGTCGCTCTTGCTGCTGTTCGTCGCGAGCGGCGTCGACCGCGGCTTCTGGACCGTCACCGCCGCGCATACGACGCTGACCATGTGCTTCGTCACGGTGATCGTGCAGTCGCGGCTGATCGGCTTCGACCGCAGTCTCGAAGAAGCGGCGATGGATCTCGGCTGCCCCCCGCTCAGGACATTCCTGACCATCACGCTGCCGCTGATCTGGCCCGCGGTCGCGGCCGGCTGGATGCTCGCCTTCTCGCTGTCGCTCGACGATCTCGTCATCGCCAGTTTCACGACGGGACCGGGCGCGACGACGCTGCCGATCCGGATCTATTCGCAGGTGCGGCTCGGCGTGAAGCCGGAGATCAACGCCATCTGCACCATCATGATCGCGGTGGTGGCGCTCGCCACGGTGGCGTCGTCGCTCGCGGCCAAGCGCGGCGCCACGCGTCGCGCCCGCGAAGGCTTGGGCGTGCAGGTCTGATGATTACTCGGGCTTGTCGGTCGAGATCGGCTGTGCCGTCTGCTCCGGCGGCGGGTTGGCGTCGGCGCGCGGCGCGCCAGTCAACCGCTCGATCGCGGCGCGGACGCGGTCGCGGGCCTTCTGCTCGCGGATGGCGTCGAGCAGCGGTGCTGCGGCGCCGGAGCGGCGCAGCAGGGCTTCCGGATCGGGCAGCATGATCGGATCGTCCCACGAGCCCTGCACAATGAAAGGCAGCGAAAAGGGCGTGCCACCCGGCCGCGAGGCCGTCACCAGCGCGGCCGTGCCCTTGAGGTCGAGATCGCGCTCCGGGATCGAGGCGGAGCCGTTGAGCGCCATGTGCACGGCGGCGCCGGCGATGCTCATGTCCTGCACCGCGGCCTTGCCGTTCACGATCTTCACGTCGAGGGTGAGCTTGTCATAGGCCGTGCGCCCGGTGCGGAATTCGCCGCCGCCGGACAGAGGCCGGCGCTCCAGCCGGCGCAGCAATTGCGCGACGTCGAGGCCGGCGATCGCGCCGTTCGCTCCCGAGAGCGAGGCCGTGCCGGTGAGCGTGTGCGTGACGCCGAGCACGCTCGCACCTTTGCCTTCGACGGCAACGGCGATGTTGCCCTTGCCCTCGAGTCGACGCAGCCCGAACAGCTGGCCGAGGCACGCCTCCAGATCGACATCATCGAAATTCAGTTGCGACTTCACGTCGACGCCGTCGTCGCGGTCGGCAAGAGAAAGAGAACCCTTGATCAATCCGCCATAGGCCTGAGCTTCGCCGACGGTGATGACGAGTTGGCCGCCGCGCAGGTTTGCGCCGATCGCCGTGCGGCCGAACTCGGCGTTCGACACGATGACCTTGCCGGCCGAGAGGCGCAGGTCGAAGTCGCTGCCGGTCAGCCCGTCGAGCCCGATCCGGCTCGAGTTCCACGCATGCTGATTGTTGGTGAGCAGGCGGACGGTCGAAACGTAAGGCGTCAGGTCGAGCTTGTCGGCGGCGAGCGTGCCCTGCAACGTCTTGCGGCCGTCGACGACGAAGGTGAGCACGCCCTCGGCGCTGTTGCCGTCAAGTTCGACGTTGACCGCCGACAATCCGATCGTGCCGCCGACGACGTTGGTCTGCGCCTTGATCGAGAATCGGCCGAAACCGCCACCCGGCAGCGGCTTCTGTCCGGCCCAGGCGAAAGCCTCGCGCAGCGACGGCGAGTCGGCGGCAAGCGTGCCCTCGATCTTCAACGTCGGAATGACGCTGATCCCGCCTTCGAAGGCGATCTTGCCCGGCTTGCCGTTGATCCTGAGCTTCAGCCCGGTGCGGCCGCCGGTCAGCGCGGCGGGGAAGTCGGCGAGCGTCATGCTCGCATCGACCGGTTGATCGTGCCAGACGAAGCGGCCGGTCGCACCGAAGGTCTTGGAGATGGAAGGCCAGGCGAGCGAGAAGTTGACGTCGTCGAGCCGCTCGGTCGCGTTGTAGGTGCGGTCGCGCAGCGTCACGGTGCCGCCGTCAATGCGCATCTCGGAGAAGGCGGCGCGGCGCAGCGCGCCCGGCTTCTGGCTTCGGGCGAGCGTGGAGATCAGGCCGCCCCAGTTGCTGTCGCCGCCGGGACCGACATCGATGGCGATGTGCGGGCGTTCGAGCGACACGTCGGCGATCTCGACGCGTCCGATCAGCAACGGAAAGAAGCGGAGCCGCGCGGTCAGGCGCTCGGCAGTGAGGGCGGGATTGCTCGCGTCGCCGAGGGCGACGTCGTTGAAGGTCACGCTGCCGCTCGGGAAGAGCGACACCTCGGCGGGTCCGCGCAGGATCGGATCGAGACCGGTGACGCTTCGAATCTCGCTCAGGGCCTGCTGGCGCACGGTCTCCGCCGACAGGAGCACGTGCCCGGCCGTGGCCAGCGCGCCACCCGCCGCAACGACGGCAAGCAGCGCAAATCCCAGGCGTTTGAGGCCGGCGGCGGGGTTCAAAAGGTGGGTTCCGGTTGTTTACGGCGACTTGCGCCGGCGGACTATAGCATCGGTCCGGTCAGGACCAACTTTGCTGAGGCTCTGTGACCCTTTCAAGGCCGGGCCTTGCGCATAACCGGCGCGTTATTTCGCCAGGACGCGCGTGGCGGGAAACGCGACCTCGACCAGCGTGCCGGTGTCGACCTCGCTGGTGATGCGAAAGCGGGCGTGGTTGGCCTCGGCCAGCGCCTTGGTGATCGGCAATCCGAGGCCCGTGCCCGTCGCGCCCCAGCGCGCCGAGGTCGACAACTGACGGAACGGCTCGAGCGCGGTCTGCAATTCCCTCTCGCTCATGCCGTGGCCGGTGTCGCGCATGCGCAGGCTCACCTCCTGATCGTCGTTGACGGCGGTCGAGACGATGATCTGGCCGCCGGCGCCGGTGAACTTGATCGAGTTGGACAGGATGTTGAGCGCGATCTGCCTGACCGAGCGGGCGTCGGCGACGATCGGCGGCAGGTTGGCGTTGAGCGAGGTGCGGATGATGACGCGCTCGCGGTTCGCCTCCTGCTGCATGATGGCGACCGACTGGCGCACGAGATCGTTGAGGTCGATGGTGACGAAGGTGAGGTCGAGCTTGCCGGCCTCGATCTTGGAGAGATCGAGCAGGTCGTTGAGCAGCGAGATCAGGTGCTCGCCGGAATTGTGGATGTCTTTCAGGTATTGCCGGTAGCGGTCATTGCCGACCGGGCCGAAGCGCTCGTCCATCATCACCTCGGAGAAGCCGATGATGGCGTTGAGCGGAGTGCGGATCTCGTGGCTGATCTTGGCGAGGAATTCCGATTTCGCGGTCGAGGCCTTCTCCGCCTCCTGACGCGCGTTGATCAGGTCCTCTTCGTTGCGCTTCCAGGCGGTGATGTCGCGCAGCACCGCGCAGTATTTGTCGCCGTCTTCGATGCGGCCGACCGTGATGAAGAGCGGCACCAGCCCGCCGCGGCGGACACGGCCGATGGCTTCGCGCCCTGCGTCCGGCAGGCGGGTGCCGCCGCCGTCGCGCGCAAGCCGCTCCAGCGCGTCATAGAGCGGCCGCCGGCTTTCCGGCACGAACAGGTCGTCGAGCGACAATTGAGCGAGTTCGCCCGCCTCATAGCCGAACAGCGCCGCGGCGCTGCGGTTGGCCGACATGACGCGGCCGGCGCGGTCGAGCACCAGCACGCCGTCGGTCGCGGTGTCGAGGATCGCGTTGAGCTCGCCGTTCTCGCGCGCGAGCCGCTCGAGGGTCGCATCCGCTGCGGCCGACTTCGCCGTATCGGCGGCGGGCGCCTGCGTGTTGATCATCAGCACCAGCGCGTTCTCGTCGTGCCAGGCGACGCTGAACAGGCGGCCTTCGACGGGTTTCTGGTTGCCGGCCACGGTCGAGATGGTCAGCGTCTTGCCACCGGCTTTGGTGTCGCCTTCGCCCTTCGTGTCGATGAAGAGGCTGTCGAGGCCGCCGGCATTGGCGAGGGCTTCGAGCGTCGGATAGCCGGTCCAGTCGAGGAAGGCGCGGTTGGCGTAAAGCAGACTGTTCAGCCGGTAGACCAGAATGCCGACCGGCAGCCGTTCGAGGATCGGCCGGCCCTGGTCGCCCTCGCTGCTGCGCGGCGGCTGCGGCGCGCGCTGAGCCGGTGCAGGCGCCGGCGGTGGCGCGACGAACGGCTCGTCGACAATGTCCTCGCCCTTGGTCGGCGGCTTCTTCAATCGCTCGGACAATTCGCGCGCCAGTTCCTGGAAGGCGCTGTGCTCGTTGGCGCTGAGCACCGGCGATTCGGCGGGCGGCGGCGGCGCAGGCGGGGTCGCTTCCTGTTTCGGCGGCTCGGTTGGCGGCGCTGCCGATGTCGGGGCCGGGAATGGCAGGACCTTGCCGTTGTCGTCGTCGCGCGGCCGCTCGACGATGCGCGGCTGCAAGGGCGGCGCGCTGGTGCGCTGGCGCTGGAAGCGTTCGATCTTGTCCAGGTCGCGGCATATGCCGAAGCCGCGGAAGCCCACGAACTGGCGGTCGCGGTCGAACACCGGCAGCGCCGACATCTCGATCGGCAGGCGCTCGCTCGTGCCGTCGACCGGCCAGTCGATGACGATGCCGCTCCATGTGTCGCGTTGCGCGAGCGCCCTGGCCATGCGGCCGTCGCGATCGACGTCAAGCGCTGCGGCGACCTGAGGCCAGGGGTGATCGAGCGCGGTGGCGATCTGCGCGCCGAGCAGGCGGGCGAACTCGGCGGTGCCGAGGGTGAAGCGCGTGTCGGCATCCATCTGCCAGACGAAACGGAACGAGCCGCGTCGCGGACGCAACTCGGCGGTGACCGGGTTCGGCACGATCGGCGGCGCGAGCGGCATCGGCTCGAGCGCCGGCGCCGCGGGTTTGGACGGCAGCGCCGACGTGAATGCCATCAGCAACGCGACGGTTGCGCCGGCGCCGAGCTTGATCATGGCGACAGCGCCGTTGGCGCTGTCACCTTGCGCCGCGCCGGTCCGGCTCGCTTCGCCGGCGACATCGGCCGCGCCGAGGGCGACGAGATCGCGCGTCTCGCCGAGGCGCGCCTTGGCGGCGGTCTGCGCCTCGATCAGCTCGCCGTCGGCGGTAAAGATCGCGGCCGGGCTTTCGATGTCGATGAGCAGGCGGCGGGCGCGCTCGGGCAGTGCCAGCTCCTTGCCGGCGCGTTCGGTCGCGACGATGAGCACCGCGGCGCTGTTGTCGGCGAGCGTGATCTTCGAACACAGGCAGACCAGCGTGCCACCGAGAGCCGCGCCGAACCCGCGCAGACGCTCCAATCTCGGCGCGCCCCCCTGCGGCAAGGTCGACGCCAGACGCGCGATCTGCATCGCCGCCGAATGACGGGGCTCGAAATCGATGGCGGCAGCGGCTTGCGGCGAGGGCGCGTCGAAGATGGCCGCAGCGACCGGGTTCGCCCACAGGATGCGATGGGTGGCGGCACTCCATAGCCAGGCCGGCGTCGGGCTCAGGGCCTGCGCCGCGAGCCGCGAATCGTTCAGCCAGCCAAACTGGAACCTGGGCTCACTCATCGCGTGGTCACACGGATTACGCCTAATAAAGCTTTAATACGGCTGCTCCGACGTCAGGTCCACGACGCGGGCCGAACTGACCCCCGCGAAGCGGGACTAACCTTAATTTTTGAAGGCGTGCGGCGTTGAAATGTCACAATCCGCGGGTGTAATCGCCAGTCTCAGCGAGGGGCCAGCGGAAGGAGAGGTTCCAATGGCAAATGACGGCAAGCTCGACATGCCGGCCGAAATGCGGGCGTTCGCGGAGAAGGGACTCGAACAGGCGAGGACGGCCTTCGACGCTTTCGTGACCGCTGCCCAACAGGCCGCGACGGTCACGCAGACCCAAGTCATGACGGCGCAGTCCGGCGCGCGCGAGATCGGCCAACTGGCGCTCCGCTTTGCCGAACGCAACATCTCTTCATCGTTCGAATTCGCGCAGAAGCTGATGCACGCGAAGGACGCCGCAGAGGTGGCATCGCTCCATGCCGACTATGTCCGGAGCCAAATGGCGGCTCTGAACGACCAGGCCCAGGAGCTGGGCCGTCAGGCCGGCAAGATGGGCGGATCGACCGCCAGTCACTGAGGCATCAGAATCCGTGACCTGGTGTCCGGGCCTTAACCGGTTGGCCGGACGACAGAATTCGTGTCTATTGTGCAGCGCAATATTTTTGTTGCAATGCAAAATTATTGTGCTAGTGTGCTTAACGAGCCTGCCGGAAGACCGCTTGTCGCGCCGCAGGCACGTTTCACGGGCACGAGCCGTTTTTGAGAGGGTGCGGCTCGCTCCTCTGCCGGATGCCGCCCTCGCTTTTCAAGGATGAGTGTCATGGCTGAATCCACCGCTACGGCCACCGCGCCGAAATCCAAGAAGCCGGTTGCCTCTGCTGCGCCCGCTTTCGAGGCCCCCAAGTTCGAAATGCCGAAGTTCGAAATGCCCAAATTCGAGATTCCGAAGTTCGACATGCCGTCGATGGAAATGCCGGCGGCCTTCCGCGAATTCGCCGAGAAGGGCATCGCCCAGGCCAAGGACAACTACGAGAAGGTCAAGAGCGCGGCCGAGGACGCGACCGAGGCCCTCGAGGAGACCTACTCGACCGCGTCGAAAGGCTGCGCCGATTACGGCCTCAAGCTGATCGAGACCGCCCGCATCAACTCGAACGCCGCGTTCGACCTGATGACGGATATCGCCACGGCGAAGTCCTATGCCGAGGTGGTGGAGAAGGCGACCTCGTTCTGGCGCGCGCAGTTCGATACCTACACCGCGCAGGCCAAGGAGCTCTCCGAGCAGGCGCAGAAGATCGCGACTGAAACCGCCGAGCCGCTCAAGGACAGCTTCGCGACCTTCTCCAAGGCCGCCTGATCCCGTCGGCGTACGATCTTGAACCCATCTGGAGGCCCGGGCGACCAACCCGGGCCTTCTTTTTTTGCGGCAAGCCGCCGGGCAAATCGAAACTTGCCAAACCGGTGGCCGAACCCTAGTTTCCGCCCGTCCGGCCGTCTCGGCGGGCAACCCTGCAGGTGTAGCTCAGTTGGTTAGAGCGCTGGTCTGTGGAACCAGAGGTCGGTGGTTCGAGTCCACCCACCTGTACCATCCGTTTGGGGTCCGCCATGGACAGACCAGCTAATCCGTTCCCGCTCCCCGCCACGCTCGAGCGTGACCTCGCCGCCGTCGAAGCGGCCTGGCGGGCCTTGCGCCGCGCGCAGAACGACATTCCGTTCGCCGACGATCTCAAGCCCGGCGCGCTGTCGGCACAGGCGGGCCGCGTGTTGCTCATCGACGTCTTCGAGAAGCCGGAGCGGTTTCGCTTCAGCCTGCTCGGCGGCGATTTGCTTCTGCCGCAGGACAAGGCGCTCAGCGGCAAATTCATCGACGAGGTCGATCTGCCGGCGCCGCTCGGCTTCCTGCGCGCGCAGGCCAGCGCAACCGTCGAGGCGCGGGCGCCGACTTATCATGGCGGACGGCTGCTGTTGCCGATGTGGGGCGACGGTCGTGTCAGCCTGCTGCTCGGCGCGGTGCAGAAGCGCTGACTTGATATTCCGCTTGAAAATAAAAACGCCGGCGAAAATTCGCCGGCGTTTTCGTGTCTCGTGGAAGCTTGGTCAGCGGGTGTAGGAACGGCCGTTATTGCCGACATAGCCGCGCGGCCGGTACGGCGCCGGCGCCTGCGAGGGCCCGCCGCCGAACAGCCATCCGAAGAAGTTGCCGCCGCCGCCGTAACCGCGGTCGCCGCCGGCGTACATCCCGGCCGGCATCTTGACCGGCTTCGCCGACGTGTTCGGCGGCCGCTCGACCGGGATGTCGGCGACGCGCCGCTCGCTGCCCTTCATGATCTCGATCATGCGGGCGTCGCGGCCATAGACGTCGTCACGGAATTGCAGCTTGCCGTCGTCGTCGACGAACGCCGTCTGGTAGGTCAGGTGCACCCACACCGGCTTCTTGAAATTGATGTTGATCTCGCTGTTGCCGTACATCTTCTCGATGCGGGCCTCGTTGTAGTGCTCGTTGGGCTCGACCAGCGACAGCAGCTTGGTGGCGTAGGTTTCCGGGTTCTGCACGCGCATGCAGCCGTGGCTGTAAGCGCGCTTGTCCTTCGCGAACAGGTATTTGTCCGGCGTGTCGTGCTGGTAGACGAGGAACTTGTTCGGGAAGTTGAAGCGGATGCGGCCGAGCGCGTTGCCGGCGCCCGGTGGCTGGTAGATGCGCACGGTGCCGTCCGGGTTCTGCTCCAGCTTGAGGCCGATGCGCTCGAGCGCGTCCGGATCCTGCTGCAACGCCGGCAGATACTCGTTCTCGATGATCGACGGCGGCACGTTCCAGGTCGGATTGACGGTGATGAACTTCATCTCGGCCGTCGTCAGCGGAGTGGCGGTCTTGCCGGGCTTTCCGGCGACGATCCTGGTGTGCCAGTAGACCTTGTCGTGGTCGTACAGGGTCAACGTGAAGTCCGGAATATTGACGATGACATGAAGCTCACCGAGCTCGCGCGGATACCAGCGCCAGCGCTCCATGTTCACGAGGATCGTGTCAATCTTGTTCTGCTGCGAGCGATGCTTGCTCTCGGCAACTTTCTGGCCGTTGAGCGCGCGCACGGTGTTGGGACCGAGCATGCCGTCCGAGCCGAGCTCCGCGCTCATCTGGAAGGCCTTCACCGCCTCCATGACCTTGTCGTCGTAGAGCGGATTGTTCTTGTCGCCGGACACGTCGAGCCGCTTGCGCAGCGCGATGACGCGCTCGTCCTTCATGCCAGGGCGCAGGATCTTGCCCTCGGCAACGCGCACCTGCGGCGCCGCCGGTTTCGCCTCGGGCTTCGGCTCGTCGGTGCTGCTCTTGCGCAGCTCGGCGAGCTTTTCGCGCAGCGCCTTGAATTGCGGCAGCGGCGGATTATAGGCGTCGAGCACCTTTGAGGCATCGTCGCTGCCGGAAAGCTTGGCCAGCACCTGCGCCGGATCCGGCGCCTCTTCCTTGAACGAGATATCGCTGCTGACGCGCGTGTACGAGATGCGGCCGGTCTGGGCGTGGCGGGCGAAAGTCAGTGCTGCCTGCGTCAGCTTGAGCTCGGCCTCGGCCAACTGATCGGCGCTCATGTCGGATGTGAACACCGGTGTCGGATAGTCTGCCGGGTCGAGGCCGACCTGATCGGCGTGCGCGAGATAGTCGATCGCCGACTTGGCGCGCGCGGCGGCGAGGCCGTCATGCGACCAGATCGGCGCGAAGTTGTGCGACTTGTAGAACGACTCGATGCCGGCGCGGTCCGCCTTGCGTCCGGCAATCCGGTCGAACTGTTTGCCGGAGATCAGATCGCGCAATTTGTCGGACACGGCCTGATCGGAGATACCGCTCGCGACGGCGGCGGGCTTGACCGGCTCGGGCGCGGCGGCCTTCTCAACGGGAGCGAGTGCGGCCTTCGGTTCGACCTTCGGCTCAGCCGCGACTTGCGGCGGCGTATTGGCATCCTGCTTGTCGCTGGCCCCAATATCCTTCGCGGTTGGCGGCGGCGGCAACGTCGTGTCGGGGACCGGCACGCCGGCATCGACTTTCTGCTGCGGCTCCGCCTGCTGCGCCATGCCTGAATGGCTGGCGAACATGAGCGCAAGCCCGAGCGCCGTCGAAGCCAGAAGCCTGTTGGACCGGACGCTTTTCACCTCGTGTCTCCCACGACTTGGGCGCCGTTCGGCGCCCCGGTTGTCTTGTCGGCCCGCAATATACCCGACTGTATTCTAAACGATCGTGTCAGCGGGCCCCTGCGGCGAAGAATCGCTCACTGTGACTATTTTGCACGGCTGTAACCGATTGAATTCGAGTGCAGATTCGCCACCGTCCATCGTCCCAAACTCGCACAGATTCCGGTTCATAAGATCGGGTGCCGGTACTGATTTTACGGACCATCCGGTGACAATCTCGTGAGGAGCCCCGTCGCTCGCGCGCAGCTTGCAAGCGGTTGGTCGCGGCAACCTGTGTCGTGGTTCAAACAAATCGAAAAAAAACCGGGCCCCACGAAGGGGCCCGGTTGGTCAGTATGCCGTCGTGGGGGACGGCAACATCTTCCAGAGGGGAACATGCTGCTGTACCGGCGACTCTGGGAGGACATCCGTCCGGCGCATCAGCAAGGTGTCCACTATGCGGCGAGCCTGAAAATGCAGCAACGGACAAGGCCGCATGTCAGCCATGCAGCATGGATGCCGATGTTGAACAGCGAGAAAAAATCGCGCGTTCTGCGTGACGAAACGGCGCGCAGTGCGCCTCAGAAGTGCCAGCGCTGTGCATTCGCGACGAGAAAATCGCGAAACACCTGAATGCGCGCCACCGATTTCAATTCTTCCGGATAGACGAAGTATGCGTCGAGCGCGAGCGGTTCGCCTTCGCTGAACAGCTGGACCAGGCCGCCGTTCTCTTCGACCAGATAATCCGGAAGAATTGCAATTCCGAGGCCTTTCTGACAGGCGCGCAGGACGCCGAGCACGTTGTTCTGCGTCAGGCTTGGATTGCGCGGGCCCTTGCCGTCGCGTGCGACCTCGAGCAGCCAGCGGCGGTTCTGCAAGTGCGCGGGCACCATGCCGCCGCCGAGGACGACGATGCGGTGGCCGTCGAGGTCTTCGTGCGTGCGCGGCGTGCCGAAGCGCTTGAGATAATCGGGCGACGCGTAGGCGTGGAAATGCACGGAGAACAGCTTGCGCTGGATCAGGTCCGGCTGCGTCGGCTGGCGCAGGCGGATGGCGACGTCGGCCTCGCGCATGGCGAGGTCGAGCTCCTCGTCGGACGTGATCAGCGTGATGTGGATATCGGGATAGAGGTCGAGGAACTCGCCGAGCCGCGGCGTGAGCCAGTGCACGCCGATGCCCGGCGTGGTCGAGACCTTCAATTCGCCGTTCGGTCGCTCGCGCGAGTCGGTGAGCTTGGTGCGCGCCGCCTCGAGCTTCATGAACACTTCGTGCGCCGTGCGGTACAGCAACTCGCCCTGTTCGGTGAGGATCAGGCCGCGCGCATGGCGATGGAAAAGCGAGACTGACAGCTCGGATTCGAGCGCCGAAACCTGGCGCGAAACGGCGGATTGCGACAGGCCGAGCCGCTCGCCGGCATGGGTGAAGCTGCCTGCCTCGGCCGCCGCGTGAAAGACCTTCAGCTTGTCCCAGTCCATGGACGTGTTGCTCGTCGGCATGATTATTCCGCGGCCGCGCGGTCGTGGTGATGGGCGGCCAGATATTTTTCGGCCTCGAGCGCGGCCATGCAGCCCTGTCCTGCGGCGGTCACGGCCTGACGGTAAATGTCGTCGGTCACGTCGCCCGCGGCGAAGACGCCCGGCACCGATGTCGCGGTCGAATGGCCGGCCGTGACGATGTAACCCGAGGGTTTCATCTGCAATTGGCCGGTGAAGAGTTCAGACGAGGGTTGATGACCGATCGCGATAAAGACGCCGTCGACCGTGCGCTCGTTCACCGCGCCGGTCTTGATGTTCTTGAGCCGGACGCCGCCGACCTTGAGCGGATTTTCGCTGCCGGTGACGTCGTCGAGGACGCTGTCCCAGATCACCTCGATCTTGGGATGCTTGAACAGCCGGTCTTGCAGGATCTTCTCGGCGCGGAAGTGATCGCGCCGGTGCACGACAGTCACCTTGGACGCGAAGTTGGTCAGGAATAGCGCCTCCTCGACCGCGGTGTTGCCGCCGCCAATGACGATGACTTCCTTGTTGCGGTAGAAGAAGCCATCGCAGGTGGCGCAGGCCGATACGCCGTAGCCCTTGAACTTCTGCTCCGACGGTAGGTCGAGCCAACGCGCCTGCGCGCCGGTGGCGATGATCAGTGCGTCGGCGAGATAGATGTCGCCCGAATCGCATTCCAGACGGAACGGCCGCTGCTTCAAGTCGACCGCGACGACCGTGTCGGTGACGATCTCGGTGCCGACATGTTCAGCCTGCTTCTGCATCTGCTCCATGAGCCACGGGCCCTGGATCACGTCGGCGAAGCCGGGATAGTTCTCCACGTCGGTGGTGATGGTGAGCTGGCCGCCGGGCTGGATGCCCTGGAGCAGCAGCGGCTGGAGCATCGCGCGGGCTGCATAGATGGCTGCGGTGTAGCCGGCCGGCCCGGAGCCGACGATGATGACCTTGCGGTGGACAGTCTTGGCCATGAAAGGCGCCCCGATCGCGTATTTTAGAGGCGGGCGCGCATCGCCCGGGCAGGGGCCGGGCTTAAAGTGCCGGCTCTGGGAGGTTATGGGGCGCGGGAGCGAGTCCGGACGCCGGTCCGCTCCATGTATTGCTTCCCCACGAGCCATGCAAGATACGCAACCCGAAAGCCCACAACCGCAAAGTGCTGGGGAAGCGATGCGCCAGCCGCGCGCAATATTCTTTCGCGAAACATTATTTCGCGGTATGGAGTCGGTCGCCGGCTCATCTCGCCGTGGGAGCCCCACCTTGCCCGCCCGCCTCGACGCCATCGACCACAAGATCCTGAAGGAGCTTCAGGACGACGGACGAATCACCAATGTGGAACTCGCCCGGCGCGTCGGTATCTCGGCGCCGCCCTGCCTGCGCCGCGTCCGCGCGCTGGAGGAGGCCGGCTACATCAAGGGTTACAGGGCGCTGCTCGACGAGAAGATGCTCGGCTACGAAGTGTCGATCTTCGCCATGGTGCACCTCGCCAGCCAGGCGGAAACCGATCTCGCCGCTTTCGAGGATTTCGTGCGCAAGCAGCCGCTGGTGCGCGAGTGCTGGATGCTCTCGGGCGAGATCGACTTCGTGCTCAAATGCGTCGCGCCCGACCTGAAGACCTTCCAGGCTTTCGTCGAGAAGCTGACCGCGGCGCCGAACGTGCGTAACGTGAAGACCTCGCTGGTGCTGCGCCAGCCGAAGGACGCGGCCATGGTGCCGATGGAGGGCTGAACGGCGTGGCCTCACGCGTTTACATCGGTGGCGCAGCCGGTTTTGCGGGCGATCGCACCGATGCCGCGGGCCCGCTGGTCGAGGCGCTGGCGAAGGCCGACGGCCCACGCTTCCTCATGTTCGAGACGCTCGCCGAGCGCACGCTGGCGCTGTCGCAGCTCGAGCGCCGACGCGATCCCGCGCGCGGTTACAATCCCGCGCTCGATCGCTTCATTGCGCCGGTCCTCGCGCGATGCCTTGCCGAGTCAATTCGTATCGTCGGCAATTTCGGCGCCGCCAATCCGCGCGCCGCGGCGCTCCGCATTCAGGCGATTGCGCGCGAGCAGGGCCTCAGGGCGCCGCGCATCGCGGTGGTCGAAGGCGACGATCTCACCGGCGTGCTCTCGGCGCAGGAACTGGCGGCGCGGGAGAGCGGCGGCGCGCTGCTGCGCGGCGCAGGCGATATCGTGGCCGCCAATGTCTATCTCGGCGCTCAGCCGATCGCGGAGGCGCTCGACCGCGGCGCCGACATCGTCGTCACCGGCCGTGTCGTCGATTCCGCGCTGGCCCTTGGTCCTCTCGCCCACGCCTTTGGGTGGCGGTGGGACGATTGGGATCGGCTCGCAGCCGGTACGCTTGCCGGCCATCTGCTCGAGTGCGGCGCGCAGATAACTGGCGGTTATTTCGCCGATCCGGGCGTGAAGGACGTGCCGGGCCTCGCCGAGGTCGGCTATCCGCTGGCCGCGATCGAAGCCGATGGCGCCATCGTCATCGGCAAGCCGGACGGCACCGGCGGCCGTGTCGACCGGCAGACCGTCATCGAGCAGATCCTCTACGAGATCCACGATCCCAAGGCCTACCTCGTCCCCGACGTCGTGCTCGACCTCTCGGAAGTGACGGTCGAGGAAATCGGTCGCGACCGCGTCCGCATCGTCGGCGCGTGCGGGCATCCGGCGCCGCAAACGCTGAAGGCCACGGTCTGCGTCGATGCCGGCGTGCTCGGCGAGGTCGAGATCTCCTATGCCGGTCCGAACGCCGACGGCCGCGCGCGCCTTGCGGCCGAAGTCATTCGCGACCGGCTCGGCAGGCGCATGCCGGATTTCAAATTCCGCGTCGACGCTGTCGGCGTCGCCAGCATCCTTGCCGATGACGAGGGCGCGCTGCGTGGGCATTGGGGTCACGCGGACGATGTCCGCCTGCGCTTTGCCGCGCGCGGCGCGAAGCCTGACGACGTGCGCATTCTGCTGGACGAGGTCGAGGCGCTTTATTGTGCGGGACCGGCCGGCGGCGCCGGCGTGCGCCGGCAC
>DASTGR010000169.1:0-14353 GCA_035718885.1 Pseudolabrys sp. | reverse complement strand
CGAGACGCGCGCCAGAACTTTCACGAGCAATCGCTCGCGGCTGGCGGCGGTGCGCCGGCCCCGGGTGAGCCGTTTGAGCGTGCCGCTCTCGAAGGCGTCGACCACGGCGGCGTGCACATAGCTCCTGCGGCAGACGGCCGGTGTGTTGGCGAGGTCTGCGGCGACCTCGCGCATGGTCGCGAGAAGCTGCCGTTTGCGCCCGCGCTGGCTCGGCTTCGGCTCCATCCCGGCGAGATGCTCGAGCGCGTTTGAACAGGCGACGAGCGTGCGGAAGTCCTTGAGCGATACCGCGCGGCCCGTGATCTCGCGCAGCGCCGTGTTGACCTCGCGACGCCGCAGCGCCAGGACCGCGCCGTCCTGGTTGCGATATTGAAACATCCGCGTGCCGGGCAGCGTGGCGAGACGCCTGAGGGACAGCGCGAGCCTCGCCGATTTGAGATCCTTCTCGACCGGCTTGCTGCCTTTGCCGATGAACCTGAGCGACACGCGCTCGCCGATCACGCGCAGATCGCTCTTGAGCAAAGTCGCCGCGCCGCGCGTACCGTGCTGCCTGGCGTAAGTCTCGCTCCCGGGGCGCAGCGCCGTCAGCGCGACGAGTTCGATCACCGCCGCGATCGCGCGTTCGCGCGAGGGCGCGCGGTCCCCGATATGGCGCGACACCCAGGCGCGGATCTTCGGCAGCGCCTCGGCGAGGCGGGCAAGGCGGCGCGCCTTGCGCAATTCGCGCACCTTTTCCCAATCGGGATGATAGCGATATTGCGCGCGGCCGGCCGCGTCGCGGCCGATGGCCTGAAGGTGCGCGTGCGGGTCGGCGGCGTAGAGCACGTTCTCATAGGCCGGCGGCACGGCGAGGCGCTTGAGTCGGTACAGGATGCGCTCATCGCGCAAGGCGCGGCCATTGCCGTTGACGAAGATGAACCCGGCGCCGCGCCGGCGGCGGCTGATCGTCAGCTCGGTGACGCTGACATAGCGCAGGCCGAGCTGGCGCAGGAGGCGCTCCGGGGGCTTGGTGGAAACGAGAGGCTGAACGTCGGACATGGCAGGAACGCGAATGATCGAACGGCAATCACGGTTCCATCACCAAAAGGAAAGGGCCGCTTCCTGCGATGGAAGCGGCCCCGAACAGGCACGTGCTTGAGGTCAGACAGCAGCCTGACGATTGACCTGCGACTCGGCGATCTTCGTCAGCTTCATGTCGGCAGCCTTCTCTTCCTTCAGCGTCGCTTCGAGGACGCTGGCGCAGTCCGCGCGGCCGAGCTGCTTCGCCCAGGCAACCAGGGTTCCGTAGCGCGACATCTCGTAGTGCTCCACCGCCTGGGCGGCAGCGGCGAGCGCGGCGTCGAGCACCTGCTTGTCGTCGACGTCCGAAGCGACGTCATTGGCTTCCTCGATGATGCCGTCGATAGCCGGGCAGTCCACGCCCTTCGGCTCCTGGCCGTGCATCTTGAACACCTGCTCGAGCCGCTTCACGTGGCCCTTTGTCTCTTCGAGATGCGACTTGAAGGCGGTCTTGAGCTGTGGGTTGCTCGCCTTCTGTTCCATGTCGGGCAGGGCCTTCAGGATCTGCTTCTCCGCGTAGTAGATATCCTGAAGCGTGTGGACGAACAGGTTGTCCATGGTCTCGATGTCTTTGCCGAACAGGCTCATGAAGTTCCTCCAAATTGTGGGATGAGAAGTCTCCCGGAGAGAACGGCGCGGCGGCGTCCCCCGTTCCGGATATTTCCCTCGGCGGCGCGAATTGTGAGGCGCAGCGCGACTGAACCATACGTCCGGTCGAAGGTTACCCGCAGGAACGAGGGGTTCCTGCACGGAGGCGTTGAATGCCCGCAAAATCGAAAGCGCAGCAGAAGGCCGCCGGCGCGGCGCTCTCGGCAAAGCGGGGCGACAGCAAAGTGAGCGGCCTCAAGGGCGCATCGAAGTCGATGTACAAATCGATGGACGAGCGGGAACTCGAGGAATTCGCTTCAACCCGCCGCAAGGGCAAACCGCAGCACGTGACGAAGCACTGAACGCAAAATCCGCTGGAACGAGGAGTGCCGCGATGGTGAAGGACATGACGCCGCGCGAGGAACAACAGGGCACCAGAACCGTGTTCGTCTGGTCGACGATCGTTGTGATCGCGGCGGCGGTCGGGCTGATGGTGTGGTTCTTCGTGCCTGGCTTCAGCCAGCCCGGTACGCCGAATCTGGCCGCCAACGGCTCAAAAAGCAACGAGACGCAGGGCTCGAGCGTCACGGCGCAGGTGACGAAGCCTGTGCCGACGACCACACCGCGTTCGACCGATCCCACCACGGTCGGCCGCAATGAGCGGCTGACGGGATCGGCGAGCCCCGATGTCAACCTGACGCCCGACCAAATCGGCGCGCTCAAAAACTATATCAATCAGCATGGGGATGAACGCGCCCAGTCGGCGAATTTCACCATCACCGTGGGTGCGGCGGTGCCCGGCAGTGCGCAATTGCGTGACATCCCGGCACAGCTCGCCAAGTCGCTGCCGAATTTCAAGAGTGACCAATACATCGTCGTGGGCGATCAGTTCATCATCGTCGAAAAACAAACGCGCCGTATCGTCGCCATCGTCCCGGTGCCGGCGTAAGTGGAAAGGAGCCGCCGATGGAAAGCGAAGACAAGAAGGTTGCCGCGCGGGCTCGCCTGCTCTGGGAGGAGGCGGGCAAGCCGTCATCCGGGCCGGACAGCTATGTTGGCCGTGCGCGTGAGCTGATCGCCATAGAGGAGCACCAGCAGGATACGTTGAAGCCGACCGGCGCGGAGCCTCAGGAGAATGTGGAAGACGATCCGATCGCCTCGCCCGACGTGTTCGGCCCAGAGGGCGAACCGGTGGAGCCGGTGCTCGCGGTCGAGAACGAAGGCGAGTTTCCGACGCTGACCGACGAAGGCGAGGGCGACCAGGTGCCGCGCCGGCGTCCCGACCGGCGCTGACGGCTCAGGCTTCGTAATAGCCGACCGTCGACATCAGCGAAATATTGGGATGCCGCGAGTCGAGTCGTGTGTGCTGCACGACGATCGGCTCGCTGGACTCGATCACCGACGAGAAGTCGGTGTCGCGTGGCACCGGGGCCGGATCGGTCAAGTCGTTGAAGCGCAAATGCAGGGTGCGTTGCGCGCCGACCGTCACGGCGTATGGGCCGACCGGATCGCGATCCTTGAAGTAAAGCGTGACGGCGATTTTGGCGTCGCGATCGCCGGCGTTCAGGAGGCAGATGGCCTCGTGTGAGACGAGCGGATGCGACTGGCTTACGCTTTGGCCCGGAATGTAGCCCTCGGCGATAGCCCAACGACGATGTCCGATTGCGGCCATGTCGTGCGATCAGGAATGCGCGACGAGCGCGCGATCCTGCACCGAGGGGCGCAGCGTCGGCGTGGCGGTCCCGGTGAGCGGCAGCACGTTCGGCCGCGGCGTTTTCAGGTCCTGCATGAAGTCCGCGAACCAGCGGTGGATCGAGTGGCGCAGGAGCCGATCGTTCATGTGCTGCCAGCGGGCGCGTCGCTCGCTGCGCGGCATGGCCAAGGCGGTCTGCAACTGCCGGCTCACTCCCTCGATGTTCTGCGGGTCGACCAGCAGCGCGGCGTCGAGTTCGTTGGCGGCGCCGGCGTAGCGCGACAGGACGAGGACGCCCGGATCCTCCGGGTTCTGCGCCGCAACGTATTCCTTTGCGACGAGATTCATGCCGTCGAAGATCGGCGTAACCAGGCCGACTGCGGACGTCCGGTAGAAACCCGCGAGCGTCGATTGCGGGTAGCCTTTGTTGAGATAGCGCAGGGGCGTCCAGTCAACCTCGCCATGACGGCCGTTCACCTCGCCGACGACGGCGGCGACTTCCTTGTGCAGGTCGCGATAGGCGTCGATGGTGCTGCGCGACGGCACCGCGATCTGAAGCATTGAGAGTTTGCGCGACAGGTCCGGGTTCTGCGACAGCAGACGGTTGAACGCGTGAATGCGCTGAACCAGGCCTTTCGAATAATCGAGGCGGTCGACGCCGATGATCAGCTTCGCGCCGCCGATGCTGTGGCGCAGGCGTTGCACCTCGGCGTCCTGAGCCGACCGATCCGCGCTCGCCGCGAAGTCGCGGGCATCGATGCCGATCGGGTGCGTGGCGAGGCGGCAGACCGCCCGGTGCGTCCGGAACGTCAAACCGGAGCCAGGCAGATGCATATCGGTGCGGAGCAGTTCCGCGAAATTGTCGCGGTCGCGGTCGGTCTGGAAGCCGATGAGGTCGTAGGCGAGCATCGCGTGCACGAGATCACGATATTGCGGCAGCTTCGCCATGACGCGGCGGTTCGGCCACGGCGTGTGCAGGAAAAAACCGATCTCGCGGGCGATGCCGAGTTCGCGAAGCTCGGCGCCGAGCGGCAGGAAATGGTAGTCGTGCACCCAGATGGTGGCGTCGTCGCCGGCGAAGGCGGCAAGCGTCCGCGCCATATAGGCGTTCACTTCGCTGTAAGCGGCGTAGTCGTGCGAATTGGTTCTGGCGAGATCCGGCCGCGAATGCAGCAGCGGCCATAGGCCCGAATTGGCGAATCCTTCGTAGAAGCCGGCGTAATGCTGCGCGGGCAGGTCGACGGTTGCGATCGTGCCGCGTCCATAGGTTTCAAGTTGTACGAGCGGCGGCGTACCGTCTGCCGTCTCGCGTAATTTTCCGCTCGAGCCGAACCAGACGACGCCGGATTTGCGCACGGCGGGCAACAGCGCGGATGCGAGCCCGCCCATCATTGGTCCACCGGGCGTAACCCGCGCCACCCGATTGGAAACAACGATGTCCAAGAAACCTCTCCCCGAATTGTCGAAAAAGCGCGTGCCGGCGCTGCTTTGACAACCGAACGGAGGCGTCGAAGTTCCTTGATGAATGGGATGAACGAGCGAAAAAAGAAAGTGCTATTGACGCAGCAGGGCGCAGATCGGAATTTCCGAAAATAAAATAGAAAGTTCCGCCCGCTCCGAGAAAGTTCCATCGCGGCCCGTGAGCACGTCGATGTAGCGCGCACCATCCGGCAACTCGAGCGTCGCGCGCCATCCCGACGGCCAATGCGTACCGCCACCGGTGAGCGCAGCGAAGTGACGGCCAATGGCAACAGCCACTTCGCCCTGTGGCGAGGTGCGGGCGAAGGCGATCACGTGGTCGGCGTGGTCGCCCGCGACGTCGATGGGGCGGTATCCGCCGTGGCTGAAGACGTCGTCATGCGCTTGACGCAGCTTCAAGAGTCGCCGCGTCAGCGCCTGCTTGATGCGGCCGTCGCGCCATGCATGCACGAGTTCCGCGGGCGACGGCGGCGCTGACGCGGCCATCGCTTCGCGCGCGGCGAAATCGACCGGGCGGCGGTTATCGGGATCCACCAGCGAGAAATCCCAGCGTTCGGTGCCCTGATAGAAATCGGGCACGCCTGGCAGCATCGCTTTCAGGGCGAGTTGCGACAGGCTGTTGAGCGCGCCCAGGAGGGCGGTGCGTTCGGCGAAGACAGCGAACGAGGCGAGGAAGCCGGGCGAGGCGGCTGGGTCGAGGAGGCCGCGCAAAAAGCGTTTCAGCGCGGCTTCGTAGTCCGCGTTCGGGTTGGTCCAGCTGGTCTCCTGCTTGCCCTCGCGCGCGGCCTTGAGCGCATAGGCCTCCATACGGTCGGCGAAGGCGGTATCGGCATCTCCTTCCCAGGCGCCGATAAGCGCCTGGTAGAGCATGTATTCATGCGCCTTCGTCGGCCGCCTCTTGCCACCGATATGGTCGGCAAGATGGGCGTTGCGGCTCGCCCAATCGATCACGGCGGCGTCCCAGTCGGCGGCGAGCTCCGACAGCGCCAGGATGCGGGTGCGGGCGTCCTCGCCGCGCTTGGTGTCATGCGTCGCGGTCGCCGTCAGGCTTGCCGGCGCGGTCTCGACGCGCCGGGCCTGGAGCGCGTGAAACTCGGGAAGCGACAGGGCCGGGGCCTCCGGCTCGCCGCCGACCTCGTTGAGCGCGAGCAGCCGGTGGTGGCGGTAGAAGGCGGTGTCCTCGAGGGCCTTGGCCATCAAGGGCCCGGTGAACTGCTGGAGCTTCAGAGCAAAGTTGCGCACGCGCGGTGCCGAGTAACCGGGGTTCAGGACCAGATCGAGCGTGATGGTGTCGCGCAGGAAATCGAAGATGTCCGGGTCGGGAGCGGTCCAGCGCGCTTTCGCCCGCATGATCGTCTCGTCGATGACGGCGCGGTCGAGAGCCGCAGCCCCGGCCGCGGTCACGTAGGTGCGGTAGACCGGGAACTCGATGACGTACAGTTGGAGCGCGGCGCGCAAGCGATCGATGGTGAAGTCGCGGGTCGAGAAGTGCCCGGCGGCGATGCGCGACAGCGCCCGCGTCAGCACGGTGAACTCGCTCGCCAGCATCGTGTCGATGACCCGGAGCTTGGCGGTCTCGATCATCGCATGCAGATCGGCATGTTCGCCCGTCAAGGCGCGCCAAGTACGGTCGAGGCCGGCCATGCCGCTGCCGTCGACCAGAATGCGCGAGAGGACGTTGAGCCATTCATAGCCGGTGGTGCCGGCGACGCCCGGCAGGTTCGGCATTGGCTCGCCCGGCCCGAGGATTTTCTCGACCAGGACATAGAAATGCGGATCGAGACCGGCTTCGCGCCGGAGCTTGCGCACCATCCGCTCGAGACCGCGCGTGTACTGCGCCGGGTCGCGCAGCCCGTCTATGTGGTCGAGCCGCAGGCCTTGGAGCCGGTCTTCCGAGATGAGGCGGGAGACCAGCGAATGCATGGCGCGGAAGGTCGCCGTGTCCTCGGGGCGAATGCCGGCGAGATCGCTGATATCGAAGAAGCGGCGGTAGTTCACAGCCGAGAACGCGACCCGCCAGTAGGCGAGGCGATAGTGCTGCCGCTCGAGCAGGCGGTGCAAAGCGCCGGCGCCGCCATTGACGTCGGGACGATAGGCGACGAGGCCGCGTTCGATGACCCTGTCGGCGCCGGCGATGCCGGCAAGGCGCTGCTTCAGCGCCGGCGCGTCGCGGTACGCAGGCTTCGTCGGATCGCGATAGTCGTGCGCAAGCGCAATGAGCTCATGCCCGGCCGGATCGTCCGTCGCGGCCGCCGCGCCGACGATGGTGCGCAGCATCTCGCTGTAGCGCTGCGGATTGACCGGCAGCTTGTTGCCGAAATACCAGAGCGCGAAGCTGCCGCTCGCCGCGTCGTATTTCAGCTCGATCTCGCCGGCCTCGAGCGCCTCGCCGTAAGGCCGGCCGAGGATCGGCAGCAGTACGCCGGGATGGCGCCGGTGCGGCAGGCCGTCCCAGTCGATGTCGAACGAGCGCGCATGCGGCGACTTCTGCCCCCATTCGAGCACGTCGAGCCACCATTGATTGTCGGCGTGGCCGACACCCATGTGGTTCGGCACGAAATCGAGGATGAGGCCGAGGCCGTTCGCCTTGAGCGCATCGGACAGCCGCAGGAAGGCCTCTTCGCCGCCTAACTCCGGATTGAGCCGGTCGTGATCGACGATGTCGTAACCGTGCGTCGAGCCGGGCCGGGCCTTCAGGAACGGCGAAGCGTAGAGGTGCGTGATGCCGAGTTGCTTCAAGTAGGGGACGAGCGTCGCGGCATCGTCGAAGCCGAAGTTCTTGGTGAGCTGGAGGCGATAGGTGGCGAGCGGAATGACGGGAGGCATCACGCGCCTCCAACGGCCGCGTATACCGACCATGCCGGCAAGTCCTGCGGCGGCGGACCACCCCAGACCGGCGCGCCCCATCCAAGGACAGGCCGCGGCTTTGCGGAGTCGGACAGGTTGGCGACAAGCTGCAAGCGTCTTGCACCTGCGCGCCACGCCGCGGTCAGGACGCCGTCTTCAATACGCGCATCCGCGCCGCCCGACATCTGCCGCGCCAGCGGCACGACGTGCTCGCGCCGCGCTTTGAGCAGCGCGCGAACCAGCGCCAGCCGCTCGCGGTGCGGGCTCATCAACTGGGCGTCCCATTCGAGCACGGCCATGTCTCGCGTCTTTGCCGCCAGAGGATCGGGGATGTCGGCGCCGCCGTGCCTGGCATAGGCTTCGGCGAACTCGCGTCTGCGGCCGTTGCGCACGGCCTCGGCAAGTTCACCCTTGAAGTCGCAGAAGAACGGAAAGGGCTCGGTCGCACCCCATTCTTCGCCCATGAAGAGAAGCGGCGGCGAGGGCTGGAGCAGCAGCACGGCAAGCGCGGCGGCGACCGCATCAGGCCTCGCCAGAACGGTCAGACGCTCGCCCTTCGGCCGGTTGCCGATCTGGTCGTGGTTCTGGATGAAGTCGACGAAGGCGCCCGGCGGCAGATGGCCGCTCGGCTCGCCGCGCGGTTGACCCTTGCGGTTCGCCGACGCCTCGCCCTGCCACGCGAAGCCCTCGCGCAGCGAGCGCACGATGCGCGCCGGCGCGTCCTGATAATCGCGGTAATAACCGGCGTCCTCGCCGGTCAGGAGAACGTGCCAGCCGTGGTGATAGTCGTCGTTCCATTGCGCGCGATAGCGTCCCGCCGGCGGCTCCTCGCGTGGATCGAGCACCGCGGCGCGGTTGTCGTCGTTCTCGAGCACGAGATGGATGTGGCGGCCCGTGCGCGCGGCGAGTTCTCCGGCGGCCTTGCTGAGGTCGGACAGGATCTCCGGCTCGCCTGGCGTGACGATGGCATGCACGGCATCGAGCCTTAGTCCGTCGAAGCGATAATGGTCGAGCCAGTGCAGCGCATTGTCGATGGCGAACGCGCGCACATTCTCATTGTCGTAGTTGATCGCGACGCCCCACGGCGTCTGCGCGTCGGTGAAGAACTGCGGCGCGATGCGGTGCAGGTAATTCCCGTCCGGCCCAAAGTGGTTGTAGACGACGTCAAGGAAGACCATGAGGCCGCGCTGGTGCGCGGCGTCGATCAAAGCCTTGAGGTCTTCCGGCCGGCCATAGGCCGAATCCGGCGCATAGGGCAGGACGCCGTCATAGCCCCAGTTCCAGCGGCCGGGAAAATCCGACAGCGGCATCAGTTCCAGCGCGGTGATACCGGCGTCGGCGAGATGGTCGAGCCTGTCGATGATGGCGCGGTACGTGCCTTCGCGCGTGAATGTGCCGACGTGGATCTCGGAGAAGACAGCCTCGTCCCACCGGCGGCCCTTCCAGTCGCGGCATTGCCAATCATATGCGTGATCGACGACTTCGCTCGGACCGTGCACGTCGTCCGGCTGGAAGTGCGAGCCGGGATCGGGAATCTCGATCTCGCCGTCGATTCGGAAGCTGTAGCGGGTGCCGTCGCGGGCGCCGCCGATGCGGGCCTCGAACCATTCGCCGCGCTGGCGCATGGCTGTCGCGCCGTCGCTGACGACCTCTACCGCGCGGGCCGCGGGGGCCCATAGCCTGAAGGTGACGCCATTGGCGTCGAGGATCGGTCCGAAGCGGCTCATCGCGCGCCCGCGAAGACCAGGACCGAGCGGGGCCTCGCTTGCCATTTGGCGCCGGCCGGTTGGCTGCTGCCGTCGCTCTCGCCATTCGCCGTGTCGATCAGGAGCATCCAGCGTCCGGTTTCCGGCCATTCCGGAAGCGCCACTTCCATTGCCTCGTCAGCGCCGTTGAGAACGACATAAAGCGGCGCGGGGGCTTCACCCGCGCCGGCCATGACGTAAGCGAGGAAGCGTCCATCGGGAAAATTCCAGTCCTGCTCGCTCATCTCGTCGCCGGCGGGCGTCAGCCACTTCACGTCATAAGCGCCGTCCTCCCGCTTGCCCTCGAGCCAGCGATGCGGCTTGAGCTGGGGGAAGCGCCGCCGCATCTCCGCAAGCATGCCGACGAGATCGGTGAGGTCGTCCTCCCCGCTCGCTCTGCTCCAGTCGACCCAGCCCGTCGGGTTGTCCTGGCAGTAAGCGTTGTTGTTGCCGTCCTGGCCGTTGGCGACCTCGTCGCCGGCGAGAATGAGCGGCACGCCCTGCGACATGAGCAAGGTGACGAACTGATTGCGTCGCAATTGCCGGCGCAGCTTCAGCACATTTTCGTCGTCGCTCGCGCCTTCGACGCCGCAATTGGTCGAGGCGTTGTCGTCGGAGCCGTCGCGGTTGTCCTCGCCATTGGCCTCGTTGTGCTTGCCTTCGTAGCTGACGAGATCGGCGAGAGTGAAGCCGTCATGCACGGTCACGTGGTTGATACTGGAGCGCGGCCCACGGCCGTCGTGCTGGAATTGCGCGGCAGAGCCGGTGACGGCGTGCGCCATGTCGCCGATGAGATTGCCTTCGCCGCGCCAGAAGCGGCGCGCGGTGCGGCGGTAGACGTCGTTCCATTCCGACCAGCCGGTCGGGAAGCCGCCGACCTGATAGCCGCCGAGGCCGACGTCCCACGGCTCGGCGATCATCTTCACGCCTTGCAGCACGGGGTCCTGCTGCACGGCCGCGAAGAACGGCGCGTTGCGGTTGAAGGCCGGCTCGCGGCCGAGCGTCGAGGCGAGGTCGAAGCGGAACCCGTCGACGTGGAAGGTCTCGACCCAGTAGCGCAGCGAGTCCATGACCATTTGCAGGACGCGCGGATGCGCGAGCTTGAGCGAGTTGCCGGTACCGGTGAAGTCGTCGTAGTAGCGCGGCTGGTCGGGCAGCAGCCAATAGTAAGAAGCGTTGTCGATGCCGCGATAGCACAGCGTCGGCCCCATCTGGTTGCCTTCGCAGGTGTGGTTGTAGACGACGTCGAGGATGACCTCGATGCCGGCGTCGTGCAGCGCCGCGACGGTCGACCGGAATTCGTTGAGCGGATTGCCGGCCGCGTAGCGCGCTTCCGGCGCGAAGAAGGAGAGCGTGTTGTAGCCCCAGTAGTTGCGCAGGCCGCGGTCCAGCAGGTGCCGGTCGTCGAGGAAGGCGTGGATCGGCAACAGCTCGATCGCCGTGACGCCCAGCTTGCGCAGGTGCGTGATGACGCCGGGCTCGCTGAGCGCACGAAACTTGCCGCGCATCGCCTCGGGGATGTCGTCGCGCTGCTGCGTCAGGCCTTTGACATGCGCCTCGTAGACGATCGTGTCTTCCCAGGCGATCGAGGGCCGCTTCTGGTGCGACCAGCTGTGCGCGGTTTCGACCACGACCGACTTCAGCATGGCGCGGGCATTGTCGCGGCGGTCGAAGGAGAGGTCCGCCTGCTTGGCGCCGGTGCGATAGCCGAAATGCGCATCGCTCCAGGCGAAGGTGCCTCCGAGCCGCTTCGAGTAGGGGTCGATCAGCAGCTTGTTCGGATTGAAGCGATGGCCGGATTCCGGCGCATAGGGGCCGTGCACGCGATAGCCGTAAAGCTGGCCCGGCGACACATGCGAGAGGTAGACGTGCCAGACATCGTCGGTGCGCTCGGGCACGACGATGCGCTCGATCTCGCGGCGGCCGTCGCGATCGAACAGGCAGAGTTCGACCTTCGTCGCATTGGCCGAGAAGAGAGCGAAATTGGTGCCGCGCCCGTCCCAGGTCGCGCCCAGCGGATGCGGCGCGCCCGCGGCGACGTGGTTACTCGCTCGCGGGAACGAAAAAGACCGCAGCAAGGGGTGGGACGACAATGTGAAGCTCCGGACCATGGTGTGTCACAACTGTGGACACGGCACCGGCGTTCCCCGCATTGCTGCCTCCATAAAGTCCGGCGTCGGAATTGAGCGCTTCGCGCCATGTGCCCGCGAACGGTACGCGCACGCGGTAATCGTTGAGGACCTGCGGCGTGAAGTTGACCACCACCACGCAGCGCTCGTGCGCTTCCTTGCCCTTGCGCAGCCAGGCGAATGTCGAGTTGCTGGCATCGTCGGCTACCAGCCATTCGAAGCCGGCGGCGTCGTAGTCGAGCGCGTGCAGCGCCGGCGTGTCGCGGTAAAGGCGGTTCAGATCGCGCACCAGCCGCTGCACGCCGGCGTGCTGCTGGTTGTCCAGCAAATGCCAGGGCAGGCTGACATCGTGATTCCACTCGGTGTCCTGGCCGAACTCCGAGCCCATGAACATCAGCTTCTTGCCGGGATGTCCGTACATGAAGGCGTAGTAGGCGCGCAGATTGGCGAAGCGCTGCCACGGGTCGCCCGGCATGCGGCCGAAGATCGAGCGTTTGCCGTGCACGACCTCGTCGTGCGACAGCGGCAGGATGAAGTTCTCCGAAAAAGCGTAGTGCAGCCCGAACAGGATGTTGCCGTGATGGTGGCGGCGGTAGATCGGGTCCTTCGAGACGTAATCGAGGGTGTCGTGCATCCACCCCATGTTCCACTTGTAGCCGAAGCCGAGCCCGCCCCAGTCGACCGGGCGCGATACCATCGGCCAAGCAGTCGACTCTTCCGCCGCCGTGGTGCCGTTCGGAAATTCCTTGAACAGCTCGGTATTGGTCCGGCGCAGGAACGAGATGGCGTCGATGTTCTCGCGTCCGCCGTGCTTGTTCGGCACCCAGGCGTTCGAAGGGCGGCTGTAGTCGAGATAGAGCATCGAGGCGACCGCATCGACGCGCAGGCCGTCGATGCCGTAGCGGTCGAGCCAGAACAGCGCATTGGCGGTGAGGAAATTGGTGACCTCGACGCGCCCGTAATTGTAGATGAGGGTGCCCCAGTCGAGATGACGGCCCTGGCGCGGATCGTCATGCTCGTAGAGCGCGGTGCCGTCGAAACGCGCGAGGCCGTGCGGATCGTCGGGGAAATGTCCCGGCACCCAGTCGAGCAGCAGGGCAAGCCCCTTGTCGTGGATGGCGTCGACCAGCGCGATGAAATCCTCCGGCGTGCCGAAGCGGCTGGTCGGCGCGTAGAGGCCGGTCGGCTGATAGCCCCACGAGCCGTCGAACGGATGCTCGGCAACCGGTAAGAGTTCGATATGGGTAAAGCCCATGTCGGCGGCGTAGGCCGGAAGCTGCTCGGCGAGGTCGCGGTAATTGAGCCAGTATTCGCCGCGATCGCCCTTGCGGCGCCACGAGCCGAGATGCACCTCGTAGATCGACATCGGCTTGTCGAGCGCATTGACGCCTGCGCGCGACGGCTTCACGCGCGGCAGCGACTTCTCGTTGACCACGACCGAGGCGGTGGAAGGGCGCATCTCCGCGAAGGCCGCGCATGGATCCGATTTCAGCGGCAGCAGCGCGCCGTTGCGGCTGACGATCTCGTATTTGTATTTGTCGCCGGCCTTGGCGCCGGGGACGAAGATCTCCCACCAGCCATTGCCGCGTACGCGCATCGCATGCCGGCGTCCGTCCCACAGGTTGAAGTCGCCGACGACGCTGACGCGCCGCGCATTCGGCGCCCAGACGACGAAGGCGACGCCGTGCACGCCCTCCATCTCGATCGGATGGGCGCCGAGCTTGTCGTAGAGCCTGAGATGATTGCCTTCGCCGAGCAGGTAGAGGTCCAGGTCCGACAGCACCGGCGGGAAGCGGTACGGGTCCTCGAACTCGATCTGTTGCTCGCCGTAACGGGCGCGCAGCCGGTAGCGCTCGCTGCCGACGGGACCGGCGAACAGGCCGGCGGGATCGAGTTGGTCGAGTTCGCGCTCGCTGCCGTCCGGCGCGAGCGCCACCACCTGACTCGCTTCAGGAAGAAACACGCGCACCACCGTGCGGTCGTTCTCGCGATGCGGGCCGAGATAATGGAAAGGATCGGAATGGCGCGCCGCGATCACGTCGCGGGCTTCGGGCGAGAGCGTCGTCATGCCGTCACTCCGCGCTCGTTGAGGATGCGCAAGGTGGCGTCCATCGGGATCGCCGCCCAGGCGGGACGGTTGGTGAGTTCGTATTCGATTTCATAGAGCGCCTTTTCCAGAAGGAACATATCGAGCAGACGGCGCTGCGCTTGCGGATCGTCAGGCCACAAAGCGACGTCGCCGATCGTCTCGCGGTACGTCTCCCAGTAGGCGGCGCCGAGCCGCTCGCTCCATGAACGCATATGGGCGGTCAGTGTTTCCCGCTCATCGCCGTTGAGGTTCGGCGCGCGGTCGAGCGCCGCGCTCACCGCATAGTCGATCGAGCGCAGGAAGCCGGCGACGTCGCGGGCCGGCGCCGTCTTTCGACGGCGTTCCTGGAGCGTGCGACGCGGTTCGCCCTCGAAGTCGAGAATATAGGCGTCTTCCTTGGCCATCAGCACCTGGCCGAGATGGAAGTCGCCGTGGTGCCGGATCTTCAGTCCGCCAGCCTTGAAGCGCCGGCTTTCCTCGATTTCGAACAGGACCGAGGGCTGCGCCGCGAGCACGCGGCGGGCGATGTCCACCGTCGCATCGGGGAGGTCGCGTATGCGGCGCTCGATGGCCGAGAACGCTGTCTGCGCGCGCGCGGCGACCGCATCGGCCCAGCCGGATACGTCCGCGGCCGTGACCGGCTCGGGCGCGAAGGCCGGATCGTTTTCGTCGGCGGTGAAGGCGAGATGCATCTCGGCCGTGCGCCGGCCGATCTGGCGGATGC
>DASTGR010000168.1:0-8573 GCA_035718885.1 Pseudolabrys sp. | reverse complement strand
GAGAGTCTCGACGAGATCGGAATTCCAGACCAGCGAGCGGTCGGACACGCGCAGGTCGGGCATGCCCTCGTAGACCTCGTGGATCAGCTTCGCGCCCTCCTCCAGCACATCGCCGGTGCGGAAGACAGCGCAGTTGTTCTGCATCACGCGCTGCATCTTGAGACGGAGCTGCGCCGTCGGCGTGCCGCCTGAGGCGAAGCGCGCCTTGTCGAGACGGTCGAGCGCCATGTCAGCGGAGTTCGCCGGCAGCGGCGCCTGCTTCTCGCCCGGCGTCAGAATGTCGGCGCAGCGCTGCGCCGCCGCACGGCCGAACACGACGAGGTCGATCAGCGAGTTGGAGCCGAGGCGGTTCGCGCCGTGCACCGAGACGCAGCCGGCTTCGCCGAGCGCCATGAGCCCCGGGATGACCGAATCCGGGTCGCCGTTTTTCAGCGTCACCGCCTCGCCGTGATAATTCGTGGCGATGCCGCCCATGTTGTAGTGCACGGTCGGCAGCACCGGGATCGGCTCGCGCGTCACGTCGACGCCGGCAAAGATGCGCGCCGTCTCGGAGATGCCAGGCAGGCGCTCGTGCAGCACCTTCGGATCGAGATGATCGAGGTGCAGGAAGATGTGGTCCTTCTCCTTGCCGACGCCACGACCTTCGCGAATTTCCATCGTCATCGCGCGCGAGACGACGTCACGCGAGGCGAGGTCCTTTGCCGACGGCGCGTAGCGCTCCATGAAGCGCTCGCCCTCGGAGTTGGTGAGATAGCCGCCCTCGCCGCGCGAACCCTCGGTGATGAGGCAGCCCGCCGGATAGATGCCGGTCGGGTGGAATTGCACGAATTCCATATCCTGCATCGGCAGGCCGGCGCGCAGCGCCATGCCGCCGCCGTCACCGGTGCAGATATGCGCCGAGGTGCAGGAAAAGTAAGCGCGTCCGTACCCACCGGTCGCAAGGATGACCATGTTGGCAGAGAAGCGATGCATCGAACCGTCGTCGAGATTGAGCGCGACGACGCCGCGGCAGCGGCCGTCCTCGTCCATGATCAAATCGATGGCGAAGTATTCGATGTAGAACTCGGCCGAATGGCGCAGCGCCTGGCCGTACATCGTGTGCAGCATGGCGTGGCCGGTGCGGTCGGCGGCGGCGCAGGTGCGTTGCGCGGTGCCTTTTCCGTAGTGCGTGGTCATGCCGCCGAACGGGCGCTGATAGATACGGCCGTCTTCCTCGCGGCGCGAGAATGGCAGGCCCCAGTGCTCGAGCTCGTACACCGCCGCCGGCGCGTTGCGACAGAGATATTCGATCGCGTCCTGGTCGCCGAGCCAGTCGGCGCCCTTGACGGTGTCGTACATGTGCCAGCGCCAGTCGTCCTCGCCCATATTGCCGAGCGCGGCGGCGATTCCGCCCTGCGCCGCCACGGTGTGCGAGCGCGTCGGGAACACCTTGCTGATGCAGGCCGTGCGCAGGCCAGCCTCCGAGCAGCCGACGACGGCGCGGAGACCGGAGCCGCCGGCGCCAACGACCACGACGTCGTAGGAGTGATCCTCGATCGGATAGGCGCGGCCGTTCACCGCCGGTCCGCCATTGGCCTTGCCGTTGTTACCCGCCATGACGTCAGACTCCGAACGAAAGCTTGAGGATGGCGAAGGCGGAGGCGAAGCCGACCGCGAACACGAAGCAGGTGTTGCCGAGGAGCGCGAGTATTTTCAATTTATCGTCGTGCACGTAGTCCAGCACGATCTCCTGCATGCCGATCCACATGTGGTAGAGCGTGTTGACGATGAACAGGAGCATGATCACCGCGACGAGCGGCGAACCGAGGATCTGCCCGACCGCGGCCGGGCTGCGCCCGACGAGGGCGATGGCGATGACGATGAAGGCGATGGTCAACGGAATGCCGGCCGCCGCTGTCACGCGCTGATGCCAGAAATGCTTCGTGCCGGAGCGCGCGGGGCCGAGGCCGCGGACGCGGCGTGCGGCGGTGACGAATTCGTTGGGACGCTCGCCGATCATCGCGGGCCTCCCATGGCGAGATAGCCGACGACCCAGACCACGACCGTCAGCACGACCGAGCCGACGATGCTGGCGAGGGCGAGCATTTCACGCTCGGCGGGTTCGAAGCCGTAGATGAGATCCCAGACCAGATGACGGACGCCGCCGAGTGCATGGTGGATGAGCGCCCAGGTGAAGCCGAACAAAACGATCTGGCCGATCAGGCTGCCTGCGACCGCTTCGAAGCTGGCATAGGCGTTCGGCCCGCTCGCCGCGGCGAGCAGCCACCAAGCGAGAATTGCCATGCCGAAATAGAGGGCCGCACCGGTGATGCGATGGACGATGGACATCATCATCGTCAGCATCGGGCGATAGATTTGCAGGTGCGGCGAGATCGGGCGCGCCCGGCGCGCTCCCAAATTGGTGCTCGCCTCAAGCTCGGCCATATGTCCGTCTCCCACACTCCGCACCACCGGAACCCTGTCGGCAGTCGCGGGCGGTTGGTAGCCAAAGCGAGCGCCCGCCGCAACGCAAGCGGCGGTTGGGGCAGACGCCTACTTCAAGCCACATTTGCTCTTACTTCTTCAAATACGAAATTAAGCCTGCTAAAGTGCCCATTCAATGCGCGGTTAGAGAAGTCTGCCTTCGCAGAATAAGAAGGAAGCCGCTCCCCATGCGCTTCGATTTCACCGATCTCAACCTGTTCCGCCACACCGTGGAAGCCGGCAGCATCACCCACGGCGCCCAGCGGTCCAACCTGGCACTCGCGGCCGCCTCGACCCGCATCCGCAAGATGGAGCTCGCCTTCGGCACCGATCTCCTCGTGCGCGGCCGCGCCGGCGTGACCCCGACGCAGGCGGGGCGCACTTTGTTGCAGCACGCCCGGGGAATTCTCGCCCAGACCGAGAAGCTTCAGGAGGACCTCTCCCCGTACGCGCGCGGGCTCGCCGGCCAGGTTCGGGTCCTGTCCAACACCAACGCGCTCACAGAATTCCTGCCGGAGACGCTGAGCTCGTTCCTCACAGGGTATCCGGATATCAGCGTCGACCTCGAGGAGCGGCTGTCCGACGAGATCGTCGGGCTGATCGCGGAGGGGACCGGCGACATCGGCATCGTCGCCGGCACGGTCGACTTCGGCGGCCTGCACACCTTCCCCTATCGCAGCGACCGCTTCGTGCTCGTTGTCGGCCGCAATCATCCACTGGCCAAGCGCAAGAGCATCGGCTTCGCCGAGGTGCTCGACTACGACATGGTCGGTCTCGACCGCGCCAGCGCCATCCAGCGCTTCCTGGCGGAGAAAGCGAGCCGCGTCGGCCGCGCCATCCGCCTGAGGGTGCAGTTGCGCTCGTTCGACGCCATCTGCCGCCTGGTCGAATGCGACGTCGGCGTCGGCATCGTGCCGGAGACCACGGTCAAGCGCACGGGGCGCTCGATGGCGATCGAGGCGGTGCGGCTCACCGACCCGTGGGCCCTGCGCGATTTGCACATCTGCGTGCGCGACGTCGCGGCGCTGCCGCCCTATGCGAGGCAGCTCGTGGATCACCTGCGGGCGAACGTCTAGCTCGATACTTGCCTGTCGTGCATGGCGCGGGAATCGTCAGGTGCTTCCGAACGCTCGTTCATGCCGTAGTCGCGCATGACGGACGCCACGCGCAACCGATAATCCACAAAAACGCCGCCGCGGCCGCGCACCTGCCCCGCGCGGTGTTTCTCCTGCGTGCGCCAGGCCTTCACCGCGGCCTCGTCGCGCCAGAACGACAATGACAGCAGCTTGTTCGGATCGGTCAGGCTCTGGAAGCGCTCGACCGAGATGAAGCCGTCGATGCGCTCCAGCTCGCTGCGCAGCGACGCCGCGATGGCGAGATAGTCGTCCTTGCGGCCGTCGGCCGGCCACACCTCGAAGATCACCGCGATCATCGCGCTCCTCCGCTCATTTCGGCAGCAGCACCCAGTAGTCCAGGTCGAGGATCACCGCCGGGTCGTATTCGTCCCCGTCTTTCAGGGGGAAATCGGCGCACGGCCTGTCCTTTGTGGCGATCGTGCGCAGGCGCAGCGCGCCGACATCGTCGCGGCCGGGCAGCGCCGCAGTCTCGAGCACCTGCGACCACGCGAACACGGTCATGCCGGCGAACAGCGGCGACACATGGCGGCCGCTATTGATCGCGGCGACATGAAACGCATTGCCCAGCCCGTTGAACGACAGCGCGCGCGCCAGCGAGATCGCATGGCCGCCATAGATCAGCCGCTTGCCGAAGCGGTCCTTGCTCTGCGCAAACAGATTGAAATGCACGCGCGCCGTGTTCTGGTAGAGCCGCGTCGCGATCTGGTGCTCGGCCTCCTCGACGGTCATGCCATCGGCGTGATCAATCTTCTCGCCGGCGGCGTAATCGCCGAAACGATGCGGGCTGCCGGACAGCGCCGTGTCGTAGGCCTTTGCGTCGATGCGCAGGCAGGCCAACCCAAGCGCACTCGCCGCGACCGCCTTCGGCAATTCCGGGACCTTCTCGCCCGGCGCGGCGGCCGTCTCGTCGCGCTTGCGCACCATCACCCAGCGCACATAGTCGAGCACCGGCTCTCCCGTTTCGTCGAAGCCGCGCGAGCGCACATAGACGATGCCGGTCTTGCGGTTGGAATTCTCCTTCAGCCCGATCACCTCGGACGTCGCGGTCAGGGTGGCGCCGGGATAGACGGGCTTGAGAAAACGGCAATCGGCGTAACCGAGATTGGCGACCGCGTTGAGCGAGATGTCCGGCACGGTCTTGCCAAAGACGACGTGAAACACGAGCAGATCGTCGAGCGGCGAGCGCGGATAGCCGAGCTTGCGGGCGAATTCATCGGAGGACTGCACCGCGAAGCGCGGGCCGAACAGGCCGTTGTAGAGCGCTACGTCGCCGGGCGTCACCGTGCGCGGCGTGGCGTGGCGAATGGTCTGGCCGAGCCGGAAATCCTCGAAGAAATTGCCGGGATTTGTCTTTGCGATCATGGGATTAGAGCGCTCCGCAAGGTTTGCCGGCCGGACGAGGTGCGCCCCACCCCATGCCCGTCACCGGGCGCGATTGCAAGCGATGTAACCGCCGCAGCCGCCGCAGCGAATAAAGCAAAGCACGCGCCCATCCCTCGGGTATCGAAACCATAGCAACCGGCTTCAACCGAACGTGATATCGCCGTATCCGCACCATGCATTGCCTCCAGCCCCGTTTCCGGGCATGGCGGAGATGCGCTCCCGCTCGCGGCGTCTCATGATCACCGCTGAAACGCAGTCCCGAAGCGCCGACGATACGCGCCGCGCCGCCCAGATGGCCGCGGCGCAGTCCGGCGACCGCGCGGCTTACGAGGCGCTGCTGCGCGACTGCGTTCCGTTCATCAACCTGATCGCCGGCCGCCAGGGCGTTCCGGCGGACCGCCGTGACGACGTGGTGCAGGATGTGCTCATGACCATCCATCGGGCGCGGCAGACCTACGATCCATCGCGCTCCTTCAATGCCTGGCTGCGCGTCATTGCCGAACGCCGCGCGATCGACGTTCTGCGGCAGGTACGCCGCCATGGCGCGCGCGAACTCCACGCGCCCGTCGCATTCGAGGCTTATCCGGATCACGACGCGGATCCGGCGCGCGGCATTGAGCACGTGCAAGCGTCCGGCCGCGTCACGGAGGTGTTGGCGAGTTTGCCAGCCGGCCAGCGCGAGGCTGTCGAAGCATTGGTGATCCGCGAGCAATCGCTGGCGGAAGCCGCCATGGTTACGCGCCGCAGCAAGGGCGCGCTGAAAGTGAATCTGCACCGCGCGCTCAAGGCCCTGCGCGGCAAGCTCGAGCGCACGGACTGAGGACGACATGACGACTTCGCCTCACGACTCCCTGATCCAGAGCCTCGGCTCCGATTTGAAGCCGGTGCAGCGGCTGCGGCCGCCAGTGCTGCGCGCTCTGGGCTGGCTCGCTGTCGTCGGCGCGCTCGCTGTGGCGCTTGGCGCCTTCGCCAACACGCATGCCACGTGGGAGCGCATCTCCGCCGCGCCTGACATGTGGCTCGCCGTGATCGGCTCGACCGTGACGGCCGTTCTCGCCGGCGTTGCGGCCTTCGAATTGAGTTTGCCGGACGCGCCGCGCGGCTGGGCGTGGCTACCGCTGCCGGGGGCGCTGCTCTGGATCGGTGCCAGCGGCTTCGGCTGTCTGCGCGTCTGGGTCGTGCCGGCCGCGCATGTCGCCGACATGGGCGAGGCGCGAGACTGCCTTCTGTTCATCGTTGCCTTGTCGGTGCCGCTGTCGGCGCTGCTGTTTGTCATGCTGCGCCGCGCCTGCCCGCTCAATCCGGGGCTCACCGCGGCCGTCGGCGGGTTTGCCGTCGCGGCCGCTGCAGCCACGCTCTTGAACTTCTTCCATCCCTACGATGCGGCTGCGACCGATCTGACCGTCCACGTCTTCGCTGTCGCTCTGGTCGTCGGCGCCAATCGAATGCTCGGGGGCCGGATTTTTTCGCTCGCCGGTGTAACCTCGGGCCGATTGCCTCCGAACTAGAACTCGATGGCGCGACGAGAAGCCATCGATCATCCTCAGGAGGAATAAGTCATGACCGGTTCCCGTATCGTTCTGTCTCTCGCCGCCGCGACCGTGGGCTTCACGCTCGCCTTCGCGCCGGGCGCCTTCGCCGACGACATGAAGAAGGACTCGATGAAGAAAGAGACCATGTCGAAAGACGACATGAAGAAGGATTCGATGAAGAAGGACTCGATGTCGAAGGACACCATGTCCAAGGATTCGATGTCCAAGGACACGATGAAGAAATAAACCTGCGCCGGCCGCCGGGACTCGCATCCACGGGCCCGGCGGCTGCGTATACGCTTCGTGAGCCAGACGCGGAAACCTTCAAAGGCGGATGCAATGACCGCACAAACGATGCGGGCCGGCTACACGGCTACGACCAAGAAGATCCATCCTGGATGGGTCCGCGTCTGCCACTGGATCAACGCCTTGGCGATCCTGGTGATGATCGGTTCCGGCTGGCAAGTCTACAACGCCTCGCCGCTGTTTTCCTTCACCTTCCCGCGGGCGATCACCATTGGCGAATGGCTCGGCGGCGCGCTGCTCTGGCATTTCGCAGCGATGTGGGTGCTGGTGATCAACGGCCTTGTCTACCTGACCCTCGGGCTTGCCACCGGCCGCTTCCGCCGCAAGCTGTTTCCGGTGGGGCCGCGCGCGGTCATTGCCGACATCAAGGCGGCGCTGACGTTCAAGCTCAGCCACGACGACCTGTCCCACTACAACGCCGTGCAAAAGGTGCTCTATCTCGGCATTATTCTCGTGGGCGTCCTTATCGTTGCGTCCGGCCTGTCGATCTGGAAGCCGGTGCAGTTCCAGGAACTGACGACGCTGTTCGGCGGCTACGACGCCGCACGCTATGTCCACTTCGCCGCGATGGCGGCAATCGTCGCCTTCCTCGTCGTGCACATCTCTCTGGCGCTGATCGTGCCGAAGAGCCTGCGCGCGATGATCACCGGACGCTAGGAGCACGCCCATGGCCCGCATCCGCAAACCAATCCCCGGCGTCGACACCGAAGCGCTGATCAAGGACGCCGGCAAGCTCATGCCAGCCGCCTCGCGGCGCGCCTTCCTGCGCGGCGTAGCGAGCCTCGGCGCGCTGACCATGCTCACCGGCTGCGATATCGTCGACGAGGAGAGCGCCGAGGGCGCGCTGCGCTACGTCTCGCGCTTCAACGACCGGGTCCAGGCGTTCCTGTTCAACCCGAACAAGCTGGCGCCGACCTTCACCGAGGCGCAGATCACGCGGCCGTTCCCGTTCAACGCCTATTACGATCTCGACGAGGCTCCGGTCGTCGACCCGGCCACGTACAAGTTCGAGATTTCCGGCCTCGCCGACAACAAGAAGCCGTGGACGCTCGATGAACTGCACGCACTGCCGGAAGTATCGCAGATCACGCGGCATGTCTGCGTCGAGGGCTGGAGCGCCATCGGCTCGTGGCAGGGCGCGGTGCTGTCGGATTTCCTCAAGCGCATCGGCGCCGATACGCGCGCCCGCTACCTCCACTTCAAGTGCGCGGAGGGCTACACCGAGACGATCGACATGCCGACCGCGCTGCATCCGCAGACTCAGATGTCGTTCAAGTACGACAACAAGGTCCTGCCGCGCGCCTACGGCTTCCCGATGAAGATCCGCATTCCGACCAAGCTCGGCTTCAAGCAGCCGAAATACGTCGTGGCGATGGAAGTGACCAACACAGACAAGGGCGGCTACTGGTCCAACCAGGGGTACAACTGGTTCTCGGGGCTTTGACGTTTCTCACCTCTCCCCGCAATGCGGGGAGAGGTCGACCGCTTGAGCGAAGCGAAAGCGGGCGGGTGAGGGGCCGTGCACAGCCCCTCACCCGGCTCGCACCTGCCGGCGCTCGCCACCCTCTCCCCGCATAGCGGGGAGAGGGATCATCGCCTTGCCATCCCCCGCCTCGCCCGGTAGCAATCCGCGCGTTCCAGTAACCGCGAGGCCCCCATGGCGACCCATAATCTGCTGCTTCTCCCCGGCGACGGCATCGGCCCCGAAGTGATGGCCGAGGTGAAGCGCCTGATCGAGTTCTTCAACAAGAAG
>DASTGR010000167.1:0-3424 GCA_035718885.1 Pseudolabrys sp. | reverse complement strand
GCGCGCGAGCGCATCGGCACCGAGAATATCCTCACCGGCCATCACCTCAAGGACTGGAGCGAGACCGCGGACGGCGTCCGCGCCCGCTTCGTCGATCGCAACGGCAATCCGGCGGGCGATTATGACGGCTCGGTGCTGATCGGCGCCGACGGAATCCATTCGTCGATGCGCGCCAAGCTCTATCCGAAGGAAGGCGCGCCGATCTGGAACGGCCGCATCCTGTGGCGCGGCGTCACCTTCGGCGAGCCGTTCCTGTCCGGCCGTACCATGATCATGGCCGGTCACGAGACGCTGAAATTCGTCTGCTATCCGATCTCGCGCGCGGCGTCCGAGAAGGGCCGGCCGATGATCAACTGGATCGCCGAGCGGCACCTGCCGCCGGACTATCAGTGGCGGCGCGAGGACTACAACCGCGCCGGCAAGCTCGAAGAGTTTCTGCCCTATTTCGAAAGCTGGAAGTTCGACTGGCTCGACGTGCCCGGTCTCATCCGCACCGCGGAGTATTGCTACGAATATCCGCTGGTCGACCGCGACCCGCTCGACAAGTGGACCTTCGGGCGCGTCACTTTGATCGGCGACGCCGCCCATCCGATGTATCCGATCGGCTCGAACGGCGCTTCGCAGGCCATCCTCGACGCCCGCGTGCTCGCGCGCGAAATCCTGGACAAGGGCGAGACGCCGGCGGCGCTCGAAGCCTACGAGGCCGAGCGGCGACCGGCGACGACGCAGCTCGTCCTGCTCAACCGCAAGAACGGGCCCGAACAGGTGATGCAGATGGTCGAGGAGCGCGCGCCGAACGGCTTCGGGAAGGTCACCGACGTGCTGACGCGCGAGGAACTCGAAGGCATCGCCGCCAACTACAAGAAGGTCGCCGGCTTTCAGGTCGACGCGCTCAACGCCAAGCCGCCGATCGTGCCGGTCGCGCCGGTGCGCACGCGCGAGGCCGAGCCCGCCGAATAGCCGCAGCGGCGGCGCCGGAACCTTCAGCACATGTCCTGCTTATCTTGGAACCAATTCCAAGGAGGCGGCACATGGGCTGGTTCTCACCCGACATCAAAAGCGTCGACGATCTCTTCCTGCACACCTTGCAGGACATCTATTACGCCGAGCACCAGATCGCGAAATCGCTGCCGGAGATGGTGGCGAAGGCGTCGGACCCTGAGCTGAAGAAGAGCTTCAACATGCACCTTCGGCAGACGAAGGGGCAGATCAAACGGCTCGACCGCGCCTTCAAGGCGCTCAAGCGCAAGCCAGAAGGGACGAAGTGCCCGGCCATCGACGGCATCCTCGACGAGGCGAACGAGATCGCCAGCGAGGTCGACGACAAGATGGTGCTCAATGCCGCGCTGATCGCGGCGGCGCAGGCTGTCGAGCACTATGAGATGACGCGCTACGGCACGCTGGTCGCCTGGGCGAAGCTGCTCGGCTACTCATCCGTCGCCAAGCTCCTCGCCGCCAACCTCAAGGAGGAGAAGGCGACCGACAAGAAGCTGTCCGGCATCGCCACGCGCAAGATCAACAAGAAGGCCTACGCTGCGCAGCAGAAGCGCGAGGCGCGGCGCGAGAAGCGTCCGAGCAAGACCGAGCAGGCCGAGAATGCCATGCTGACGCTCGCCGCGGGCATCCCGGCGATTTGAGAAAGCTGTCGCGAGTCATCTTCACCTCTCCCATAGGGAGAGGTCGGATCGCGCAGCGATCCGGGTGAGGGGTTACAAATTCTCAAGTCAGGAGCCCCCTCACCCCAGCCCTCTCCCCATAGGGGAGAGGGAGCGCGCAGTGCCTGCGGCGCCTCCCGGGTGCTTCACCCGCCCTTCGCACCCTGCGTATTCACGTAGAGCGAATACAGCGAATGCGACGCAGCCATGAACAGGCGGTTGCGCAGGCGGCCGCCGAAGCAGAGATTGGCGCAGCGCTCGGGCAATGAAATGTGGCCGATCGGCTCGCCTTGCGGGGTGAACACGCGCACGCCGTCGAGTTCGGCCGTCATGCCCCAGCCGCACCACAGATTGCCGTCCACGTCGCAGCGGAATCCGTCCGGCGTGCCGCCAGGACCGGCGTCGATGACGATGCGGCCGTTCGAAATCTTGTCGCCGCTCGCGGCGACGTCGAACGCCAGGATGCGACGCGGCTCGCTGCGCGACTCCACGATGTAGAGGATCTTCTCGTCCGGCGAGAAGGCCAGCCCGTTCGGCGCGCTGATGCCGTCGGCGACCACCGTCATTGCGCCGGACTTGCCGTCGACGCGATAGACGTTCATCGGCAGCTCGCTTTCGGCGATCTCGCCTTCGTAGTTGCTGAGGATGCCGAAGGCCGGATCGGTGAACCAGATCGAGCCGTCCGACTTCACCACCACGTCGTTCGGCGAATTCAGCCGCTTGCCCTCGAACCTGTCGCAAATGACGGTAATCGTGCCGTCATATTCGGTGCGCGTGACGCGGCGTGTCAGATGCTCGCAGGTGACGAGCCGGCCCTGCCGGTCGCGCGTGTTGCCGTTGCCGTTGTTCGACGGATTGCGAAAGTAAGAGACCGCGCCGGTTTCCTCGTCCCAGCGGCGGATGCAGTTGCCGGGCACGTCGCTCCACAGGAGGTAACGGCCGTCGCCGAACCAGACCGGCCCCTCGCCCCAGCGCGCGCCGGTCCATAGACGCTCGACGGTGGCGAGCGGCAGCCGGTACTTCTCGAACCGCTTGTCGAGCGAACGTACCGACGGATCGGGGTAGCGCAGGTTCGGGCTCCAGTCGGACATGTCTTCCTCTTGGTCTTACATTTGATCGCGCGTCACGACACCTTGAGCAGGATGTCGGTCAGCCATTCGGGCTTGTCGATCATGACGTCGTGGCCGGAGTCTTCAACCACGAAAGTCTGCCACGTCTTGTCGGCGCGACATTCGGCGAGCGCACGGTCGAACGAGGCCTGCGCATATTTCGGCGCGCGGATGAACGTTTTCTTGGCGATACTGTCGAGCTTGCCGGAGATATGCACCGGCTGGAACGTCGGCCCGTTCGGCTGCGGCGTCAGCTTCGAGTCGATCCAGGCATACTCCTTCTCGACGAGCGAATAGGTCTTCGCCGGCGGCGGCTTGCGCCCGGCTTCGCCGCGCCCCATCGCCTCTTCCAGCGCCTTGCGGCTGAAACCCGAAATGTAGTCGAGCGGCTTCTCGCCGTCCTTCGGCTTGAACGCGTCGAGCCACACCACCGACGACAGGCGGTCATGGATCTGGTCGGCCGCGCCGGAGCCGGCAAAGCCTCCGAACGAGTGCGCGACGAGGCACGCGTCCTTGAGGTCTTCCCATTTGAACAGATTGACGATGTCCGCGACGTGGACATCCATCGTCAAATCCTTGGTCAGCAGATGGCTGCGGTCGGCTTGGCCGGTCAGCGACGGCGCGTAGACCCTGTGTCCCGCCTTCTCGAGCCGGTCGGCC
>DASTGR010000166.1:0-3178 GCA_035718885.1 Pseudolabrys sp. | reverse complement strand
CTCATCCTGGCCGTGCCGGTCGTCGCGACGATCCGCGTCGCCCTCAGCTATTACTACGCCGAGCCGATCGCCGATTAGCGCATGCGGGGCGGGTCAGCTGGCCCGCCGCACCCGTCCGCCGCCGCGGGCCTGATGCGGCTCCTCGTCGAAAAGCGCGGCGAGCTGTTCCATGACGACACCGCCAAGCTGCTCAGCGTCGATGATGGTCACGGCGCGGCGGTAATAGCGCGTGACGTCGTGGCCGATGCCGATGGCGATCAGCTCCACGGGCGAGCGGGTCTCGATCTCCTCGATGATCCAGCGCAGATGCCGCTCGAGATAATTGCCGGGATTGACCGAGAGCGTGGAATCATCGACCGGCGCGCCGTCCGAGATCATCATCAGGATCTTGCGCTGCTCGGGCCGCGCCAGGAGACGCTTGTGCGCCCAGTCGAGCGCTTCGCCGTCGATGTTCTCCTTCAGAAGGCCCTCGCGCATCATCAGGCCGAGATTCTTGCGCGCGCGCCGCCACGGCGCGTCCGCCGACTTGTAAATGATGTGGCGCAGGTCGTTGAGCCGCCCCGGATTGCCGGGCTTGCCCGCGGTGAGCCAATGCTCGCGCGACTGCCCGCCCTTCCAGGCGCGCGTCGTGAAGCCGAGAATCTCGACCTTAACGCCGCAGCGCTCGAGCGTTCGCGCCAGAATGTCGGCGCAGGTCGCGGCGACGGTGATCGGACGTCCGCGCATCGAACCGGAATTGTCGAGCAGCAACGTCACCACCGTGTCGCGGAACTGCATATCCTTTTCCGCCTTGAACGACAGCGGATGCAGCGGATCGATGACGACGCGCGACAGCCGCGCCGGGTCGAGCATGCCCTCTTCGAGATCGAACTCCCAGGAGCGGTTCTGCTGCGCCATCAGGCGGCGCTGCAAGCGATTGGCGAGCCGCGCCACCACGCCCTGGAGATTGGAAAGCTGCTTGTCGAGGTAGGTGCGCAGCCGGTCGAGTTCTTCCGGCTCGCACAGATCCTCGGCGGCGATGGTCTCGTCGAACTTGGCGGTGAAGGCGCGGTAGTCCGGGCCTTTCGGCTGGTTGTCGCCCCAGTGGCGCGGCCGCTGCGGCTCGCCGGGCGTCTCGGAGTCGCCCATGTCGGAGTCGTCCGACATCTCGGCGCTGGCGGCTTCCGCGGCCTCGGCGGCGGAATCGGGCATGTCCTCGGCGGAGGCCTGCGTGTCCTCCATGCTCGAGCGCTGCATGTCGTCGGATTCGGACGCGTCGCCCTCTTCGCCCTTGTCCTGCTTCTTCTCTTCCTCGTCGCCCTGCTCTTCGTCCTCCTCGCTGTCGGAGGAGCGGTCCTCGCCCATTTCCAGCGAGTCGAGCAGGTCGCGCACCGCGTCGCCGAACTGGCGCTGGTCCTCGAGCAATTCCTCGAGCCGGTCGAGATCCTTGCCGGCGCGGTCTTCGATCAGTGGCCGCCATAACTCGACGAGCCGCTTCGCCGCCGGCGGCGGCGCCTGACCCGTGAGGCGCTCGCGCACCATCAAGGACACGGCTTCCTCGATCGGCGCCTCGGAACGTTCGGTGACGTCGTCGAACTTGGCGCGGTGATAGCGGTCGTCGAGCATCGCGGTGAGGTTGCCGGCGACGCCCGCCATGCGCCGCGCGCCGATCGCCTCCACCCGCGCCTGCTCGACCGCCTCGAACACCGCGCGGGCCTGCTGGCCCGCCGGCTGCATGCGGCGGTGAATGCCGTTGTCGTGGCAGGCAAGCCGCAGCGCCATGGCGTCGGCATGGCCGCGAACGATCGCCGCTTCCGCCTTTGTCAGCTTGCGCGCCGGCTCGGGCAGGCGCGCCTTGCCGCCGACCATCCCGGGACGCTCGGCCGCGAACGAGACTTCGAGATCGGGTTTGCGCGCGAGCGCGCGCATGGCCCCGGAGACCGCGCGCTTGAACGGCTCGGTCGGCGATTCCTTGCCGGGCGTTTTGCCTTTGATGTTCGAGGCCATTTGGCTCTTCTCCCCCTCCCCGTACTTACGGGGAGAGAGTCGGGGTGAGGGGCATTGCAATGGATGTCGGCGAAAAACTGCGAAGCCCCCTCACCCGGCTCGCTTCGCTCGCCGACCTCTCCCCGCAAGCGGGGAGAGGTGAAGTCAGCTCAGCGCGACGTTCACGGCGCTTTCCGGCAGTTCGACGCCGAAGCAGCGCTGATAGAACTCGGCGACGATCGGACGCTCGAGTTCGTCGCACTTGTTGAGGAAGGTGAGCCGGAAGGCGAAGCCGATATCGTTGAAGATCTCGGAGTTCTCAGCCCAGGTGATCACCGTGCGCGGGCTCATGACCGTCGACAGATCGCCGTTCATGAAGGCGTTGCGCGTCAGGTCGGCGACGCGGACCATCTTGCTGACGATGTCGCGGCCCTTGTCGTTGCGATAATGCCTCGCTTTGGCGAGGACGATCTCGACCTCGTTGTCGTGCGGCAGATAATTGAGTGTCGTGACGATCGACCAGCGGTCCATCTGGCCCTGGTTGATCTGCTGCGTGCCGTGATAGAGGCCCGACGTGTCGCCAAGGCCGATCGTGTTGGCGGTGGCGAACAGGCGGAACGCCGGATGCGGCTTGATCACGCGGTTCTGGTCGAGCAGCGTGAGCCGGCCCGAGGCTTCCAGCACGCGCTGAATCACGAACATCACGTCGGGACGCCCGGCGTCGTATTCGTCGAAGCAGATGGCGACGTTGTTCTGCAAGGCCCAGGGCAGGATGCCGTCGCGGAACTCGGTGACCTGCTGGCCTTCCTTGAGGACGATCGCGTCCTTGCCGATCAGGTCGATACGGCTGATGTGGCTGTCGAGGTTGACGCGCACGCAGGGCCAGTTGAGACGGGCGGCGACCTGCTCGATATGCGTCGACTTGCCGGTGCCGTGATAGCCCGTGACCATGACGCGGCGGTTCTTGGCGAAGCCGGCGAGAATGGCGAGCGTCGTCGGACGGTCGAAGCGATAATCGGAGTCGAGCTCGGGAACATATTCGTCCGGCTGCGAGAAGGCGGGAACCTCCAGATCGCTGTCGATTCCGAACACTTGCCGGACCGACACCTTCATGTCCGGCAGCGCGGCTTTTTCTTGAACTGCGGCAGTCATTGATCCTCCGTGGGCTTCGCGCTCCCGAAGCCCCTGATACGGTCCGACATCACGGTCCGGC
>DASTGR010000165.1:0-5970 GCA_035718885.1 Pseudolabrys sp. | reverse complement strand
GCCGTGAACGAGCGCTGGCCGCACGTCCTGCTTCAGTGGGAAGACTTCGCCAAGGCGAACGCCAATCGCCTGCTCGAGCGCTACCGCGACCGTCTGTGCACCTTCAACGACGACATCCAGGGCACCGCCGCGGTTGCGACCGGCACGCTGCTCGCTGCCATCAACGTGACCGGGGTGCCGCTGAAGGAGCAACGCATCGCCGTGTTCGGCGCAGGCTCGGCCGGCTGCGGCATCGCCAAGTTGATTCTGGCGGCGATGGTCGCCGAGGGCCTCGACGAAAAACAGGCGGCGCGGCGCTTCTACCTCGTCGACCGCGACGGCCTCCTCGTCGAAGGCATGAGCGGGCTTGCCGAATTCCAGCGGCCGTTCCTGCAACCGCGCGGATCGGTCCCGGCTTCGGGCGACATCGTTTCGCTCATGGACGTCGTCGAACATGCCAAGCCGACGGCGCTGATCGGTGTATCCGGTCAAACCGGCGCGTTCAAAGAACGCGTCGTGCGAACGCTTGCGGGCCAACATGCCAGACCGATCATCTTCCCGCTGTCCAACCCGGTCTCCTGCGCTGAGGCCACGCCGGCCGATGTCGACCGCTGGAGCGAAGGCCGCGCCATCATCGGCGCCGGCAGCCCGTTTCCGCCGCTGACGCGGCGCGGCGTGAAGTTCAACGTTGACCAGACCAACAACTCCTACATCTTTCCCGGCGTCGGGCTCGGGGCCATCGCCACGCGGTCGCGGCGCATCAGCGAGACGATGTTCATGGCAGCAGCGCGTGCGCTCGCCGAACTTTCGCCTGCCCGGCACGATCCTGACGCCAACCTCCTGCCGCGCGTCACGGCGCTGCGCGATGTTGCCATCGCCGTCGCGGTCGCGGTTGGCAAGCAGGCCTGCGCCGAAGGGCTTGCATCGGGCGTCACGGCCGATCAGGTCGAAGGAGCGGTGCACGCCAGGATGTGGACGCCACGCTACCCGTCCTACTGCATCGGTGCCTGAGCCATACCTTTATACCTCCATCGGGCAGCGAAAATTGTGAAGTGAATCCGGCGCGTTTGCTAAGGTCTGACGACACGAGGGAGTCGGGGCGCGCGTGTTGCAGCGGCGGGCGGACGAAGCGAGCAAGGCTCACATCGGGCGCGCCTGGTCGGTTCCGGCCTATCTGGTCGCGCTGGCGCTGGCATCGACGGTGCCCATCGCCATCGTCGCGGGCATCTTCGCCTTCCATTTCGTCACCGAAGCGTCGGAGCGGACGCGCGCCGACTTCGCCGAGCGCCTTCGCTTGATGCGCAACGCCGTCGAATTGCGCGTCGAGAACATCGTCAACGATATCGAGGTGCTGGCGCTGTCGCCGGCGCTGCAAAGCGGCGACCTCGCGCTCTTCTACCGGCACGCCGCGGATGTGAGGCGCTTGCGTGAGGCTTTCGGCATCGTGCTCGCCGACCGGCAGGGCCAACAGATCATCAACACACGCCAGCCGTTCGGCACAGTACTCCCCCGCCGCAGCGCGACCGAGGCGCAGGACCTCGTCCTTAAGACCGGGCGTCCGCAGGTTTCCGACCTGATCTATACGACGACCGACCGGCAGCCGATCATCTCGATCGAGGTGCCGGTGCGCATCGGCGGCGAGATCCGATACGTGCTCGCCATCGGCCTGTCGCCGAACTATCTCTCGACGCTGATGGACGCCTACGTGCCGCCCGACTATGTCGGCAGCATCTCGGACCGCAAAGGCATTCTGATCGCGCGGCGCCCGCTCCAGCCAGGCCTCGATCTCGTCGGCAAGCCGACCATTCCCGAGGTGCTGGCGCATATTGGCGAGAGCTCCGCGTTCTGGATCGAGGCGACCTCGCGCACGGGCGTGCCGACCTACACATCGATTTTGCGCTCGGACCTGACCGGCTGGTCCATCAACTTGGCCCTGCCGCGCGACGTCATCGACGGTCCGATCCGGCGCACCGCAATCGTCTTTGCCGGCGTCGCGGTTCTCGTGCTGCTGGTCAGCCTCCTGTTCGCCCATCTGATCGCGCGGCGCTTTATCGCCAGCCTCGCCGGACTCGAGCGGCACGTGATGCAACTCGGCACGACCCATATGATCGATCCCGTTCCGGGACCCGTTGCCGAGGTCAACCGCATGGAAACGGTGCTTGCCCGGGTCGGCAACGACATCGCCGCGGCGGAAGCGGACCTGCGCCATGCCATGACCGGCCAGCAGATCCTGCTCGACGAGGTCAACCACAGGGTCAAGAACACGCTCGCGACCGTGCAGTCGATCGCGCGGTTGTCGATGCCGAGCGCAGGCAACGTGAAGGAGTATGTCGACGCCTTCGAGCGCCGGCTGATCGCACTTTCCGCCGCCTACAATCTGCTCACCGAGAATGATTGGCGCGGCGCCGACATAAAGGCGATCGTGGAGCGCACTCTGGCGCCTTTCGCGGGAGACGCGCGCATCGCCATGAGCGGACCGGCGATCGACATGAGCGCGAAATTGACGTTGGCGCTCGCGGCGGCCGTCCAGGAGTTGAGCACCAACGCCGCGAAATACGGCTCCCTGTCCGTGCCGGACGGCACGCTCGAAGTGACATGGAGACGCGAAGCCGACGGCAGCATCGCGCTCGACTGGATCGAGCGCGGCGGCCCACCGGTCGTCAAGCCTTCGCGGCGCGGCTTCGGCTCGCGGCTGATCCAGGACATCCTGGCCGTCGATTCAGGCTGGCGCGTCACGGTCGATTACGCGCCGGAAGGATTGACCTGCCGGATGGTGATCGCCGGCGTCCGCGAATAGCGACGCAAACGAAAGCGGCGCCGCTGACCACGGCGCCGCGTTCAAATCCGGACGTCGCAGATCAGGCTCTCATGCCGCCCGCAGAGAAGCGCATCGCGGCGATGCGGTCGAGCTCGGTCTGTTCGCGCGCGGCCGCCTCGGCCTTCTCGCGCTGCTGGTCGCGCTCGTCGAGCATCTCGACCTTCTTCAATTCCTCGAAGGCCTCGCCGAGCGCCGCCTGGGCGTCGTCGAGCTGGCCTTTGAGCTCACCCGCCGATCGGCGCAGGTTCTCGCGGCGGGTGATCGCCGCTTTGGCATAGGTCGGATAGGCGAAATGACCGGGGTCATGGATCCCGGCGCGTTCCTGCTCGACCTTGATCTCGCGGTCGAGCTCGGCCGCGATCCGGTCGAACTCGGCGATCATCGTCTCGATCTGCGCCACCTTGCGGCGCTTCTCGTCGACCTGAAATTTCTTCAGGCGGATGAGGGTTTCGCGTGACTTCATCGACTGGATACTCCCCAGAAGCCCCGAATTTGCGCCCGGAAGCGGCCATACGCGCCTGCTCCGCGCGGACGGCACGGACCAATTCGGCTCGACTGTGGGGCAATAACGTTAGTTTTCGGTTTCCAAGCCGGTCAGAATGTCCTTGAGCCGGCGATATCCCTCGGAAAGCGAGGTCGCCTCCTCCTTGGCCTGGCCGAGGAAGTCTTCGAGCGGCTTGTGCAGGGCAATGGCTTCGTCGACCTCGGGGCTGGAGCCGGCCCGGTAGGCCCCGAGCCGGATCAATTCCTCCATGTCGGCATAGGTGGCCATGACCTGACGTGCCCGCCCGATCACCGGCACGAAGTCCGGATCGGCCGCCCGCGGCATGGTCCGGGAGATCGACTTGAGGATGTTGATCGCCGGATAGCGGCCCCGCTCGGCGATGGCCCGCTCCATCACGATATGCCCGTCGAGAATGCCGCGCACCGCGTCGGCGACCGGCTCGTTGTGGTCGTCGCCGTCGACCAACACCGTGAAGATGCCGGTGATCGTGCCCTCATCGACGCCGGGGCCAGCGCGCTCCAGGAGCCGCGGCAGTTCGGTGAACACCGTCGGCGTATAGCCCTTCGCGGTCGGCGGCTCGCCGGCGGACAGACCGATCTCGCGCTGCGCCATGGCGAAGCGCGTGACCGAATCCATCAGCACCAGCACGTCTTTGTGGAGGTCGCGGAAGAACTCGGCGATGGCCAAAGTCAAATACGCCGCTTGGCGGCGCATCAGCGCCGGCTCGTCCGAGGTCGACACGACCACCACCGACCGGGCAAGGCCGGCCGGACCGAGGTCGTCCTGCAAGAACTCCTGGACCTCGCGGCCTCGCTCGCCGACCAGCCCGATGACGGAGACGTCGGCTTCCACGTTCCGGGCCATCATCGACAACAGGACGGACTTGCCGACGCCGGAGCCTGCGAAAATGCCCATGCGCTGGCCGCGGCAGCAGGTGACGAAGGTGTTGAGGGCGCGCACGCCGAGGTCGAGGGGAGCGCCGACGCGGCGGCGGGCATGCGCCGCCGGCGGCGAGGAGCGGAAGGTATAGGGCGCGGGCCCGGGCGGCAGCGGTCCGAGGCCGTCAATCGGCTCGCCCAGCGCATTGACGACCCGGCCGAGCCAGCCTTCCGACGGCCGCACCGCGGCCGAGGCCGCCGAAACGACGGCGCGGCAACCGCGCCGCACCCCGTCGAGCGCCGCGAACGGCATGGCCAGCGCATGGCCTTCGGAGAAGCCGACCACCTCGCAGGGGATCCCCCTGCCCGGCGCGGTCTCGATCGTCAGCCGGGCGCCGACCGACATGGCATGGATCGGCCCCGCGACCTCGACCATAAGGCCGCGCACGCCGACCACGCGCCCGTAGATTTCGACGCCATCGAGGTCGACGATCTGCTCGGCCAAAGCCTTCATGCGTCTCGCCACTCCGCTCGCCGCCACGCGGGCGGCTCAATCGGCGGAAAGCGCCATAAACCCGCCCTTAGGCTTACCGCCTCTGTTCCGCCTTTAACCGATTGTTTACCCGCGTCGTTAATCATTGCGTCATCGTCCGTGGGACTAAACGGCCGGATTCGAATCAACCGGCCGGGACGACAAGGGCGATCCTGGGCTGGTTAGCGCCGGTCCTTGAACTTAAGCACTAAGCCGACGCGTGACGAAAAACCGGTTCCTGGCAGTCTCTTACGACGATTCGGCCGAAATAGCCTACGTCAGCCTTGCCAGCGAGAATCAGGTTTTGTTAACCATGTCGGAATAGTGTCGAATCGGTTCGTCCCACCGCGTTTTTTGACAACTCGCCGCTCCCGCGGCGCTGAATTGAACGGCCCGTGCGGCGAGAAGGGGACTTCTAATGCGCGTTCTACTGATTGAAGACGACAGCGCGACCGCACAATCCATTGAGCTGATGCTCAAATCGGAGAGTTTCAACGTCTACACCACCGATCTCGGTGAGGAAGGCGTCGACCTCGGCAAGCTGTACGACTACGACATCATCCTGCTGGACCTGAACCTGCCCGACATGTCGGGTTTCGAGGTTCTGCGTTCCCTGCGCGTCTCGAAGGTCAAGACGCCGATCCTGATCCTCTCCGGCCTCGCCGGCATCGAGGACAAGGTCAAGGGCCTCGGCTTCGGCGCCGACGACTACATGACCAAGCCTTTCCACAAGGACGAGCTGATCGCCCGTATCCACGCGATCGTCCGTCGTTCCAAGGGCCACGCCCAGTCGGTCATCAACACCGGCGATCTCGTCGTCAATCTCGACACCAAGACGGTCGAGGTCGGCGGCCAGCGCGTCCACCTGACCGGCAAGGAATATCAGATGCTCGAGCTGCTCTCCCTGCGCAAAGGGACGACACTCACCAAGGAGATGTTCCTCAATCATCTCTACGGCGGCATGGACGAGCCGGAGCTCAAGATCATCGACGTGTTCATCTGCAAGCTGCGCAAGAAGCTGGCGAACGCGTCTTCGGGCAAGAACTACATCGAGACCGTCTGGGGCCGCGGCTACGTGCTGCGCGAGCCGGGCGAGGCCGACGAGAGGATCCCGGCTTAATCGCTGCCGACGCGGCGCGAATGCCGCGCAGACTGAACGTTCAGGATTTCCCTGCGTTGCGTCTGCGTACATCTTGAGCCTTCGGGCTCTCTCCTCCCAACTTGAACCCCGGGCGATGAGCCCGGGGTTTTTTAATTC
>DASTGR010000164.1:0-8494 GCA_035718885.1 Pseudolabrys sp. | reverse complement strand
GGCGATCGGCGAAGCAATCGCCGGACGCATCCTCGGCAAGGACGCGCTCAACCTCGACGCGTTCAAGCTGCGCGGGTGACATGCAGGAAAAAGAAAACGACCACTCGAATGGCGCGCGTTCATCCGGCGTCGCCAGAGTGGCCGTCAGGCGGCGGCTCTACACGACGCGCCACCGCTGTTGGAAGACATAAACCGGCAACGTGACACCCGCATGACAAAGCAAGGTACGATCTACACAGGCATCGGCGGCTGGACCTACGAGCCGTGGCGCGGCGTGTTTTATCCGAAGGGGCTGCCGCATGCGCGCGAATTGGAATACGCCGCGCAGCACCTGACCTCGATCGAGGTCAACGGCACGTTCTACCGCACGCAGACGCCGAAGACGTTCCGCGCCTGGGCGAGCGAAGTCCCTGACGGCTTCGTCTTCTCACTCAAGGGCCCACGCTACGCGGTCAACCGCCGCGTCCTCAGCGAAGCCGGCGACTCGATCAAACGGTTCCTCGAGTCCGGCATCACCGAGCTCGGACCGAAGCTCGGGCCCCTGCTCTGGCAGTTCGCGCCGACCAAGAAGTTCGACGCCGCCGACTTCGGCCGCTTCCTGGAACTGTTGCCGAAGACCTTCGACGGCCACACGCTCCGCCACGTCGTCGAGGTGCGCAACGACACGTTCAAGACGTTGGAGTTCATCGCGCTGGCGCGCAAGGCCGGCGTCGCCATCTGCTATGCCGAGCACGACACCTACACCGAGATCGCCGACATCACCGCCGACTTCGTTTATGCGCGGCTCCAGAAGGGCAATGAGAAACTCAAGGCCGGTTATCCGCCGAAGGCGCTCGACCAATGGGCGGAACGGGCGAAGACCTGGGCCAAAGGCGGCGCGCCCAAGGACCTGCCGCGCATCGACAAGAAGGCGCCACCGAAAGCGCCGCGTGATACGTTCATCTACTTCATCCACGAGGCCAAGGTGCGGGCGCCGGCCGCGGCCATGGCGCTGATCGAGCGGGTGCCGTAATGGCGAAAAAGCGCAAGACGGCGGTCAGGAAGAAGGCGAAGAAGGCTGCGCCGAAAGCGCGCAAGGCGACCGGCAAGACATTGCCGCTCTTCACCATCGGCTACGAGCAGGCCAAGCCCGCCGCGGTTCTGGGCGAACTCGAACAGGCGAAAATCGACACCCTTGTCGACGTGCGCGCGGTCGCCGCGTCGCGCCGGCCCGGCTTCTCCAAGCGTCAATTGTCCGCCTCGCTCGACGAAGCCGGCATCGCCTATCTGCACTTTCAGAAGCTCGGCACCCCGGCCGAGGGCCGGCAGGCGGCGCGCGCCGGCGACCGCGACACGCTGATGAAGGTCTACGAGGCGCACATCAGGAAGCCCGAGCCACAGGCCGAACTTGCCGATCTCGCCGCGCTCGTGAAGTCCGGCAAGCGCATCGCGCTGCTGTGCTACTGCCGCGACCCGAAGACCTGCCACCGCTGGCGCATCGTCGGCCACCTCGAAAAAAGGCTGCCGCTGAAGGTCGAGGACCTGATCCCGCCGCTGTTCTGATTGCGGCACGCGGTCCCGTTGATCTGTATCAACGCCAAACGTTGCACCTGAAACGAGATTCCCCGGACCCGCACCCGAGGAGAATCCCGTGGCACGCATCATCGGCGCCGTCGCCGCCTCACATACGCCGACCATCGGCTTCGCCTACGACCGCAAGAAGCAGAACGACCCGGCGTGGAAGCCGATCTTCGAGGCGTTCCGCCCGGTGCAGCAATGGCTGACGGAGCGGAAGCCGGACGTGCTGTTCGTCGTCTACAACGACCACGTCACCTCGTTCTTCTTCGATCACTACTCGGCCTTCGCGCTCGGCATCGGTGAGAGCTACGCGGTTGCCGACGAAGGCGGCGGCGTCCGCGACCTGCCTCCGGTCAAAGGGCACGCCGGTCTCGCGCATCATATCGGCGCGGCGCTCATGGCGGACGAGTTCGACATGTCCTTTTTCCAGGGCAAGCCGCTCGACCATGGGTGCTTCTCGCCGCTGTCCATGCTGTGGCCGCATGAGCCGCAATGGCCGGGCCGAATCGTGCCGCTCCAGGTCGGCGTGCTGCAATTCCCGATCCCCTCGGCGCTGCGCTGCTGGAAGCTCGGCCGGTCGCTGCGCAGGGCCATCGAGTCGTATCCGGACGACCTGAAGGTGGCGCTGGTCGCGACCGGCGGCCTGTCGCACCAGGTGCACGGCGAGCGCGCGGGCTTCAACAATACGGCGTGGGACGAGCGCTTCCTCGACCTGATCGAGAAAGACCCGATGACGCTGACGCGCATGACTCAGGCCGACTATGCGCGGCTCGGCGGCATGGAGGGGGCCGAGGTCATCATGTGGCTGGTCATGCGCGGCGCGCTGTCGGCAAACGTCAAATGCCTGCACCGCACCTATTACCTGCCGTCGATGACCGGCATCGCCACCGCGATCTACGAGAACCAGGCGGTCGAGCCCATGGCGAATGTCGATGACGACTATCGCCGCCACGTCGGCCACCAACTCGCGGGCGCCGGGGCGCTCGAGGGCACCTATCCGTTCACGCTGGCGCGCAGCGTCAAGACCTTCCGCATCAACAAATTCCTGCACGATTTGATCGAGCCGGAGAAGCGCGCCGTCTTCCTGGCCGACGAGGAGAAGGCCTGCCTCGACGCCGGCCTCTCGGCCGAGGAGCAGGACATGCTTCGCCGCCGCGACTGGCGGGCGATGATCCGCTACGGCGTCTCGTTCTTCATGCTGGAGAAGCTCGGCGCGGTCGCCGGCGTATCGAACCTGCACATTTATGCGGCGATGCGCGGCGAGACGCTGGAGGCCTTCCAGAAAACGCGCAACGCACCCGGCGCGCTCTACTCGGTCGCGGGTACCGACGCGAAGACGCTGGCCTGGGACGACGAGCCGGTGGCGTAAGGAGCAGCTACTCCGCTGCCTGCGCGGAGAGCGCATTCGCCTGCTCGCGCTCGGCGCTGGTCACGAGCGCGGCAAGGCCCAGGGTCAGCGCGAACATGGCGAAGGCCATCACCGCGTTCGCCGCCAGCACCAGCGTAAAGCCGCCACGATCGTGCAAGAGCGAGATCATGGCGATGGCAATGCCGGCGCTGATGAACAGCAGGAAATACCGCACGGCGTAGATGCGGCCGCGCCAGGCGTCCGCCGTGTAGCGGGCCAGCACGATATCGTTGACCGTCACCTGCCCGTAGATCGCCGCGATGGCGACCGCCAGCGCGACCATCAGCATGACGCCGTCGGCATAAGCCGCCCACAGATTGCCGAGGAAGCACAACGCGGTGATGACCGCGAACAGGACATGCGCCGGGAAGCGCTCGACCAGCCGGCCGACGCAGAGCTGGGCGGCCGCACCGCAGATCAGCACCAGCGTGGCGATGCTGCCGACCAGCACCAGCGGCACGTGGCTCGCCAGCCGCTCGTCGATGATCTTCGGCAGCGCGATGGTGAGCAGGTTGAACACGGTGCCGGCGGTGAGCGCGATGCCGATGAACAGACCGAACAGGATCACCATGGCGCGCGGCGACAGCGCGACCGCGGCGGTCTTCTTGCGGGTCTTGGCGTGATGACGGTCGTCCGGCGTGACCCAGAGATAGTAGAGGCCCGACGCGACCGCGAGCACCGACGGCGCCAGGAAGGCGATGCGCCAGCCGAACCAGGCTGCGAGGGCCGCGCTGATGCCGGCGGCGAGCGAGACGCCGAGATTGCCGCACACGCCGTTGAAGGCGAGCGTGCGGCCCCGCGCCTGTGAGGCCTCGATCAGCATCGCCATGCCGACCGGATGATAGATCGACGCGAACACGCCGATCGAGAACAGCGCGACCGCAAGCACGATCAGGTTCGGCGCGAAGGCGGCCAGCGCCAGCGACAATCCGACGCCGATATAGAACACGCCCATCATGTTGCGCCGGCTCCAGCGGTCGGCGATCAGGCCGGCCGGCAGCGAAAACACGCCGAAGGCGATGAAGGCGGCGGTCGAGAAGACGATCAATTCGGAATAAGGGCGGCCGTATACGGCGCTCAATCCGAGCACAACGGTCGGGTAGATCAGCAGGACAAAATGATCGAGGCCGTGCGCCCAGTTCAGGAACGAGATGGTCCGGCGCTTGGCGTGCTCGTCGGCAGCGATGGTCATGTCGCGCGATTCCCGTGTTCGGACACCGGTATACCCCTTGCCAACGGACGATGTTCGGTCGAATTTCGTCGCAAACGGGCCATGACGGGTCGATGCCGGACAGAATACCAGAATACCGCAAGAACCTCGACGATGCGCCCCGCCGGGTCGCGGTAATGGCGCGAGGGTGGAGAGCCGGCGAGCGCATCCCTTTGCACCTGCACAAGCGGGCCCAGCTCCTGCACGCGACGACCGGGGTCATGCGCGTCGAAACCGAGACCGCAGCCTGGATGGTGCCACCGGCGCGCGGCCTGTGGCTGCCGTCGGAACTGCCGCACAGCGTCACCATGCGCAGCCACGTCGAGATGCGCACCATCTATTTCGACCCGTCCGTGTGCGGCGCGCTGCCGGCGGAACCGGCGCTCCTGGAAATCTCCGGGCTATTGCGGGAGCTGATCCTGGCCCTGCTCGGCGAGCCGCCCGCGTATGACGAGCACGGCCGCGGCGGCACGATTGCGCATCTGATCCTCAGCGAAATGGCTCGGTTGAAGGAGCGCAAGCTCGGCGTGCCGATGCCGCGCGACGAGCGCGCCCTGCGCATCGCGCGGGCGCTGCTCGACGATTCCAGCCTCGACCACGATCTCGACCGCTGGGCCGACGAGGCCGGAGCCAGCCGGCGCACCCTCGCCCGCCTGTTCCGCAGTGAAACCGGCCTCGGCTTCGCTGAATGGCGCGCCCGGCTGCGCGCCATCGATGGCCTGGCGCGGCTGGCCGACGGCGCCTCGGTGGCCGAGACCGCCGCCTCGGTCGGCTATGCGAGTCCAAGCGCTTTCTCGGCGATGATCCACCGCACCCTCGGCCAGCCGCCCCGGCGGCTGACCCGGCCCCCGGCTTGAAATTGCAATTCCGCGCCGCGCCGGGTAGACGCGCGCCCGTTTTCCCGCCTAGATTGCATCTCTGATCTGCCGGGTTGTGGCGTTGCGTTGAGTGAGGCGTCATGCGTCGGGGCTGGGGCTGGAGCGCGGCGCTCGCCGCCGCGGCCTTGTGGCTGTCTTGCGCGTCCGCCTGCGCCGGCGACGATGAAGACGCCACCGTCATGCTGTTCTCGGGCCGCGACCTCTGGCGCAATGGCGCCTTCGCCTATGGCGGCTTCATCACCGCGCCCGGCGGCTTCGACGACGACGGGCTGATGCTGAAAGTCCTGCTGTCAGGCGGGCTCTATCGCTACGACGCGGGCGATCTCGGCGGCGCGCGCGTGATCGGAGCGGAAGGCGCGGCGCAGGTCTTGCCCGGCTTCCGCATCAAGCGCTTCGGCGTCGAAGCGAAAATCTTCTTCGGCCTGGATGTCGAGCGCCACAAATTGTGGCCCGACGATCCCGGCAACCGCCTCCAGGGCACCGACCTCGGCGTGCGTTTCGCGGCGGAATTCTGGACGGAGCCGACGCCGAAGACGATGGTCGCCGCAAGCGTGGCGCTGTCCTCGATCGCCACCAGCAACACCGCCCGCCTCGCCTATGGCTGGCGCGTCTGCGAAGACATGTTCGAGGACGGCTTTTATGTCGGCCCGGAGGCGCAGTATTTCGGCGCCGAGGGCTACCGGCACCTGCGTCTGGGTGTCCACATCACGCAGCTCAAAGCCGAGACCTACGAATGGTCGGCGGGCCTGGGATTTGCCCGCGCCTCCGACGGCGCATCCGGACCTTATGTCCGCATCGGTTTCAACGTGCGGCAGTAGCCGGCGCCGGCGGGACGCACGGCGAGACCGCGTCGGCCGGCTTGGCGCAGAACGGAACGGCCCAGACGAAATCGGCTTGCCGGAATTGCGGCTCTTCGCGCGTGCCGGTGCCGACGAACCACTTGGGCACCGGCGCGCCGATGTTCGGATCGGCCTTTGCCGGTTTGCCGCGTTTGTCGAACGCCGCCTCGGCGTGGCACGTCATGCAGGACGAGCGGCCGTGCGGCACGCCGGCATTGATCGTCTCGGCCACAGAATTTCCGAGCCGCGTCGGCTCGCCGGTCGGCGTGATGAAATCGGTCTGGGTGCCCTTGAGACAATAGTTGAGCCAAATGTCTGAGACGCCGGACTGTGCCAACAGCCGGCGCAGCGCGTCGCTCGGCGCGCATTTGCCGTAACCGCGCTCCGGCTTGCGATTTGCTGCCACGACCGGCTGCACCGCTCCGAAAGAGTCGCGGCAGCCCTCGTCGTCGCAGCGCCCCGGATTCCTCCAGTGCTCGAACGTCGCCCAGGTCCAGTTCGGCACAAGCTTGGTGGTGATGTGCAGCGCCACCAGCGCGACCGGAACCAACTCGTCACCGACCATCGTCTTGTTGACGTAGTAGATCGACGCCGCCTCCTCGGCACCGACGCCGTTCCACGCCTTCAGTTCGGAGACCGGCAGCCACTCGGCCTTCACCTCGATCGTGTCGATCGGGAAATCCATCGTCTTGCCGAAGAAGGCGGCAAGGCCGCGCTGGGTCGTCAGGTTGTTGGCGACGATGAAGTCGAAAGCCGGACGGTTGCGCAGCGACTCCTTGCCGATGCACAGCGCGACGTGCCCAATCGCGCAATGCCGCGCCGGGGCAATCGCACCTTGCTGCTTGCTGCCTGCGGGTTGAACCCGGTTGATCAGCACCTTGCGCACGACGTCCGGCCAGCTGGGCTTATCGACGAAGGTGTCGACGTCGGACGCCCAAGTCTCGAACGCGACATTGCCGTTCGTGGCGGGACGCGCGACCTGCGCGAACAACTCCCACGCCACCTGATCGGGCCTGCTCATCGCCGGATTGGGATCGCCGATCGCCGGCGCAGCGCCGAACGAGCCGGCCGCGAGCGCGAGGCCGGCGACGACCAGACCGCGCCACCTGTCCATCAGACCTCCGCGACCGCTGGGATATTCCTGCATGCGAACACCGGGGCGATGGAGAAATTCCGTTCAGTCGAGGGTACGCCGGAAACGCGTGACCGCAATGGTCATCGCGACCAGCATGAGGACCGTGAGCGCGATGGCGTCATGCTGAAGGTCGCCGATCGAGGCGCCCTTGAGCATGACGGCGCGCGTGATGCGCAGGTAGTGCGTCAGCGGCAGCGCCTCGCCCACCCACTGCGCCCAGCGCGGCATGCCGGCGAACGGAAACAAAAAGCCCGAGAGCAGAATGTTCGGCAGGAAGAACATGATCGTCATCTGCATCGCCTGAAGCTGGTTCTGCGCGATGGTCGAGAACGTGTAGCCGATCGACAGATTGGCGGCGATGAACAGTGTCGAGAGTGCCGCGAGAAGCGCCAGATTGCCGATCAGCGGCACGCCGAACAGGAATACGCCGATGGCGATGATCATCGCGGCCTGCACGAAGCCGACAAGGATGTAAGGAATGATCTTGCCGAGCATGATCTCGGTCGGCGAGATCGGCATGGACAAGAGGTTCTCCATCGTGCCGCGCTCGATCTCGCGCGTCACCGAGAGCGCGGTGAAGATCAGCATGGTCATGGTCAGGATGGTGCCGACGAGACCGGGCACAATGTTGAGCTGCGTCACGCCCGCCGGGTTGTAGCGCGGGTGCACGCGGATCTGGAACGGCGTCGTCCCGAACGCTGGAATGTCGCGGTCGTGCGCGAGCGCCGTCTGCACCACCTGCCCCAGCGCGCTCAGCGCCGAGCCGGAGGCGACCGGGTCGGTGGCGTCGGCGGCGACCAGCATCGCCGGCGACTCCCCACGCCTGACGGCGCGCTCGAAATTCGCCGGAATCTCGACCGCGAACAGGACCTGGCCGGACGCCAGCAGCCGGTCGAGCTCGGCCTCGTTGCGCGGCAATTGCGTGATCTTGAAGTAGCGCGTGTTCTTCAGCGCCGCGAGGATCGAACGCGAGAGGTCGCTCGATTCCTGGAGCAGCACCGCGGTCGGCAGATCGCGCGGCGTCGTGTTGATCGCGTAGCCGAACAGCAGGAGCTGGATCAGCGGGATCATGATGATCATGGCGAAGGAGACACGGTCGCGCTTGAGCTGGATGAACTCCTTGACCAGCACCGCCCAGGTCTTGCGCCAGAACCCGGAGCCCGGGATGCGCCGCGGCGGGTCGGCCGGGATGACGTGGCTCGGCTGGCTCATTGAAAATTGTCCCGCGCGCGGCCCATCAGGTCGATGAACACGTCCTCGAGGGACGGATGCGACGGTTTCCAGTCGAAGCCGGCGCGCTGGAACGGCGAAATCGCGGCCTCGAGTTTGTCCTTGTCGCGGCCGGAGACGTGCAGGCTGGTGCCGAACGGCGCCACCATGTCGATGCCGGGCTTATGCGCGAGTTCGTCGGCAAGCGCGGCAAGGCCCGCGCCATCCGGCGCGCTCACGACGTAGGTCGTCAGATGG
>DASTGR010000163.1:0-14050 GCA_035718885.1 Pseudolabrys sp. | reverse complement strand
CGTCGCGCTCTGCATCGGGTTTAGCCCGGTGCTGCTCATGCCGCTGCACAACATGTACTTCGGTCATGAATTCGTGCTGCTCAGCACCAACGCCAACCTGCCGTCGCTCCAGGTGATGCCGCCGGCGGCCTGGCTCGCCGCGCTGCGCGAGCTCGCCACGCTGCATTGGGCCGGCCCCGAACTGCACCGCGGAGTCGTTCAGCTCGGCGAATGGCTCAGCGGCCCGAGCGGGCTCAAGGTGTTCATTCCGCTGCACGCAGCCGCCGTCGCCACTATTATCTGGGTGGCGCTGCGCGGCCGTGCTTTCGATCCGTGGCTGCGCGTCATCGCGGCCGGGGTGATCGCCGAATATGGCGCCGCGCTGTTCTATGCGGCGACGGCGCGCTATTTCTTCTCCATGTGGTTCCTGACGCTCCTGGTCGTGCTCGTGGTCATCGCGAAAAACCTGCCCGCTTTCCTCGACCGGCACGGCTACACGCGCACCCGGCAGGCGCTCGAGCGTTCGTTCGGCTATTCTCCCGCCACGGCTTCGTAATCGAAAGAGCGGACTTACCCATGAGCGACAAACCAGTTGGCATCGCGAACGGCCTCACCAATTACGGTGACCGCGACTTCTCGCTCTATCTCCGGCGCTCTTTCGCGCAGTCGATGGGGTATTCCCTCGACATGCTGAAGAAACCGGTGGTCGGCATCGCCTACACCCCGTCAGGTTTCAACAACTGCCACCGGCATTTCCCGGAGCTCCTTCAGGCGGTGAAGCGCGGCGTGCTCGCCGCAGGCGCGCTGCCGGTCGAGTTTCCGACCATCTCGTTGGGCGAGGTGTTCCTCAATCCGACCAGTCTCAAGTTCCGCAACCTGATGTCGATGGACACCGAGGAGATGATCCGTGCCCAGCCGATGGACGCGGTCGTGCTCATGGGCGGTTGCGACAAGACCGTGCCGGCGCAGCTCATGGGCTGCGTCTCGGCCGCCAAGCCCGCGGTGATGCTGATCGGCGGGCCGATGATGACCGGCCGGTATCACGGCGAGCGCCTCGGCGCTTGCACCGATTGCCGCCGTTTCTGGGCTATGTATCGCGCCGGCAAGGTGAACGACGAGGAAATCAATATTGTCGAGAGCCGGCTCGCCACGACGGCGGGAAGCTGCGCCGTGATGGGCACCGCCTCGACCATGGCCTGCATCACCGAGGCGCTCGGCATGTGTCTGCCCGGCACCGCCGCAATACCCGCCGTGCATGCCGACCGCCTGCGCGCGGCGGAGGCGACCGGCGCGCTCGCTGTGCACATGATCGGTTCGAATTTGACGCCCGACAAGATCGTCAACCGGAAGTCGGTCGAGAACGCACTGCGCGTGCTGATGGCCATCGGCGGCTCGACCAACGCCGTCATCCATCTGACCGCGATCGCAGGCCGCGCCGGCGTGCCGGTGTCGCTGGAACGGCTGAACGAACTCTCCGACACGACGCCGGTGCTGGTAAACCTGAAGCCGGTCGGCAATGGCTACATGGAAGACTTCTTCGCGGCCGGCGGCGTCGGCGCGCTGCTGCGCGAACTGAAGGACCTCTTGCATCTCGACGTCATGACCGTCACCGGCGAGACGCTCGGGCAGCGCCTTTCGGCCGACGAGGGCGATGGCTTCGTCGACCGCACCATCATCGCCGAGCGTGCGAAGCCGCTCGAGCCGCAGGGCGGGCTGGTCGCGCTGTTCGGCAACCTGGCGCCGCAGGGCGCGATCCTCAAGCGCTCGGCCGCCGACGCCAACCTGTTCGAGAACGAGGGCCGCGCCGTCGTGTTCTCCTCGCTCGAAGATCTCGCCGCACGTGTCGACGATCCGGCGCTCGACATCACGGCGAAGGACATCATGGTGCTTCAGAACGCCGGCCCGCATTCGACCTCGGCCATGCCGGAGGCCGGCTACCTGCCAATTCCGAAGAAGCTCGCCGGCGCCGGCGTCAAGGACATGATCCGCGTCTCCGACGCGCGCATGAGCGGTACGGCGTTCGGCACCATTGTTCTCCATGTCACGCCCGATTCGGCATCGGGCGGGATTCTCGGCCTCGTGCGCACCGGCGACCGCATCAAGCTGTCGGTCAAGGAACGTCGCATCGACCTTCTCGTCGACGCGGCGGAATTGAAGAAGCGCGCCGCGGCGAAGCCGCCTGCGCCGCCTGCGCCGGTGCGCGGCTATTCGAAGCTCTATGCGCAGGAAGTGCTCGGCGCCGACCAAGGCTGCGACTTCGCGTTTCTGAAAAGCGGCTGAGCGGCGCATTGTCGCGTTGACATTCGCGGTTTCGCGCTTAGTTTCCGTAGTGTTATGCGCAGCACGATCACACACATCTGCATTGCGGACCGCCTGAACTTTGGCGGCTAGCCCGGCCGAGCACGTCTCGTCCGGGACAATTCCACTATCCTCAAAAATTTGAATCTCGCGGCGGTGCCGGCTTTTGGCGCGGGTTCCCGCGCCGTCCGGTCGTGGCCGCATATTGGAATGGGTGCATCGATGATGCTCGCATCGACCATTGCCGTACTTGTCGCCTGGCTTGCTTTCGTGTGGATCGTCGACCCGGATGGTTTCGGCAGACCGCGTCGGCCGGCGCGCGGGAGGCCGGAATGACGATCCTCCGGATCACCGATCTGTTGGCGCCATCCAGGGTCATTCCGAATCTTGCGGTGAGAGGCCGCGACGACCTGCTGCGAACGCTCGCTCTGAAGCTGACGGCGGAAGCGAGAATGCCCCCGGACGATCTGGTGGCCGCTGTCGCAGCCGCGGCCGACCGTCCGCCACTGATGATCCGTGGAGGGGTCTCGCTGCTGCATGTCTTCGTCGCCGACCTGCCGGCTCCGATTGCAGTCGTCGCCCGCCTTCGGCATCCGCTCGATCTCGACGGAACCGGCGGCTGCGGCACCGACGTCGTGGCGATGCTTGCCAGTCCGGCGGCAGGCGTCGACGGCCACCTGCGCGCGCTGGCCTGCCTGGCGCGGCGCCTGCGGCGCTCGGACGTGCTCGCCCATCTGCGAGCGGCAAGGCAGCGCGAGCTTATGTATCTCGCGCTGACGAGCGATGAATGGTGCGCTCGACATGATGCGGAAGCATCGCGCCATGCCGGCGGCGGCCCATCGGCGGCGTAGCAGCAGATCCGACATGACACGCGAAGAGGACAGTAAGAAGATGGAAGCAACATCCGCCGCATCGCGGTATCTCACGCCGCGTTTGACGCTCTGCGCCGAAGACTTCGGCCGCCTGTCGGCTCTGGTGCAGGCGACCATGTCGACTGCGCCGGACGTCGCCGAGGTGCTCTCGGGCGAGCTCGATCGGGCACACGTTCTCGCTGCCGGCAGACGCCCGCAGGATATCGTCAGCATGAACAGCGAGGTTGTATTCCGCGATGACGGCAGCGAACGCGTCCACCGGATGACACTTGTCTATCCGGCCGACGCGGACGTATGCCGGAACAGGCTTTCCGTGCTCACGCCCGTCGGTGCGGCGTTGATCGGCGTGCGCGCCGGCGAATCCATCACATGGGAAACACCGAGCGGACAGCTCCGCAAGCTCACGGTCCTGTCCGTGAAGGACCCGTGAGTCTGAGCGCATCGTGCTGGCTGACGGCACGATGCCACTACGAGGTCCGGCCTCACCGCGTTAAATACCGCTTCTCGATCATGCAGTGCACGCCTTTGACTCCGTTGACCACCTGCGTAATGCGCAGGTCGGCGGTCAGGCTCGCCATCGCGTAGGCCTGATAGCGGTCGATGCCGTTGCGCGTGCTGATGATGTCGATCATCTGCCGCAGCGCGATCTTGGCGCATTCGTCGAGGTCCGGATCGAAGCCCATGGTGATGACGTGCGTCGGCGTCTCCGCGCGCGGCCATTGCAGGCTCATGTCGTCGCGCACGGAGAGGCGGAACGTGCCGACGAGCCCGGTCTCGATCGCGGTGATGCAGACCTCGCCGTCGCCCTGTGCGCCGTGGCCATCGCCGACCGAGAACAGCGCGCCGTCGGCGAACACCGGCAGATAGAGCGTCGTACCGGCGACGAGCTCCTTCAAATCCATGTTGCCGCCGTTCGGCCGCGGCGGCGGCGTGTTGATCGTGCCCCACGCCGCGGGCGGCGCCACTGCCATCACGCCGAAGAAGGGCTTGAGCGGAATCTCCGCCCCCCACGGCATGCGGCCGATCATGCGTGCCTTGTCGATGGCGACATGGAAGATGCGGTAGTCGGGAAACTCGTCCGGCAGGGCGCCGACTGTCGGACGGATGAGCGTGTAGCCCCAGTCGAGCCACGGCTCGATCGCCTCGATGTCGACCTGAAGCACCTGGCCCGCCTTCGCGCCGCGCACCGCGACCGGGCCGGTGCACATGTGCACGAGGAATCGCTGGCCGGCATTGGCCTTGTGGATCGCCGGCAGCGCGTCGGGGATCGTGAAGGGCGGCGGTGGCAGTTGCGGCGGCGCGCCCGATACGGACGACATGGTCACGCGGGCGCCGCTGTCGACGGTCAGAACGGGCTGAAGATCGGCGCTGAGATAGCCCCAGTGCACCGTGTCGGGTCCGGCCTCGACGCGCGGTATGTTTGAACTCATCTGGAATCCTCCGGGGCGGGCCTTACTCACGGCGGGCGGGCCGCTACACTAGGGCAAAGCTTTGAGGGGAGGCCAGCGCCCATGCACGTCTTCGATCTCGCGCGCGAGCAGGAGTGGAATGCAAAGCGGCATGTCGAGAAGATCCTCGGCCGCGAGGCCGGCGGCGACTTTACCGTCGCCTGCTGGGAGCCGGGACAGATCAGCCCGAACCATTGCCACCCTTTCGCAACAGAAATCTATTTCTGCGTCTCGGGCGGCGGCACGATGCGCACGCCGGAGCGCACCGTTGCCGTGACGCCGGGCTCGTTCGTGGTGCACCCGCCGGGCGAGGTGCACGAATACGAGAATGGGCCGGGGCGCACGATGCTGTTCCGCGTGCGCTATGGCGGCGACATGGCGGCGCGGCATTGCGCCTGGCGCGGCAATCCGGCATGGACGCAGTCGGCCGAGGACGCGGAGTATTACACGCGTCATCCGGTGCGCTGAAGCCATCGATCCACAGGAGTCCGCAATGTACCGCTGTCGCCTCGCGATCGTCCTTGCCGCGTTTGCCGGCCTTGCGCTCGCCGCGCCTGCGCGCGCCGACGACTTCGCCGCCACACCGACGCGGATCGTCGTGCCCTTCGCGCCGGGCGGCGGCACCGACATCATCTCGCGCACTCTGGCGCAGGAGATGGGTAAGAATCTCGGCGGCACCGTCATTGTCGAGAACAAGCCGGGCGCCGGCACCACCATCGGCACCGAATACGTGGCCAAAGCGCAGCCCGACGGGCACACGCTCGTCATGGCGACCTTCGCGCACGCCGTGAACCCGAGCCTGCGCGCTAAGATGCCCTACGACACCGACAAAGACTTTGCGCCTGTCGCTCTCGTCGCGCGCTCGTTCAACATCGTCGTGGTCAATCCGAACTCCGGCATCAACTCCATCGCCGACCTGATCAAGGCAGCGAAGGAGAAGCCGGATGGCCTCAATTACGGCACGTTCGGTCCCGGCACTTCGGCGCATCTCGCCGGCGAACTGTTCAAGAGCCTCGCGCAGGTGAAGCTCACCGCCGTGCACTACAAGGGCGCGGCGCCGGCGATCACCGACCTCATGGGCGGCACCATTCAGGTGATGTTCACGACGGTCGCGAGCGCGGCCTCGCTGATCAAAGCCGGCAAGCTCAAGGCGCTCGCCGTCACCTCCGCCAAGCGCGCCACGGCCTTCCCCGACATTCCGACCGTCGCCGAAGCCGGCGTGCCCGGCTACGCCGCCGAGAGCTGGTACGGGCTCCTTGCGCCGGCCAAGACGCCGCCCGCGACAATCGCCACGCTCAACAAGGCGGTCGACGCCTCGCTGCATTCGCCGGCCTTCAACACGCTGGTGCAGAACGAGGGCCTGATCATGGTCGGCGGCGCGCCGGAGACGCTCGGCACATACATCGCCGGCGAGGAGGCGCGCTGGCGCAAGGTCGTCACCGACGCCGGCATCAGAATCGAGTAACGCCAATGACAAAGCTCGTCGAACTCACGATCGAGGCCAAGGTCGCGATCGTCACGCTGAACCGGCCCGAGGTGCGCAACGCCATCAACGACGCCATGCGCAGCGAATTCGTCGCCGTGATGGAGATCGTCGCAAAGGACGATGCGGTGCGCGCCGTCGTGCTGACCGGGCAGGGCAAGGCCTTCTGCGCCGGCGGCGACATTGCCGGCATGAAAGAGCGGCTGAAGGCGCCGGCGGGCGAGGTCGGCTTCAACGGCTGGCGGCGTCAGGGCCAGGTGCACAAAAGCGTCGGCCTCTTGCATGGCATGCCGAAGCCGGTGATCGCCGCCGTCAACGGCGCCGCCGCGGGGCTCGGCTGCGATATGGCGCTCGCCTGCGACTTCATCGTCGCGTCCGACGCGGCGATGTTCACGATGAGCTTCGTCAAGCGCGGCCTCGTCTCCGATGGCGGCGGCATGTATTTCCTGCCGCGCCGGGTCGGTCTGCCGAAGGCGAAGGAATTGATCTTCACCGGCCGCAACGTCGACGCGAAGGAAGCACTCGCCATCGGGCTCGCCGACCGCGTCACCGCGGCGGATAGACTCGTCGCCGATGCCGCGGCCTGGGCGCGCGAACTGAGTCAGGGCTCGGCGGTGTCGATCGCCTTCTCCAAGGCGATCCTCGACCGCACCTTCGAGTCGAGCGAGGAGCAGGTGTTTGCGCTCGGCCGCGAGGCGCAGGGTATCTGCTACACCTCGCAGGAGCACCGGGACGCGGTCGAGGCCTTCCTCAACAAGTCCGCGCGCTAGATGAATGCCGTCGACCGACTGCTGAGGCCGCGCAGCGTCGCCATCGTCGGCGCCTCGGCGGACACGGCCAAGCTGACCGGACGGCCGCTCGCCTATCTCGAGAAATACGGCTTTACCGGCGCAATCTATCCGGTCAATCCGCGCGTCGAAGCGATCGGCCCGCACCGCTGCTATGCCGACGTCGCGGCGCTCCCCGAGACGCCGGACGTTGCGCTCGTTTTGCTCGGCGCCGAGCGCGTTGTCGACGCCGTGCGCGCCCTTGCGGAGCGCGGCGCCGCCGCGGCGATCGTGCTGGCGAGCGGCTTCGGCGAGAGCGGCGAAGAGGGCAGGGCGCGGCAGGAGGAACTCAAGCGGGCCGCCGGTTCGATGCGGCTGCTGGGGCCCAACACGATCGGCCTCGTCAATGTCACCGACCGCATCGTTTTATCGGCGAGCAATGCGCTGGTCACCGACGAGATCGTTGCCGGCAAGGTCGCGCTGGTGTCGCAGAGCGGCGGCATCCTCGGCTCGATCCTGTCGCGGGCGCAGGCCGTGGGACTCGGCTTTTCCAAATTGATCGCGACCGGCAACGAGAGCGATCTCGAGGTAGCCGATTTCGTCGACCATCTCGCCGGCGACGAGGCGACGCGCGTCATCGCGCTCTATCTCGAAGGCCTGCGCAAGCCGGACGCCTTCAAAGTCGCGGTTGCGCGGGCGCGCGTGGCCGGTAAGCCGGTGGTCGCCTTCAAGGTCGGCCGTTCGGAATCCGGCGCGCGCTCGGCCGTGTCGCACACCGGCGCGCTCGCCGGCTCCGACGCCGCGTACGATGCGCTGTTCCGGCAATTCGGCGTCATCCGTGCCGAGCGCTATTCCGACCTCATCGACATTCCGCTGGCGCTCGCCGCCGGCCGCGCGCTCAAGGGCAATCGCCTCGCCATCGTCACCTCGACCGGCGGCGCGGCGAGCCTCTTGGCCGACGCGGCGGGCATGGCCGGCTTCGAGACGCCGCCTCCGGACGACGCGACCGCGGCGAAACTGAAGGCGCTGGCGATCGACGGCGCGACGCTCGACAGCAATCCGATCGACGTGACGCTTGCCGGCGTGAAGACCGAGACGTTCCGCACCATCCTCGACGCGGTCACCGCGAGCCCAACCTACGATGCGGTCGCGGTCGTGCTCGGCTCCTCGGCGCTGCGCGAGCCGGAGACGGTTGGCGTCCCCTTGCGCGACTGCGCGGCGCACAGCGGCAAGCCGGTGATGGGTTTCGTCAGCCCGGATGCACCGTCGCTGGTGCGCACGCTCAACCTTGCCGGCGTGCCGACCTTTGCCGCGCCGGAGAGCTGCGCCGCCGCGCTCGCCGCGATGCGGCGCGTCGGCGAAGCGGACGGCGTCGCCCGGACGGCTGCACCGTCGATGGCCGCTCCGGACGTGCGCGCCATGCTCAAGCCCGGCCCGCTCGACGAAGCGGAGAGCAAGCGGCTGTTCGCCGCCTTCGGAATTCCGGCGACGCGCGAGGTTGTCGCGGCCACGCCCTCCGAGGCGGCCGACGCGGCGAAGACGTTCGGCGGCAATGTCGTGGTCAAGATCCTGTCGCGCGCGGTGCTGCACAAGTCGGAGATCGGCGGCGTCGCGGTCGACGTCGCGCCTTCGGATGTCGCGCGCACCTGCGAGGCGATGGCCGTGCGGTTCACGGCCTCGACGCGCGCGCGGCCGGACGGCTTCCTCGTGCAGCAGTTGGTCACCAGCGGCGTGGAACTCATTCTCGGCTACACCAATGATGCGCAGCTCGGCCCCGCCATCCTGCTCGGCATGGGCGGCGTCACCGCCGAGCTTTATCGCGATACCGCGCTCCGCCTCGCGCCGCTGTCGCGCATCGACGCCGAGGCGATGATCGCGGAACTCAAATCGGCGCCGCTCCTCGCCGGCTTTCGCGGCCGCCCGAAAGCGGACGTGGCGGCGCTCGCCGACGCCGTCCTCGCTTTCTCCCGGATGGTGACCGCGATCGGCGATCGTCTCGCCGAGGCCGAGATCAACCCGCTCTTCGTTCTGCCCGAGGGTGTCCTTGCCGGCGATGGCGTCGTGGTCGTCAAAAGCCGCTGAGCACCCATTCCGCGGACGAAGTGGACGCGCCGCGGCGCGCCGACTACGGTCGCGCTGGGTCCGGGCTTCGCACATCAAATGCCTCTCTCATCCGCGGATCGCCGCGGCATCACCTGCCTCATCGTCGGCGGCGTCGGCTTCAGCGCGTCGGACGCGCTGACCAAGCTGAGCACGCTGTCGCTGCCGTTCGGCGAGGTGCTCGCCGTGCGCGGCGTGTTCACCTGCCTCCTGTTCCTCGCGCTGCTGGCGGCGCGCGGCCAGCTCGCCGATCTGAAGATCGTGACCAACCGGGCGGTCCTCGCGCGCTCCATGTTCGACGTCCTCGGCACGATCACCTTCGTGCTGGCGATCAGCAATGCGCGCCTCGGCGATTCGACGGCGATCGTTCTGTCCTCGCCGATCTTCATGACCCTGCTCGCCATCTTCATGTACGGCGAAAAGGTGGGCTTGCATCGCTGGTCGGCGATCATCCTCGGCATTGCCGGCGTGGTGCTGATCACCAAGCCCGAGCCGCAAAGCTTCAGCTACTGGACGCTGCTCGCCGCCGTGGCGGCAATCTGCTCGGCCGGGCGTGATCTCGTCACGCGCAGCATCGGTGTGCACGCCAATTCACTGGTGGTTGCGCTGGTGTCTCCGGCGATCCTCAGCGTGATCGGCGGCGCGTTATCCACGGCGCGCGGCGACTGGACTCCGCTGGACGCGAGGCTCGTCGCCATCCTGTGCGCGATCGGCGTCTGCTATGCCTTCGGCATGACGCTCAATGTGCAGGCGTTCCGCGGGCCCATTACCGTGTCGCTCGTATCGCCGTTCCGTTACGTGATGCTGGTGTGGTCGCTGCTGTTCGGCTTGTTCATGTTCGGCGAGCCGCCCGACGCCTTCACCATTGGGGGCTCCGCGGTGATCATCGCGTCGGGGCTCTACGTGCTCCGCCGCGAGATGATCCTCGGCCGCGCGCTGACCGCGACCGCGCCGGAGCGGTGAGGTTGCGGACACGCTGTCTTTCGCCAGTCGCGGGCTAGCGCGGGCAAGGCATTGCCGCCGGGAAATGTCGGCCGGTGACTCGGGAATATAGAAGTACCGCAAAGATACTCGCACCGACTCGCTGCGACGTCCGGGTTGCCTCGCTAATTATTGTCCGCAGCCTGTGGACCGGTGCCGACGCCGCAAATGTGAATTGAGACAAATCAATCGGCGGTCCTTCGGCCCCTCTTAGCTTCGATCTTTCTCCAGAGCGGCTCGGAGCGCCTGAAGATGGGCAATTGCTGTAAAGTGATGCCGGCACTGATGGCCGCCCTTCTTCTCTCGAATTCGGCTCTTGCCGATGAGGGCGGCGTCAGCGTCTGGCTGCCCGGAACCTACGGAAGCCTAGCCGCGACGCCAAAAGCGCCCGGATGGGCATTCGGTGCCGTCTATTATCACACGTCCGTGTCGGCGGGCGGCTCGGTGGCAGGTGCGCGCGAAGTGACGATCGGGCGACTCAAGCCTACCGTCACGGTGAATCTGAATGCCAACCTGCGTGCGAATGCGGACCTCGTCCTGCTGAACCCGAGCTATGCCTTTGCCGAGCCCCTGTTTGGAGGCCAACTGGCGCTTGGCGTGGTGGGCATTGTAGGCCGCAACCATACCTCTCTCGACGGGACGATCACAGCGGGAGTCGCCGGGTTCAGCACGACGCGCAGCGGAAGCATCGACAGTTCTGTCACCGGATTGGGCGATCTGTATCCGAAGGCGACTCTGTCCTGGAACATGGGCGTCCACAACTTCATGACGTATCTCACCGGCGACATTCCGGTCGGGTCGTACGAGTCGAATCGGTTGGCCAATCTTGGCATCGGCCATGGGGCCATCGATGGCGGCGCTGGCTATACGTATTTCAATCCACAAACCGGATTTGAGGTGTCTGCGGTTACCGGCATCACGTACAACCTGAAGAACACGTCGACGGACTATCAGAACGGCGTCGATTGGCATCTTGATTGGGGAATGTCTCAATTTATTTCCAAACAGATCCATGTTGGTGCAGTCGGCTATTTATACAACCAGCTGACTGCGGATCGTGGAGCCGCGCCATTCCTCGGCGACAACAAATCGAGCGTCGCCGGCATCGGCCCGCAGATCGGCTACATATTTCCAGCCGGCGGCCGCCAAGGCTATCTCAACCTCAAGGGCTATTACGAATTTGAAGCCGACCACAGAGCGCGGGGCTGGAATGTCTGGCTGACATTCGCAATATCACCGGCTCCGCAGGCGCCACCCCGACCTTAGCGTCACGCGGGGGTCGGCTGATCTATGCGTGTTTCATGAGCGCGAGACGCGCTGCTCTCGCAGATGGCTCCCTTTTGACCTGCCTCAATGCCTGCGTGCCGGATCGGCAATTCCCTGTTCACGATCAGGCTGCGTCCGCGACCAATCCATCGGACGCCGCAAGGGACACGAGGGACGGGATCATGGATCATTTGAACATCTCGCGCCGAAATACGCTTCTGGGGGCCACGACTCTCGCCGCAGCGGCTGCCCTCGGCGCGACGCAATCAATCCCGAGTCACGCTCAGTCCGCATCGCGCGGCTCGCCCGCGCAGTCGGTGTCCGGCGAGGAAGCGTTTCAAATCGCTCAGGAGGCCTACATCTACCTTTATCCGCTGATCTCGATGGACGTGACGCGGAAGCAGTTGATCAATCTCGACGCCAAGACGAACCCGCTGGGCGGACCGGCCAATGCGTTCACGAATATCCGTGCATTCCCTACCGCCGAAATGCGATCGGTCGTCCGTCCGAATTTCGATACGCTCTATTCGTCTGCATGGCTCGATCTGTCCGGAGGACCGGTCATCGTATCGACTGCGGATACCAAAGGGCGGTTCTTCCTGTTGCCGATGATGGATATGTGGACCGATGTATTCGCGGTGCCGGGGAAGCGAACAAATGGCACCGGCGCCGCGAACTTTGCCGTCGTACCCGTTGGCTGGGGCGGAAGGCTGCCTTCAGGCGTGGAGCGCATCGACTCTCCAACCCGGCATGTTTGGCTCATCGGGCGCACGCAGACCAATGGCGTAAAGGATTATCCTGTCGTCCATAAGATTCAGGATGGGTTCAAGATCACGCTGCTCGCGGACTGGGGAAAGGCGCCGCGCAAGATCGTCCAGAAGATCGACCCGTCAGTCGATACCAAGACCGAGCCGTTGCAGCTGGTGAACAACATGCCGCCGCTCGTGTACTTCCGGTACGGCGCCGAACTGATGAAGGACAATCCGCCGCACCTCACTGACTGGTCGATCGTCGCGCGGATGCGGCGCATCGGGCTGGAGCCCGGGAAATTCGATGCCAAAAAAGCAGGTGCCGAAACTCTCGCCAAAGCTGCGGCCGAAGGTCTCAAGCTCATGCGTGACAAGACGCCGACCTTGGCGCGCGTGACCAATGGCTGGCAGATGAACACGGACACGATGGGCGTTTACGGCAACTACTATCTCAAGCGCGCCATTGTCGCCCTCGTCGGCCTCGGGGCCATTCCGGTCGAGGACGCGATCTACCCGTTCAACGTCGTCGATGCCGACGGCAAGCCGGTCACCGCCGGGAACAAGTATGTTCTGCATTTCAGCAAGAGCGAATTGCCGCCGGTCGCCGCCTTCTGGTCGTTGACGATGTACGATGCGGAAGGCTTCCAGGTCGCCAATCCATTGAATCGCTTCGCGATCGGCGACCGCGACGCGCTCAAGTTCAACGCAGACGGTTCGCTCGACCTCTATATCCAGCACGAGAACCCGGGCCCGGCGAAGGAAGCCAACTGGCTGCCGGCGCCGAAAAGCGGGCTCCTTGCCATGACACTCCGACTCTATGCGCCGAAGCCCCAAGTTGCGGACGGTCGCTGGAATCCGCCGCCGCTTCGTCGCGTGAGCTGACCGGAATTGGACGGTTGGCCGATTACGACTGCCAGCGTCACGGGTGAGCTGAGCGCGGCCTGCCTCGTGCGCAGGCGGCGCAATCACAGCCTCGTAATGGAGCCTGGAAAAGTCTGATCGATAAGCGTGGGCTGGTGCTGCCGGAGTGGATTGAACACTCGACCTCCCCCTTACCAAGGGGGTGCTCTACCACTGAGCTACGGCAGCTTGAGACAGCCGCGGGCCCCGTTGGCTGGGGCTGCGAATGCGGGCGGATACCTGCCACAACCCCTCCCATGGTGCAAGGCAATGCGAACGGCTTGCCGGGCCATGGCGCGAAGGGCTAGGACGAGCCGCATGACGCTAGGTTCAGGCGGTAAGGCGCCGCCCAGAAAGGATGTCCGTGCGGAGCGGCTGAAGGCCGCGCTCCGTGAGAATTTGCGCCGGCGCAAGGCGCAGGTCCGCGGCCGCGGCGAAAAACAAAGGTCCGTAGCCGCACCGGCGGAACCGGAAGCAGGGCCAAAGCGATAGGAAGGGTCCGGGAGCGGACTTTCGCCGTATTCGGACGGCGTAGCTTCGGGGTAACTGTGCAACAATAAGTGGCTTTGCGGGCGGACGGGCCGGGTCCATAGACCTGTCCGTCGGTCGTGAAGGCCGCGAAGCGGGCGGGGCGAGAATGGATCGGATACGCATTGTCGGCGGTCAGCGCCTGAACGGGGTCATCCCGATCTCCGGCGCGAAGAACGCCACGCTGCCTTTGATGATCGCGAGCCTCCTCACCGAGGAGCCGCTGATCCTCGAGAACGTGCCGCGCCTCGCCGACGTCATCCAGCTCCAGCGCATCCTCGGCAATCACGGCGTCGACGTGATGATCAACGGCAAGCGCCCGGGCGAGGACCCGAACGCCGGCCGCACCGTGACGCTCTCGGCCAAGACGATCGTCGACACCACCGCGCCATACGAGCTCGTCTCCAAGATGCGGGCGAGCTTCTGGGTCGTCGCGCCGCTGGTCGCCCGCATGGGCGAGGCGCGCGTGTCGCTGCCCGGCGGCTGCGCCATCGGCACGCGGCCTGTCGACCTCCTCATCATGGCGCTGGAAGCGCTCGGCGCCGAGATCGAGATCGAAAGCGGCTATGTCGTCGCGCGCGCCAAGAACGGCTTGCGCGGCGGCGAGATCAATTTCTCCAAGGTGACCGTCGGCGGCACGCACACGGCGATCATGGGCGCCGTGCTCGCGCGCGGCACG
>DASTGR010000162.1:0-17761 GCA_035718885.1 Pseudolabrys sp. | reverse complement strand
GGTCATCTCGTCGCCGAACGGCATGGGCTGCTTCGACATGACCGACGCGCTCTCGCTCGGCTTCATCGGCCGCAACGGCGCCTATCAGGCGAACGAAGCCGGCCGCCGCGCCGACGTCGTCATCGCCAGCGGCGCGCGTTTCGACGACCGCTCCGCGTCGTCGTGGATGCCGGGCTATTCGTGGAATTTTCCGACGTCGAAGCTCTTCCACGTCGATCTCGATCCGGCCGAGCTCGGCCGCAACTATCCGCCGGACCTCGGCATCCTCGCCGATGCGCGCACTTTCCTGCGCCAGTTGCTTGCCGAGAGCGAGCGGCGCGGCGGCAAAGGGCCGAACACCAAGGCCTGGCTGTCGGCCATCGCCGGCTGGAAGAAGCGTTGGGACGACTTCACGAGGCCGAACTTCGGCGTGCACGCGTCGCCGATCCGGCCCGAGCGCATCGTCGCGGATTGCCAGGCGGTGCTGCCCGACGACGCCATTCTCGCCTGCGACGTCGGCGTCAACCACAACTGGTACATGCAGTTCTGGAACGCGCGGAAGCCGCAGACCATGCTCAATTCGTGGGGCTTCTCCGGCATGGGCTTCGGCGCCGCCGGCGCGCTCGGCGCCAAGCTTGCCGCGCCCGACAAGCCCGTGGTCGCGATCGCCGGCGACGGCTGTTTCACCATGGTGCCGCACGTGCTCTGCACCGCGGTCGAGTACAATATCCCGGTCGTCTGGGTGATCTGGAACAATTTCGGCTGGGTCTCGATCCGCGACATCCAGCTCGGCATGTTCGGCGGCCGCGAGCACGGCACCATGTTCCACCAGGGCGACAACAAGAAGCCGTACAATCCCGACTTCGCCGCGCTGGCGCGGTCGTGCGGCGTGGAAGCGATCACTGTCACGAAATCGGAAGACTTCAAGGCCGCGCTCGAGCACGCCATCAAGGCGAACAAGCCATTCGTGCTCGATGTGCACGTCGATGCCGAGGTGCGGCCGCCGTCGACCGGCGCGTGGGAACTGCCGCCGACGCCCTACAAGGAGCCGGTGTTCGGCGAACGCTTCATCCCCGACATGACGCCGGCGAAGTGAGGCGCGTGATGGCAAAGGACGAACGCAAGGCTTCGGTGAAGAACGTTGCGGAGACGCCGTGGCGGCAATATCCGGATCATTTCGGCGGCGCGCTGTCGAAGCCGCTGGCCGCGCCGGACTCACTGAAGACCAAGCACCTCGACTATCGCATCTCGATGTATCAGCCCATGGCCTATGTGAAGCGGCACAGTCACAAGGTGCAGGAGCAGGTCTATCATGTGCTTGAGGGCGAGGGACTGATGGAGATCGGCGACGAGACGCGCCTCGTTCGCCGTCACGACGTGATCTACCTGCCGCCCGGCGTCGAGCACTCGATCAACAATACCGGCGTGCAGGATCTCGTTTTCATCGTCGTCACCTCGCCGGTGACCGACGAGGAGCCGGGCTAGCGCGCGAGCGCTTCGCGCGCGGCGTTGCGCCCCGCGCGCCGGCCGGACACGAAGGCCCAGGCGAGATGATGCCCGTGGCCTTTCAGGAGCAGGCCGCCCTGGCCGGTCGAGCCGGCGGCGTAAAGGCTGTCGATCGGCTGATCGCCCGCGCCGAGCACGCGATGCTTGTCGTCGACCGCGAGCCCGCCTTCCGCATGCACGAACACCGCGCGCACCGGGCCGAGCGCGACGTACGGACCGCCGCCGAACTGCGGCCGATTGCCGGCGGCCTTGTTGTGCTCGCTCACGCTCGCGGCAAGCGACCCGGCCGGCATGCCGAGACGGCGCGCCAGCGCATCCAATGTCTCTTCGCGCGCGAACACGTCGCGCCGATTGCGCCGGTAGTCTGAGACATAGGCATAGGCGACGCCGGGCGCGGTGGAGATGAAGTTCGGCCACGCCTCGAAGCTCTGCGCAACGCGCGCGTCAAGCAGGATGTACGCGACCTTGTCCGGCTGCTCGGCCACCGCAAAGGCGGGCTGATCGCGCTCGTCGGTAAAGCGCGCGCCGGCCTTGTTGACGAGCAGGGAGCCAGCCTCGAACAGAGACGGCGAGGGCGCGAGCGCGGTGGTGACGAAGCTCATGACAAAGGGTCTGAGCAATGCGCTCGGCATGTGATCGAGCGACCAGGCCATGAAGCTCGCGAACGCCGGCCAGGGCGGCAGCCGCAACAGCAGGTTCGGATGCTGCGGCGGGATGAAGCGCAGCTCGGGGCCGAGCGCCAGATCGCCATTGATGACGCGCGCGCCGAGCGCGGCCGCCATCTTCTGCGCGTCGCCGGTGGCCGTGATATTGACGCCGTCGACCTTGGCCTCGCGCGGCCCCATGTAGCGCGCCTTCAGCTCGGGATCGGAGGTGAAGTCACCGGCGGCGAGCACGACGCTCTTCGCTGCGATCCGCTCTCCGCCGCACTGGACCCCGGTGACGCGGCCATTCTCGGACGTGAGCGACGTCACGCGCGCGCCGGTCCTGATCTCGACGCCGGCGGAGCGTGCCGCGCGCGTCAGGTGCGTGATGAAGGCGCGCGAGTTCGGCAGCACGTTGTGCATGCGCGGCTTGGTGTGCGGCGGCTCCGGCATCGGTCCGTAGAAGCGCACGCCGTGCGACATGAGCCAGCGGAACGTGTCGGGAATGTCGTCCGCGAGTACGCGCCGCAGCGCCGGATTGTCGCGCGCGTCGAGGTCGCCGTTGAAGCCGGCCATGTCGCGCCAATGACTTTCCGGCGTGTCGACAACGCCCTTGCGCTGCTGGTGCGGCGTGCCGGTCGCGGTGACCGAGCCGATCGACCATGCCGTCGAGCCGCCGGGCGATGCATTCTTTTCGAGCAGCAGCACGCGCGCGCCGGCTGCGCGCGCCTCGATCGCGGCGGCGAGACCCGAGCCGCCGCCGCCCACGATGATGACATCGTACGCGCTCACGTGGCCTCCGCCGGCGCGCGGAAGCCGAGCTTGGCGAGCCGCGCGGCGCTGTCGAGAATGTCGGCGTCGCCGGTCTCGGAAATGATCTCCAGCATCGTTCGGCGCGCATAGCCGACATCGGCGAGCATTGGCGGGATGGCGGTGAACGGCACGTCGCCGCGGCCAACCGGATCGTGGCGATAAAGCCGTCGTCCGGTGTCCGAAAGATGCACCAGCTTCAGGCGCGCGCCGCTGCGCCTCAAGCCATAGTGGATGTCCTCGCCGATGAAATGCGCATTGGCGACGTCGTAGACGATGCCGATATTCGCATTGCCGTAGCGGTCGAGCGCAGCCGTGAGCGCATCGATGCCCGGCAGGAAAGCGAAGGGGATGTTCTCCGCCCAGAGCGCGGTGCCGGCTTTCTCGGCGATCGGGCAGAGCACATCGAGCGCGGCGAAGAAATGGCCGGTGAGTTGCTCGGCCGCCGCCGGAAACAGCGGGTTGGCCTTGCCCGGCCCGATAACCATGCCGGGCGCACCCAGGTCGCCGGCAAGCTGCACGAAGCGCGAGAGCAGACCAAGCGAATAGGTGCGCATCTCCTCCGACGCGCCGGCGACGTTGATGTCGATGTTCGGCATGTTCAGCGTGACCAGGCGCACGTCGCGCGCAAATTGCGCGCGCAGCCGCTGGAGCTCCGCGCCGGCGAGGTCGGGCCAAAGATGGCCGGGATGCAGCATCAGCTCGAACTCGCGGAAGCCCTTGTCGGCGAGCCGCGCGACACATGATGCGGCGCTCTCGGAACGGACGTAGGAGTAGGTGTTGCAGCCGAACGCGCCTGTGGCCATTGCCGATCCCGCCTCGAAGACCGGGACTCTAGGACGGTGGCCGCACCAGTCAACGATTGTGCGATATTGTGAGGATGGATTTGCCTATCTGAAATGCCAGGTGCTAGCCTGCGTGGCATTCGCGGACCGTCCGGTCTAAAGCACAGGCGCAGCAGGGCGATCCCCGACTCAAGGCAGGTTGAAGATGCGGGTGAAATCAGCGGCCAATCCGGCCGAGAAGACGACCGAGCGGCGTCCGGCAGCGAGCCGAGGCGGCGTCGCGCAGGTCGTCGCGGGTTCGGAGATCGACGACGAGACCGAGGACAAGGCGACCGGCGGCGGCGTGCAGTCGATCGGCCGCGCCTTCGCCATTCTCGAGGAAGTCGCGCGCAACCGCGAGGGCATCGGCCTTGCCGACCTGAGCAAGCGCGTCGGCCTGCACAATTCCACGACGTTCCATCTCGTCAAGACGATGGTGTCGCTCGGTTATATCCGCCAGCTCAAGGACAAGCGCTACCGTATCGGCCGGCCGCTGTTCGCGCTGGCCGCGAGCGCGCTCGACGAGATTGAGATGGTGAGCATGGCGACGCCCGTGCTCGAGCATCTCTCGCTCAGCACCGGAGAAAGCAGCCATTTCGCCGTGCGCATGAGCGACGACGTCGTCGTCATGGCGCGCACGCCCGGCCCGAGCAAGTTCCAGTTGACAGACCGCGTCGGCGTCGTGCGCCCGGCCTATTGCACCGCGCTCGGCAAGGTCATCCTCGCCGCGCTGCGCCCGGAGCAGTTCGACCGCTATCTCGACCGCGTCGAATTCAAGCCACTGACGTCGAAGACGATCGTCGACCGCCAGCGCTTTGTGCAGGAGATCGAGGACGTACGTTCGTCCGGGATCGGCTTCGACGACGGCGAGTTCGACGAGGAGGTGCGCTGCGCGGCCATGCCGGTGCGCGATTTCAGCGGCCAGGTCGTCGGCGCCATCGGCATTTCCGGTCCGGTATGGCGGCTGTCGTTCCAGGCGCTGCAAAGCCGCGCCAAGGCGCTTGCCGCCGCCGCCGCCGAATTGTCGTCCGCGCTCGGCGCGGCGGGTGAAGCGCCATGAGCCACGTCATCGTCGCCCGCTGGCGCCCGCGCGCCGGCGAAGAGGAGAAGATCGCGGCAATCCTGCGCGCGCTGGCGAAGAAGATCCGCGCCGAGCCTGGCAACGTCTCGTTCGCGGCGCACCGCGCCAAGGACGATCCGAACGACATCCTGCTCTATGAGATCTACAAGTCCGAAGCGGCGTTCAACACGCACCGCGAGACCGAGCACTTCAAGACCCTCGTGCTGGGCGAAGCGGTGCCTTTGCTCGCGTTCCGCGAAGTGCGCGCCTACAGCATCGACGATGGCATCTGACGCTGTCGCTGCGGCATTGTGAAACGCCTGCGGTTCACCCGGAAAAGGGTTGGAAGTTCCTTATAAATCTGGTTTGCTGAAGCAGAAGCCAGAACAAAAAAGCCCGGCAACAGGGCTCTTCATGGGGAGGAAATCGATGAAGAACCACGCTCGAATTGTATCTCTGATTGCCGTGCTCGCCGCTTCCGCGGCGGTCATGCCGGCGCAGGCGCAGCAACCCGCGGCGGCCGTCAAGCTCGGCCTCGTCACGTTCCTGACCGGCCCGGCCGCCACGCCGTTCGGCATTCCAAGCCGCAACGCGGCCGAGATCGTGATCGAAACCTTGAACGCCGGCAAGGCGCCGGCGCCCTTCGACAAGGTTGGCCTTGGCGGAGCCAAGATCGAAGCGAAATACGTCGACGAAGCAGGCACCGTCGCCAACGTCGTCACCGAATTCCGCAACCTCGTGCAGCGCGATCAGGTCGACGCCATCGTCGGTTACGTCTCGTCGGGCTCCTGCCTCGCGGTTGCGCCCGTTGCCGACGAGCTGAAGGCGCTCACCGTGTTCTACGACTGCGGCACGCCGCGCATCTTCGAGGAGAAGCAGCGCACCTACGTCTTCCGCGTCAGCCCGCATGCGACGATGGATAACGTCGCCGCCGCCCGCTACATCCTCGGCAAGATCAAGAACCTCACCACCTATTCCGGCATCAACCAGAACTATGCCTGGGGCCAGGATTCCTGGCGCGATTTCGACGGCTCGATGAAGGTGCTGGCGCCGAAGGCGAAGGCCGACAAGGTGCTGTTCCCGAAACTGTTCGCCGGCGAATACGGCGCCGAGATTTCGACGCTGCTCACGTCGAAGTCGCAGATGCTGCACACCAGCTTCTTCGACGGCGATCTCGAGGCCTTCATCTATCAGGAGCAGGCGCGCGGGCTGTCGAAGCGCATGCCGATCCTCATGACGGCCGGCGAGACGGTGGCGTGGCGCCTCAAGGACAAGCTGCCGGACGGCACGATCATCGGCGCCCGCGGTCCGAGCGGCATGCTCGCGCGCGACACCGACATCCGGAAGTGGTTCGAGAAGATCTACCGCGACCGCTACAACATCCCGCCGACCTATCCGGCCTATCAGATGGTGCAGTCGCTTCTCGGCCTCAAGCTCGCCTACGAGAAGGCCCAGAAGAGCGGCAACAAGCCGACCACCGACGAGATCGTCGCAGCGTTCAAGGGCATCGAGTATGACGGCCCCGCCGGTCACGTGAAGCTGGCGCTCGGCAATGGTCACCAGGGCATCACCGAGACCGCCTACGGCACCTACCGATTCAACAAGAAGACCAAGGAGCCGGAGGTCTATGACGTCGTGCGCTATCCGGCCGAGTGCGTGAACCCGCCGGAAGGCATCGACGCCGAGAAGTGGGTCAGCGAAGGCATGAAGGGCGCGAAGTGCAATTGAACGCTTCGCTCCAGGTGTGGCGAACGGCCGAAACACGCGTCATGGCCGGGCTTGTCCCGGCCATCCACGCCTTTCTCCGTTAGCAGCAAGGCGTCTTTCCCGGCAACAAGGCCGGGCATGACGGCGGAGATCAAGGCGATGCCTCATCACAATTTCGGTGCGCCTTCGTGCTGACCGTTCTCGCCATCACCACCGACGGCCTCGTCTACGCCGCCTATCTGTTCATCGTCGCCATCGGCCTGACGCTGATCTTCGGCGTGATGAAGATTCTCAACGTCGCGCACGGCTCGTTCTACGCTTTCGGCGCCTATGGCGCGGCCACCGCGGTCGGCATCTACACCAGCGGTGACGTCAACGCGGCGCTCGGCTTCCTGTTCATGATCGCCTTCGCCATGGCGATCGGCGTCGTCATGGGGATCGTTCTCGAGCGCGGGCTGCTCAAGCTCGTCTACGGCCGCGACGAGGTCGTGGTCGTGCTCGTCACCTATGCCGTGTTCCTGATCCTCGAGGACGTCATCCGCCTGATCTGGGGCGCGCAATCCTACCCGGCGTTCCAGCCCATGGTGTCGGCCGGCAATGTCGAGATCGGCGACCTCGTCCTGTCCAATTACGACCTCGTGCTCGTCGCCGTCGCGGCCATCGTCGCGGCGCTCGCCTGGTGGGCGCTCAAGTTCACCCGCTACGGTAAGGTCCTCACCACGGTGATCTTCGACCGCGAGACGGCCGCCGCCTTCGGCATCAACGTCACCCTCGTCTACACCGTCACCTTCATCATCGGCGCGGCGCTTGGCGCGCTCGGCGGCGCGGTGATGGCGCCGAAGATATCGGTGACGCTCGGCATCGGCGTCGAGGTCATCGTGCTCGCCTTCGCGGTCGTCGCCATCGGCGGCATGGGCTCGATCGAAGGCGCGCTGGTCGGCGCGCTCATCGTCGGGCTGTGCCGCGCCGCCGCCGTGCATCTTGCGCCGCAGATCGAGCTCTTCGTCATCTATGGCGTGATGGCGCTGGTGCTCGTGGCGCGTCCCTACGGGCTGTTCGTGCGCGCGCAGCCGAGGAAGATCTGACATGGCGCGCGCGCACCTCGTCGGCGCACTCATGTTCCTGATCGCGGCCGCCGCGGCGCCGGCGCTGCCGGACTGGATCGTGTCGCTCGCGACGATCGCCTTCGCCAATGCGCTGGTCGTGCTCGGGCTGATCGTGATGTGGCGCGCCGGCCTCGTCTCGTTCGGCCAGGCGCTCTACTACTGCATCGGCGCCTATACCGTCGCGCTGGTCGCGCGGCGCACGGGCTTCACCGACGCGCTCGGCCTCATCGTCCTTGGCGGCATTGCGGCCGGCCTCGTCGCGGCGCTCGTCGGTTTCCTGCTCGCGCGCTACCGCGAGATCTTCTTCGCCATGCTGTCGCTGGCGCTCTCGATGATCCTCTACGGCGTGTTGGTGAAATCCGAATCGCTCGGCTCGACCGACGGCTTCTCCGTGTCGCCGCCGACCTTCCTCGGCTACGCGCCGCACGGCGATGCGCTCGGCCGCGCGCTCTACTGGCTGACGCTGGGCGTTGGGGCCATCGCAGCCGTGTTCGTCGGCGGCTATTTCCGCTCGCTCGCCGGCAGCCTCGCCACGGCGATCCGCGACAATGAGATCCGCGTCGAATTCCTCGGCGTGTCGGTCACCGGCATCGTGCACCTGAAGGTGATCGTCAGCGGCGTGCTCGGCGGTTTGGGCGGCGCGCTCGCCGCGCTCGCCATCGGCCACGTCGATCCCAACATGGCGTACTGGACCACGTCCGGCAGCTTCGTCTTCGTGACGATCCTGGCCGGCGCAGGCTCGATCGCCGCCGCGTTCGTCGGCTCGCTCTGCTTCGAGGCGCTGCGTTCGCTGGCAGCCGATGTCATGCCGGACCTGTGGCAGATGACGCTCGGCACCGCGCTGCTGCTCACCATCCTGTTTCTCCCCGAGGGCCTGGGGTCGGTGGTCGCGCGCCTGCGCCGGCGCGGAGGCGCGGCGACATGAGCGCCATTCTCGCCGTCGAGAACCTGGAGAAGTCGTTCGGCTCGGTCGTCGCCGCGCGCGACATCAATGTTTCGGTCCCGGCCGAGCAGACGGTCGGCGTCATCGGCGCCAATGGCGCCGGCAAGACGACCTTCATCAACATGATCACGGGGCACCTGACGCCGACCAAGGGCACGATCCGCTTCGAGGACCGCGACATCACCGGAATGGCGTCGCGCGACATCACGCGGCTCGGCATCTCGCGCTCGTTCCAGGTGGCGCAAGTGTTCCCGACGATGACCGTGCTCGACAACATGTGCATCGCCGCGGCGATCGCGCGACGCCGCGGCGGCCTGTTCGGGATGATCACGACGCCGCTGCGCTCGCCCGACGCGCTGGCCGAGGCGGAGGCGACGCTCGAACTGTTCCAGATCGGCCTTTACCGCCACACGCCGGCCAACACGCTCCCGCAGGGCATCCGCAAGCTCCTCGACATCGGCATGGCGGTGGTCGGCTGGCCGCGCCTGCTCCTGCTCGACGAGCCGACCAGCGGCATCTCGATCGAGGAGAAATTCGGCCTGATGAGCGTCGTCATGACGGCGCTGAAGAGTCGCAAGATCACCGTGCTGTTCGTCGAGCACGACATGGAGATCGTCGGCCGCTTTGCCGAGCGCGTGCTCGCCTTCTACGACGGCACCGTCATCGCCGACGGCCCGCCGGCCGAGACGCTCGGCCAGCCGCGCGTGCAGGAGCTGATCACAGGCGTGAAGCTCAAGGCTTCGGGGGCGGCCCATGCTTAAGGTCGAGGGCCTCAATGTCTCGATCGGCCCGATCCCGATCATCCGCGACGCCTCGCTTGCGGTGAATGAAGGCGAGATGTGCGGTCTGATCGGCCGCAACGGCGCGGGGAAGACGACCTTGCTCCGCGCGCTGATGGGTGCGCTGCCGGTCGAAGGAAAGGCCGCACTCGGCCATGTCGACCTGCTGGCGCTGCCGGCGCATCGCCGCGCCGCGCACGGCATCGGCTACATGCCGGAGGACCGCCGGCTGGTGCCGGAGTTCACCGTCGAGGAGAACATCCGCCTGCCGACATGGTCGACCCGCGTCGACGGCGTCGACGAGCGGCTGGAATGGATCTTCGGCATCATGCCGGAGGTCGCGCGGTTCGCGTCGCGCCGCGCGCTGGAACTGTCCGGCGGCCAGCAGAAGATGGTGGCATTGGCGCGTGCGCTGATGGCAGGCACGCGGATATTGCTTCTCGACGAGCCGTTCGAGGGGCTGGCGCCGGCGCTGGCGCGGCGGCTCGGCGAAGTGCTGGCGAATTTGAAGACCGAAGGCGTGTCGGTGCTGATCGCCGAGTCGAACGAGGTGCACGTCCTTGACCTGCTGGCGCGCGCCTACCGCATCGAGCGCGGCGTGGTCGCGGCGGCCTGAGCCCTTTTCCCTCCCCTTTCTGGGGAGGGAAAAGAAGGCGCTCACAGCACCATATTCGTCGCCGGATCGATCAGATGCATGTGGTCCATGTTGGCATGGAGGAGCATCGAGGCCCCGGCTTCGCCCGCCGCGGTCGGGTCGACGCGCGCGCAGACCTCGGTCCCCGAGATGGTGAAGTACACCATCGTCTCCATGCCCATCGGTTCGACCACGTCGAGCACGGCGGAGAAATCGCTGTCGCTGCCCGAAGCGCCGTTGCCCTGATGCGGCTCGGTGACGTGCTCGGGACGCAACCCGAAGACGAGTTCCTTGCCGACGACAGGACGATAGCGCGCCGTCCGCGCGGCCGGGACCGGCAGCGCGATCTTGTCGGACAGGCGCACGCGCAAGCCGTCGCCGTGCTGCTCGAGCGTGCACGGGATGAAGTTCATCGCCGGCGAGCCGATGAAGCCGGCGACGAAGCGTGTGCGCGGCTTGTGGTAGAGCTCCTGCGGCGGGCCGATCTGCTCGATGATGCCGTTGTTCATGACGACGACGCGGTCGGCGAGCGTCATGGCCTCGACCTGGTCGTGCGTCACGTAGACGGTCGTGGTCTTCACCTTCTGGTGCACGCGCTTGATCTCGGTGCGCATCTGCACGCGAAGCTTGGCGTCGAGGTTCGACAGCGGCTCGTCGAACAGGAACACCTTCGGATTGCGCACGATGGCGCGGCCCATGGCGACGCGCTGGCGCTGGCCGCCGGAGAGCGCCTTCGGCCGGCGCTCGAGCAGTTCGGTGATGTCGAGAATGCGCGCGGCATGCTCGACGCGGCTCTTGATCTCGGCCTTGGGGAATTTCCGCAGCTTCAGCCCGAACGCCATGTTCTCGAACGAGGTCATGTGCGGATAGAGCGCGTAGTTCTGGAACACCATGGCGATGTCCCGGTCCTTCGGCGGCAGGTCGTTGACCACCTCGCCGCCGATCGAGATGTCGCCGGCGGTGATCTCCTCGAGCCCCGCGATCATGCGCAGCGTCGTGCTCTTGCCGCAGCCGGATGGGCCGACCAGCACGACGAACTCGTTGTTGGGGATGTCGAGATCGATCGAGCGGACGGCTTCGACGTCACCGTATTTCTTGACGACTTGACGCAGAGTCACTTCGGCCATTGTTCTCAGCCCTTGGTGGCGCCGGCGGTCAGTCCGGCAATGTAGTAGTCCATCAGGAACGCGTAGATGATGAGCGGCGGCGCGGCGGCGAGCAGCGCCCCGGCCATCAGCATGCCCCACTTATAGACGTCGGCGCGGATCAGGCTCGTCACCGTGCCGACCGTGAGCACCTGCTGGTCGGAAGAGTAGAGGAACGCCATCGGGTAGACGAAGGCGGCCCACGACACGGTGAAGGCGAAGATCGTCGCGGCGATGATGCCGGGCAGCGCGACCGGGATGAAGATCTTGGTCAGCATCTGCATGTGGCCGGCGCCGTCGATCAGCGCCGCCTCGTCGAGTTCCTTCGGGATCGACTGGAAGTAACCGATCATGATCCAGGTGCAGAACGGCACCGTCAGCGTCGGGTAGACGAGGATCATCCCCCAGTAGGAGTTGAGGAGTCCGACCGCCTTGACGATCTGGAACAGCGGGATGAACAGAAGCGTGTCCGGCACCAGGTAGGTGAGGAAGATACCGGTCGCGAGCAGGCCCGAGCCCCAGAACTTCATGCGGCCGAGCGCGAAGGCGGCGAGCACGCTGACCACCATGGTGATGCAGACGACGGCCACGGTCACGATCGCGGTGTTCTTGAAGTAGATCAGAAAGTCCGTCTGCGTCAGCAGGATCTTGAACTGATCGAGCGTGGCACCGTCGGCGATGATCCACGGATTGGTCGCCATGTGCGCGACCTCGGCGTCGGTCTTGAACGCCGTCACCACCATGTAATAGGGCGGGATGAGGAAGAAGATCGCGAACATGATGAGGAAGACGTAGGACGCGATCAGCGCCCAGCGGCGGCTGCGGCGCAGCGACGAACGCTTGGCCTGCGCGCGGGTCGACGGTACGGAAACGGCCGCAGTGCTCATCCGATTTCCCTTCCACGTTTGCGCACGCCGCGCAGGATGAAGACCGCCGAAATTGCCAGGATCGGCAGCATGAACAGCGACGTCGCGGCGCCGAGCGGCAGGTCACCCGAACGAATGCCGAGCATGAAGGAGTAGGTCGCGAACACGTGCGTCATGTTGCGCGGGCCGCCCGCGGTCATGATCTGGACGATGTCGAAGTTCGCGAACGTGACGATCAGCGAGAACAGGATGGTGATCGCCATGATGTTGCGCATCATCGGCAGCGTGATGTGCACGAATTTCTGCCAGGCGCTGGCGCCGTCGATCGACGCGGCTTCGTAGAGCTGTTCGGGCACCGATTTCAGCGCAGCGAGATACATGATCAGGAAGAACGGCGCGCCATACCAGACGTTGACCAGGATCACCGAGAAGCGGGCCCAATAGGGGTCCGACAGCCACGGAATCTCGTTGAAGCCGAAGCTCTGAATGACGTAGTTGAAAGCGGAATGAGTAGGGTCGAACAGCCACCACCAGCCGAGCGAGGACAAGGCGAGCGGGATGACCCAGGGCACGAGCAGCATGCCGCGCCACTTGCGCTGGCCCTTCACGGGCAGGTTGTTGATCAGGTGCGCGGTGATGAGCCCGATCAGGGCTTTGAAGAACACGGCCGAGATCGCGAAGATCGCCGACTGCTGCACGACCATCCAGAACACGTCGCGCGTCAGCAGGAAGCGGTAATTGCCGAGGCCAATGAACTTGGTCTGCGCCTTGTTCAGCATCGACAGCCAGATCGAGTAGAAGGCCGGGTAGATGACAAGGCAGCTGATGATCAGAATCAGCGGCAAGCACATCATGAACGCGATCGTCGATCGCTGATGCATGAATTTGCCCAGGCCGCTGCGGCGAGTGGGCGCGGCGGCGGATTGTGCCCCCGTCCAGCGCTGGACTGTGTCGGCCATGCGGCGATCTCCGGCTGTCGTCGGATTGGAACGCGTTTCGTCGATCTAAAGTTGCGCATGCCGGCCCACTCGGCCGGCATGCGGCTTTGTCAAATTGCGACGCCCGACGTCAGGCGCGCAGCGTGCCTTCCAGCTCGTTGGCCGCCCACTTGATCACGTTCTCGAGCTTCTCGTTGCCCTGCGTGAACTTCGCCACCATGACCGTATTGATCGCCTGATTGTACATCTGGGCGCCAACCTCGGCCCGCGCGGGCTGGCCGAACACGGCCGTCTCTTCGTCGCCGCGCGGCGGATAGCTGTACGCGGTGCCGAGCGGCGGCTCGACCTTCTTCCAGGTGTCGAGGTTGTAAAGGCTCTTGAACGACGGCAGATCGTAGCCGTAGGAGGCCTCGACAAGCTGCGCCACCTGCGGCCGCAGCGAGATGTAGTGCAGCAGGTCCTTGGCCGCGGACTTGTTCTTGGAGAACTGCCACACGCCGTAGAACTGCGGCAACTGGCCGACGAAACGGCCCTTCGGCCCCTTCGGCATTCCGTGATGCCACACGTTCTTGGCGACGTCCGGATTGTCGCGCTTGGCGACGGCCCAGGCGCTGGGCGGGTTCATGATGCTCGAACCCTTGCCCGAGATCAGCCAGCGATTGTTGCCGGCGTCGTCCCAGGCGTAAACGTCCGGCGGATTCACCGCCATCAGTTTCTTCATGTACTCGAGCGCCTTGCGGGTCTCGTCGGAGTCGATCTTGATCTTGTCGTCATGGTCAATGAAGACGACGCCCATCGACTTGAAGAACGCGCCGACCCAGTCGACCGCGTCCGACGCCTGGCCCATCGGCAGGCCCACCGGATAGCCGGCCTTGTGCAGCTTCTGCGCGGTCTCGAGATAGAGGTCCCACGTCCAGAGGTCGGTCTTCTTCTTGTCGTATTTGGACTCGTCGTTCGGGAACATGTCGACCAGATCGAGGTCGCAATATTTCTTGTAGAGATCGACGCGCGACGCGCAGGGCTTGACCTGGCTGCCGACGGTGGTCGGGATGCCCCGCCACGTGCCCTTGATCTTCGCCAGATATTCGGCGACCGGGCTGATCGGGCCGTTCTCCTTGATCACCGCGTTGACGACGTCGTCGAGCGGCTCGAGCTTGTCGCCATGGATACGGATGTTCCAGTCGCGATGCGACATGATGTCGTGGCCGGTTCCGGCCTGCGCTTCGGCGGCCGCGGTCAGCTTGTCCTTCTCACCCTGCGAGGTGATGTAGTCGATATGGACTTCGACCTTGTTCTTGTCGCCCCATTCCTTGGTGATCTTGTCGAGGGCCTTGTTGGCGCCCGGAACCCAGTGGTCCCAGCAACCCATCGTGATCGTGCCGGCGGCGTAAGCGCCGCTGACATAAGGCGACGATATAGCGGCGGCGGAGCCGAGAGCAGCGGATTTTAGGACGGAGCGGCGCGAGATACGGGTCGATGGCATATTAATTCCTCCCAATATTGCCATTTCGTTCCTGGCGTTGAGAGGAAGGATACAGAGGCTGTTTGGAAAGGCTAGAGAATTGTGCACGCGCGTCTTTCGGTCTTGTGCCGCGCTGCAACATGGTATGCGTTCAGGGCCAATTCCGTTGAAGCGAAGGGCGCCACACGCTTCATTATGCTGCCGCGCGCCTGCTTTATAGTTGGTTGCGCTTGGTAACTGTAACTGCGAATGAGTAGGCATCGCGCGCGGACCACAAGCAGTAGTCGGATTCGGTCGCGCGCTTAAATGGAGGCACTTCGGTGAGCAATCCGCGCTTCATTCGGCTCGCGGCCGACGACAATGTCGTGGTCGCGGTCGATCAATTCCCGGTGGGCGGCAGCGTCGCCGGCGTCGTCGCGCGCGAGCGCGTGCCGCGCGGTCACAAGATGGCGGTGGCTGCGATCGAAACAGACGCGCCCGTGCGCAAATATGGACAGATCATCGGTTTCGCGTCGAAGCCGATCGCGCCCGGCGATTGGGTGCACGAGCACAACGTCGTCATGCACGATTTCGCGCGCGATTACCGCTTCGCCGAAGGTGCGAAGAACGACGAGGTCCTGCCGCTGGAGATGCGCGCCACCTTCGAAGGCTATGTGCGGCCGAACGGCAAGACCGGCACGCGGAATTACATCGGCGTGCTCACCTCGGTGAACTGCTCGGCCTCGGTCGCCAAGTTCATCGCCGAACAGGTCAACCGCTCCGGCATTCTCGACGACTATCCCGGCATTGATGGTGTGGTGCCTTTCGTGCACGGCACGGGCTGCGGCATGGCGGCGCGGGGCGAGGGGTGGGACGTGTTGCAACGGACGCAATGGGGCTATGCAACGCATCCCAATCTCGGTGCGGCGCTGATGGTCGGCCTCGGCTGCGAGGTGTTCCAGATCGACCGCATGAAGGACGATTACGGCCTCGTCGAAGGCGATCACTTTCAGACCATGACCATCCAGGCGACCGGCGGCACGAAGAAGACGGTCGCCGAAGGCGTCGAGCGCATCAAGGCGATGCTGCCGGTCGCGGCGCGCGCCAAGCGCGAGACGCGGCCCGCCTCCGAAATCGTGCTGGCGCTGCAATGCGGCGGCTCGGACGGCTATTCCGGCATCACCGCGAATCCGTCGCTCGGCGCCGCCGTCGATCTTCTGGTCAAGCACGGCGGCACCGGCGTGCTCGCCGAGACGCCGGAGATCTACGGCGCCGAACACCTGCTCACGCGCCGCGCGGTGAACGCCAAGGTCGGCGAGAAGCTGGTCGAGCGCATTCGCTGGTGGGAGGACTACACCGAGCGCAATCGCGGCGAGATGAACAACAATCCGTCGCCGGGCAACAAGGCCGGCGGGCTCACCACCATCCTCGAGAAGTCGCTCGGCGCCGCGGCCAAAGGCGGCTCGACGACAATGCGCGCGGTGTACGAGTACGCCGAGCCGATCAAGGACAAGGGCTTCGTGTTCATGGACACGCCCGGCTACGATCCCGTAGGCGCCACGGGGCAAGTCGCCGGCGGCTGCAACGTGATGTGCTTCACGACGGGCCGCGGCTCCGCCTTCGGCTGCAAGCCGACACCGTCCATCAAGCTCGCGACCAATCACTATGTCTACGAGACGATGACCGACGACATGGACATCAATTGCGGCGACGTCGTCGACGGCACGCCGGTGGCCGTGAAGGGCGAGGAGATCTTCGAGAAGGTGCTCGCGGTCGCCTCCGGCGCGCATACCAAGTCGGAGGATTTGGGCTACGGCGACCTCGAATTCGTGCCCTGGACCATCGGCGCGACGATGTAGCTATGAGCGGAGCCGCTTGCGCGCTTCACCTCTCCCAGTCGAAGTCGGATATATCCGACTTCGACCAGATTAGAAGCCGAACTCGGGTAAACCCGAGTTCGGTTGGGAGAGGTCGGATCGCGAAGCGATCCGGGTGAGGGGTTACAAACTCCCGAGTTCACGATCCCCCTCACCCCAACCCTCTCCCCAGAGGGGAGAGGGAGCCCGCTTTGCCTGCGGCACCGCCTTGCAATAGCCCGCCCTTGCCTTCGCCAAAATCGCTTCTATCGTGCGCGGGCGTTAGCGGAAGGAAGAAGAAAATGACTGGTCACGGCGGCAAGCCGAAACTGCGGTCGCAGCTCTGGTTCGACAATCCCGACAATCCGGGCATGACGGCGCTCTATCTCGAGCGCTACCTCAATTTCGGGCTGACGCGGCACGAATTGATGTCCGGCAAGCCGATCATCGGCATCGCCCAGACCGGGTCCGACCTGTCGCCCTGCAACCGCCACCACCTCGAACTGGCCAAGCGCGTGCGCGAAGGGATTACCGCCGCCGGCGGCCTCGCCTTCGAGTTTCCGGTGCACCCGATCCAGGAAACCGGCAAGCGCCCGACCGCGGCGCTCGATCGCAACCTCGCCTATCTCGGCCTCGTCGAGGTGCTGTTCGGCTATCCGCTCGACGGCGTCGTGCTGACGACCGGCTGCGACAAGACCACGCCCGCCTGCATCATGGCGGCGGCGACGGTGAACATCCCCGCGATCGTCTTGTCCGGCGGACCGATGCTCAATGGCTGGTGGAAGGGCGAACGCGCCGGCTCCGGCACCGTGGTGTGGCAGGCGCGCGCCGACCACGCCGCCGGCAAGATCACCTATGAGGAGTTCATCGAGATCGTCACGTCATCGGCGCCGTCGGTCGGCCACTGCAACACGATGGGCACGGCCTCGACCATGAACGCGCTGGCCGAGGCGCTCGGCATGTCGCTGCCCGGCTGCGCCGCCATCCCCGCGCCGTACCGCGAGCGCGGCCAGATCGCCTACGAGACGGGAAAGCGCGCGGTCGAGCTCGTGCGCGAGAACCTGCGGCCGTCCGACATCCTCACGCGCAAGGCGTTCGAGAACGCCATCGTCGCCAATTCCGCGATCGGCGGCTCGACCAATGCGCCGATCCACATCAACGCCATCGCCCGCCATATCGGCGTCGAGCTGTCGATCGACGACTGGGAGAAGGTCGGCCTCGACATTCCGCTGCTCGTCGACATGCAGCCGGCCGGGCGCTTCCTCGGCGAAGAGTACTTCCGCGCTGGCGGCCTGCCGGCGGTGATGAATGAATTGCTGAAGGCCAAGAAGATCCACGGCGACGCCTTGACCGTCAACGGCAAGACGATGGGCGAGAACGTGCGCAACGCGCAGATCGCCGACACCGAAGTCATCCGCACCTTCGCCAAGCCGATGATGAAGGAGGCAGGCTTCAAGGTGCTCAAGGGCACCCTGTTCGACTCGGCGATCATGAAGACGAGCGTGATCTCCGAGGAATTCCGC